>DASUCN010000088.1:0-29442 GCA_036276015.1 Gaiellaceae bacterium | reverse complement strand
CCCGAAGGAGAGCAGGTCCCGCAGCGCGTCGTTGCGAGCCTCGCGCGTGTCGCTGCCGAGGACCGTCCCGTAGACGGTCACGCCGCCGCGCGTCGCTGCCGCCGCCTGCGACCAGCCCGCGGCTCGCGTGTGCCCGGTCTTGCCGCCGACGAGCGGCGCCCACGACACGAGCAGGTCGTCGGTCGTGGGAAAGGTCCGTCCTCCCGGGAGCGAAAGGCTCGAACGCGAGAGGGCGTCGCGCAGGAAGGGGATGCCGAGCGCGTAGCGGACGAGCGTCGTCGCGTCACGCGCGCTCGAGACGTGTCCGGACTCGTCGAGCCCGTGGGCATTCTCGAAGTTCGTGTCCGTGAGCCCGAGCTCTTCCGCTTTCGCGTTCATCAGCTCGACGAACCGTTCGGTGGATCCCCGGCCGATGTGCAGAGCGAGCGCCTGCGCAGCGTCGTTCGCGCTCGGGATGAGCGTCGCGCGCAGGAGGTCGGCGACGCTCAGCTCCTCTCCGGCACGGAGGTACACCGTCGACTCGCCGATGCGCGCGGCCTCGGGACTCACGCGCACCGTGTCGTTCAGCTGCGAGCGCTCGACGGCGACGACGGCGGTCATGAGCTTCGTGATGCTCGCCATCGCCCGCTCGCGGGCGGCGTCGTTCCGCGCCAGGACCGCGCCGTCGTCACCGACGAGGTACCAGGCCGCGGCGTCGATCTTCGGCCCCGCGCCGCCCGCCGTGAACGGCGCGACGAGGGCGAGGAGTGCCACGACGAGGGCGGGGAGCGCTCTCCGCATCACCGGCGCGACAGTGTAGGAGTCGCTACCACCCCGCCGCCGCCCATACCTCGCCGGCCAGCCGCTGCGCTTCGGCCCCGGCTGCCGTCCGCCAGTCCGCTTCCGTATCGCGGTAGGCGTAGATGACGGAGCGTGAGGCGGTGACGAGCGCGCTCGCCGCGCCCGCCGTGAACGCGCGTGCGACGTCCGCAGGAGTCGCCCCCTGCGCGCCGACGCCCGGGAGGAGCATCGGCGACGTGGGCAACAGCTTCCGCGCCTCCGACACCGCGCGCGGGTGCGTCGCGCCGACGACGGCACCGACGCTCGACATTCCCGCCTCTCCGACGAGCGGCTCCCCCCACTGGCGGACGAGCTCCGCGACGTGATGCCACAGCGGGCGGCCGTCGGAGAGGGCGAGGTCGAGCACGTCGGCTGCGCCGGCGTTCGACGTTCGGACGAGGAAGAAGACACCCGCGCCATGCCGCCGACCGGCGGCGAGGAAGGGCTCGACCGAGTCGAGGCCGAGAAACGGGCTCGCCGTCATTGCGTCGGCGAGCGGGGGGGCATCGTCGCGCGGTTCGAGGTACGCGGAGGCGTACGCGCGCGACGTGGAGCCGATGTCGCCGCGCTTCGCGTCGAGGAGGACGAGCAGACCCGCGGCCCGCGCGTACTCGCAAACCTCTTCGAGCGCGCGAGCCCCGTCCGAGCCGAGTGCCTCGAAGAACGCGGACTGCGGCTTCACCGCGACGACGTACGGGCCGACGGCGTCCACGATCCCCTTGCAGAAGCGGGCGACGGACGACGCCGCTGCCGCCCGCCCGAGCACGGCCTCGCCGCGGAGCTCCATCGGCAGCAGATCGAGTCGCGGATCGAGCCCGACGACGAGCTGGCTGCGCTTGCGGGTGACGGCCGCCGCAAGACGGTCGGCGAAGTTGACGGCATCCACCGGCCCACAGGCTACGCGGCGAGGACCTCGTCCAGCTTCAGCCGGAGGATGCGGATCTCCGGCGGCGGCCTCCGCACCGTGGCCGCGACCACGAGGAGCGCGGCGGCATCTTCGGGCGCGAGCGAAACCTCGTGGGCAGACGTCAGTGCGAGTGCGGCCTCGAGCTCGAGCCGGCCGGCCGGGCCGCGCGGAATCGTCCGATCGACGACACGTCCGCGCGCGACGAGAAACGCGCGCCAGAACCCCGGCTGCCGGGCCGGCGCCAGGACGCACAGCTCCTCCGCGCGAAGTCTCGCGAGCTCGTCGACCCGCGCGACGACGTCCTCGAGCGCCTCGATGCGGTCCCGCAGACGCGCGGCGTCCTCGAAGCGAAGATCCCCCGCCAGGCGGCGGAGGCGCGTACGGAGCGGGGGCAGCGCTGCCGCGAGATCGTCGTCCGGGAACCCTTCGAGGGCGCGAGCCGCGAGCTGCGCGCGGCGCTTGCTCGCCACCGGCCCGAACGGCGTCGGCGCTGCGACCACACGCCAGCGCTCGCCTCGCCGTTCGAGAAACGACTGCGGACGGACTCCGCGCGCGTTCGCGGGAGGACGCAGCTCGCGGATGAGTCGGAGCTCCTCGAGCGACGCCTCGAGCTCGGAGCCGAGCTCGTGCCACTCGACGCGCTCGAGCGCACCGAGCGCTCCCTCGACGGCCGGTCGCTGCCGGTCGCCCGCGAAGTACGACCGCAGGCGAGCGCGCAGGTCTCGCGCCTTCCCGACGTAGAGAACGGTGTCGTTCCGGTCGCGGAAGAGGTACACGCCGGGTGTCGTCGGTGCCCCGGCAACGAGGGAGCGTCGCGCATGCAGCTTCCGCGTACGTGGTGTCGCCAGCTCGATCACCTCGGCAAGCGTCCGCGCGCCGCGCTCCTGCGCGAGGCCGAGGAGGGCCACCAGGATCTCGGCCGTCGCGAGCGCGTCCGGCAGCGCGCGATGGCAGGGTTGCGTGCACGTCCCGAAGAAGTGCGCGAGCTGCGCGAGCGAGAAGCGCTCGCTACGGCGCTGGAGGAGCCGTCGCGCGAGCCAGACCGTGTCGACGACCGGAGCCGCCACCCGCTTCCCCGTGAGCCGCTGAACGGCCTGGTCGAGGAAGCCGACGTCGAAGCGCGCGTTGTGGGCGGCGAGCACGGCGTCGCCGGCGAAGGCGAGGAAGCGGCGGATTGCGAGCTCCGGCCGCGGAGCGGTGCGGAGATCGGACGCGCGAAGACCCGTCAGCCGGGCGATGGTCGACGGCAGCGCAACTCCCGGGTCGACGAGCGTCTCGAACGTCTCGGCGATCTCGAGAGACTGCACCCGGACCGCTCCGATCTCGCACATCCGGTCGCGCGAGGCCGACAGCCCGGTCGTCTCGAGGTCGAAGACGACGAGCTCCGCGTCCTCGATGAGCGTGTCGGCCTGGACGCCGTCGGAGAGTCCGACGCGGCCACCGAGCCAGGCGAGCCGCGCGTCACCGTCGACGACGTCGGCGAGGAGGGAGTGCGCGAGCGTCGCGGGAGCGCGCTCGAGCGCGAAGAGCACCCGAGCCGCCTCCTCGGCCGAGACCGCGCCTTGCCGCGCGTGGACGAGCTCGACGAGACGGTCGGCGGCGTCGAACGAGAGCTGCATCGCGCTCCACCGTAGTCGAACATGTGTTCGTGTTCAAGATATCCCGCCGGGGTCAGCTCGATGTGCGACCTCTAGGACTGCCGCAGTGATGCGAACGACACCCCCGAGCGTCTTTGACTCTCGCGATCGGAATCCGCAACTGCGGATCTCCGATCTGCGAATGACGAAGGCCGCCTCTCGGCGGCCTTCCGTCAATCCTTCGTTCGGAGCGAACTAGCCCTTGACCGCAGCCTTGAGCGCGCTCCCTGCCGTGAACTTCGGGACGGTCGTCGCGGCGATGTGCACCTTCTCGCCCGTCCGCGGGTTGACCCCCATGCGCGCCGCGCGCGCCGAGGTCGAGAACTTGCCGAAGCCGGTGAACGTCACCGAGTCGCCGCCCTTCAACGCAGCGGTGAGCGTCTCCAGCACGGCGTCGACCGCAGCACCGGCGTCCCGCTTGGACATGCCGGCCCGATCGGCTACGGCATCCACGAAATCCTGCTTTGTCACTGTTCTCCTCCTGACGTCGGATTCGGGTTCACGGAACCGAGGGAGCCTAACACCCCTTCGGATTTGGCTCAACCATGCCTTTTTCCGGGGATTTTCCGCATCTCCAGGAGCTCGCTTGCGCGAAAGAGCGCATGGAGGCGCACCCCGACCCGGGCGAGCGCATCGGACCCGCCCTCCTCCCGGTCGACCACGCAGACGGCGTGGCGTACCACGAGACCCTCGTCCCGGACGGCTGACACCGACTCCGCGAGCGCGCCGCCAGAGGTGACGACGTCCTCGAGGAGGCACACCAGCTCACCCGGCTCGAAGGGGCCTTCGATGCGTCTCGCCGTGCCGTATTCCTTGGTTTCACCGCGCACGATGATGAACGGACGTCCGGACGCC
Organism: Gaiellaceae bacterium; assembly: GCA_036276015.1. Lineage (GTDB taxonomy): Bacteria > Actinomycetota > Thermoleophilia > Gaiellales > Gaiellaceae > GMQP-bins7. The sequence goes on along the minus strand of DASUCN010000088.1, from coordinate 25,224 downwards.
ATTGCCGCCGAAGCTGCCAACGCGACGGCCCCGAGCGCCGGCCCGGCGAGTCGCGCCGCGTCGTGCTCCACCTCGTCGACGGCCTCCGCGAGCGCCTCACCGACCGAACGCAGGATCCTCGGCTCGGTCTCGAAGCGGTACTTGTCGAGGTACCAGCTCGAGCGCCGCCCGGAGCGGAGGACGAAGTCGCCTTCGAGCAAGGCCCGCTCGACGAGCAGCGCGCCGAGCTCGTCCCGGGTCACGGACGCAGGGCGCCGCGAGCGATCGCCGCGAGGCGCACGAATCCGGGTGAGTCCGATTCGAGGACCACCGCGGAGCCGTCGGCGTACGAGACCCCCGCCCGCTCGTCCGGCCCCGTGCCGCCGAAGAACCGGCGCCACGCCCACACGGCGAGCGCGACGAGAAGGACGAGGCGGACGAGCTTCCTCATCCGGCGTCCTCCTTGGGCTTGCGCGAGCGTCGCTTCTTGGGCGGATCGACCGATTGGGCGCACGTGCGGAGGTCGTACACGACGAGGCCCGACGTCGGATCGGGGCCTGTTGTCGCGGCGACCGTGAGGTCCCCTTCGCAGACGACGAAGACCGCACCCTCCTCGAGCTCGATCTCGACCCGGGTCACGTCGCGGCTCTCGCTTCCGAGCTCGGCGGCTGCGCGAAGGAGCTCGGTCGCCGTCGCGGCGAGCGACTCACCGCGCTCCTCCGGAGAGGCCGCGAGCACCGCCCCGTCACCGTCGACGACGACTGCAGCCGTGATCTGCGAGGAGAGCTGGCGGAGCTCTCCGAGGGCCTGCGCCGCGTCCATGGAGCGACGCTAGCAGCGTTCAGCGCGACGCGAGCGCCTCCGCGAGCCCTCGCGCGGCCCGCGCGCGATGGGAGTGCTCCGCTTTCCAGACGTCGCCGAGCTCCGCGACGGTGCGCGTCTCGCCCTCCGGGACGAGTATCGGGTCGTAGCCGAAGCCCTCGTCGCCACGCGGCGTCTCGGCGACCGCGCCCGCCAGCGTCCCCGAGGCGCGCACCTCGGTGCCGTCCGGGGCGAGTGCGACCAGCTCGCAGACGTAACGGGCGCGCCGGTCGTCGATGCCATGGAGCTCGTGCAGGAGTTGCGCGACGCCGTCCGTCGCCCAGCGCGCGGACTCGACCCCGGGCCGACCGCCGAGCGCCGCGACCTCGATGCCGGAGTCCTCGCCGGCCACCCACGCCTCGGCCGGGGCATGTGCCCGTCCGTGCCGCGCCTTGATGCGCGCGTTGTCGAGGAACGTGGCTCCGTCCTCGACCGGCTCGTCGGGCGCGTCGAGGAGCGCGATCTCCCACTCCGGGAGGGCCGCACGAAGCTCGCGAAGCTTGTTCTCGTTGCGCGAGGCGAGGAGCAGCCTCATGCAGGTGGAGCTGCCGCGGCCTCCGCCTGTGCCGTGGTGAGCTCGCCGATCCCGGCGGCTGCGAGGTCGAGCAGCGAGTCGAGCAGCTCCCGCGTGAACGGGTCGCGCTCGGCCGTCGCCTGCACCTCGACCAGCCGGCCGTCGTCCGTCATGACGACGTTCATGTCCGTCTCGGCGGTCGAGTCCTCCGCATAGTCCAGATCGAGCACGGCCTCGCCCTCGACGATCCCGACCGAGACGGCGGCGATCGAGCCGGTAAGTGCCTTCCCGAGGCCGAATCGCCCGAGCGCGAGACTCGCAGCGATCCAGGCACCCGTGATCGAGGCGCAGCGCGTGCCGCCGTCCGCCTGGAGCACGTCGCAGTCGAGCCAGAGCGTCCGTTCACCAAGAGCCTGGAAGTCGCAGACGGACCGGAGTGCGCGTCCGATCAGCCGCTGAATCTCCACCGTGCGGCCGTCGGGACGTCCCCGGGAGACCGCGCGCTGAGTGCGCTCGCCCGTCGACGCGGGCAGCATCGCGTACTCCGCCGTCATCCAGCCGCGCCCGGACCTCGCGAGCCAGCGCGGCACCCCTTCCTCCACCGTCGCGGTGCAGAGCACGATCGTCTTCCCCTGCGCGTAGAGGACGGAGCCGTGCGGCTGCTCGAGGTAGTCGGGGACGATGTCGAGCTCGCGAAGCTGATCCGGACGGCGGCCGTCGTGGCGACTCATGCGACCGCCTCGAGCGTCGCGACCTCGACGTGCTCGGCGACGTCGATCGGCAGCTGCAGGAAGCGCCGGCCGAGCTCGCGGAAGAGATCCGGGTCACCCGTCGTGAGGAAGCGGTACGAGCCCTCGCGGCCCTCGGCGTTCTCGATCCGCTTGCGCGCGAGCGTCTCGGCCGCCTCGCGCGCGGTCTCCTCCGCGGAGAAGACGAGCGTGACGCCGCGGCCGAACACACGCTGGAAGAGCGGTCGGATGAGCGGATAGTGGGTGCAGCCGAGGATGACGGTGTCGACGTCCGCGTCCTTCAGCGGCGTGGCGTACTCGCGCACGGCGGCCGCGATCTCCTCGCCGTGGGTCTCGTCGCCCTCGATGAGCGGGACGAGGCGCGGGCAGGCGACGGAGACGACCTCCGCCCCGGCATCGAGCGAGCGCACGAGCGCGGGATAGCGGCCGCTCGCGACCGTCGCCTCGGTGGCGAGCAGGCCGATGCGTCGATTGCGGGTCGCGAGAACGGCTGCGTGAGCCTCCGGGGCGAGAACGCCGATGACGGGCACGCTGAGCTGGCGCTGGAGGTCGGGTAGGGCCGCGGCCGTGGCCGAGTTGCACGCCGCGACGATGAGCTTCACGCCCTGCTGCTCGAGGTAGCCGGCGATCTCGGCCGCGAAGCGGCGGATCTCGTCGAGCGGCCGGGGTCCGTACGGGAGGCGCGCGCCGTCGCCGAGGTAGACGAAGTCCTCGTGCGGGAGCGTGACGAGGCACTCGTGGAGCACGGTGAGACCTCCCATGCCCGAGTCGAAGACGCCGATGGGGCGCGGATCCATCCGCGGGATTCTAGGGAGCCCCGCGGTGCTCCCCCGTCCGCAGAGGGCATGCCCCTGGGGACGAACCGGCGCCGAATCGTGAAACCTCGGTGCCAGGCACTGCGCTCGACTACCCTTTCGCTCCGTGCCGAGGCTGCTGCTCGCCGGAGTCTTGTCAACGTTGCTCCTGGCCGTCGGGAACGCGCCGGCAGCGGCCACAGCTAGAACGGACGTGTCGATCGCGATGGACGACGGCGTCTCGATCGCGGCGACCTTGTACGTCCCCGACGGGGCTGCGCCCGCGGGAGGCTGGCCGGCGATCGTCTTCCTCCACGGCCTCGCCGGGAACCGTGCGCAGATGAACGCGCTCGTCGAGGGCTACGGCTTCACGGGCAACGAGTACGCGATCCTCACCTTCGACGCACGCGGCCACGGCGCCTCGGGAGGCCTCGTCGGCATCGACGGACCGCGCGAGGTCGCGGACATCCGCGCGATCCGCGACTGGCTCGCCGCGCGCGCGGACGTCTCCGACACGAAGATCGGAGCCTGGGGGATCTCCTACGGCGGCGGCGGGATCTTCAACTCCCTCGTCGCAGGCGTGCCCTGGGCCGCCGTCGTGACGGTGGAGACCTGGACCGACCTGTACTGGGCGCTCATGCCGCAGAACCTCGTCAAGTCGGGGCTGGTCGCCGGGCTCGCAAGCTCGATCCCGCCGGAGCGGCGCGATCCGTCGCTCGATGCCCTGCAGACGGCCGCGTTCGCGGGCAACGTCGCCGCCGTGAGGCCATGGGCCGAGGAGCGCTCGAGCCTCTCGAGGCTCGGCACCGTGACGACGCCCGTCTTCATGGCACAAGGCCGCCGCGACTTCCTCTTCGGGATCGACCAGGGGACGCGCGCCTACTCACTGCTGAAGGGCCCCAAGGCGCTGTACGTCGGCCTTCACGGCCACGCTCCCTCGACGTTCCCGGCCGCTGACACAGGCCACCTGATGGCGAAGGTCCGCGCGTGGTTCGACTGCCATCTCCGCTCCGCAGGCTGCGACGGCTCTCGCGTCTCCGTCTACGTCGCGCCGGAGAACTTCTCGGGCCAGACGGTGCGTCGGGGAACGCCGCCTCCCGTCTCGCCGACGTTCGTCTCGTTCGCGGGCGTGACCACGTTCGCGCGGAGCGGGAAAGCCGTGCGGACGTCGGCTCCCACACGCAAGGCGATCGAGATCTTCGGCTCGCCCTCGGTGCAGACCACGATCGCAGCGAGCGGCGGCTGGTCACGGCTCGTGGCCGTCCTGACGGCGCGGACACCGTCCGGGAGAGAGATTCTCGTCAGCGCCGGCGGCGTGCCCACCTCGAACGGCGCGCGCAAGGTCACGATCCAGCTCGCGAACCAGGCGACGTACATCCCGAAGGGCTCGCGCCTCACGCTCACGCTCGCCTCGTCGTCGACTGCGCAGTCGAGCACGAACCTCCTCTACCTCGACCTCCCGATGCCGGCATCGGCTCGCGCTCGGGTGGGCACCGCGACGCTGAAGCTCCCCGGCCTCCGCACGCTCGTCACGAAGTGATCAGCCGCGCCGCCGCAGCCGGCCTCGCGGCACTCGCCCTCGTCACAGCGGCCGGTGCGACGACCCGCGCCGAGCCGGGAGTCACGGCGACGACCGTGCTGCTCGGCGGCACCGTTCCGCTCACCGGCGAGGCGGCCGCCTTCGGAAGCGTCGGCCCGGGCGCGAAGGCGTACTTCGAGTACGTGAACGCGAGAGGCGGCGTCAACGGCCGAAAGATCGAGTACCGCTACTACGACGACGCGTACAACCCGGCCCAGACGGTCGCATTCACGCGCCGGCTCGTCGAGCAGGACGGCGTCTTCGCGATCTTCAACTCGATCGGGACGGCGAACAACCTCGCGATCCGCGACTACCTGAACGCACAGAAGGTGCCGCAGCTCTACGCCGGGGACGGATCCCAGTCCATCGGCCGAAGCTACACGCGCTACCCGTGGACGATGGGCTTCCTCCAGAGCTACCGGGGCGAGGGCGACGTCTACGGGAGGACGATCGTGCAGACCAAGCCGAAGGCCCGTATCGCCGTGCTGTACGAGAACACCGAGCTCGGGCTCGACATGCTCACGGGACTCACCCGCGCGATCGCCGGGAAGGGGCCACGGATCGTCGCGAAGCAGGCCTACGAGTTCACCGGCGCCGACGTCTCGAGCCAGGTGGGGCTGCTGAAGGCTTCGGGAGCCGACACGCTCATGCTCTTCGCCACGCCGAGGTTCTTCCTCCAGGCGATGACGACGACGCACCGGCTCGGCTGGAAGCCGCAGGTCTACATCGCCTCGGTCTCCATCGAGCCGACGATCATGGGCATCGCGCGCTTCAACGCGCCGGAGCTGACGAAGGGCGCCCTCTCCATCGCCTTCGTGAAGAACCCGAACGACCCGGTCTGGGCGAAGGACAAGGCTGTCGCGCTGTACCGATCGATCATGCGGAAGCACAATTCGAGCGGGAAGCCGTCGGACGTCTACAACTGGTACGGCATGACCGTGGCGTGGACGATGGTCGAGACGCTGCGGAAGGCAGGCCGGAACCTCACGCGTGCCGGCCTGTTGCGCGCCGCGCAGAGCCTCGACACCGCCGCGAACCCGTTCCTGCTGCCCGGCATCCGCCTGAAGACCTCGCGGACGGACTACCGCCCGATGGAGCAGGTGTACCTCTACCGCTACGACAACAGGCAGTGGGTCCGCTCGAGCGGGCTCCTTCAGGCGCGGGGATGACCGTAAGACACCCGCTGTGACAGACTCGATTCGTCGAAGAGGAGGACTGATGAAAGCACGACTCTGGACCGGCCTCGTCGGACTGGCGGCGCTCGCCGCACTCGTCGCGGTACCCGCGGCGATGGCTGCCTACAACTCCGCGAAGCTCGAGATCACGCAGACGGCCACAGGCGTCGTCGTCAGGGCGACGCTCAACCCGAACGACGATGCGACGGCGCGCGTCGGGATCATCGTGCCCACCGGCACCCAGCTCACGACGAGCCAGGCGCCCGGAACCGTGCTCGGCCCGGTGAAGGCCGTGGTCAAGGCACTCGACCTCGCCGGGGCAGATCTACCGCTCGAGGGCCAGCTCGTCGTCGCCGCGCCGGGACAGATCCCGGCGGCCACGGTCGCGCAATGCACCGGCGGTGCGACACCGCTCGCGACCTGGGTCATGGTGCTCACCGCCGCAGGACAGACCCTGCAGGTGCCGACCTACCTCGTCCCGACGTCGGGAGCCCAGACCGCGGCGGGCCCCGCGTACATCGCGATCTGCCTGCCGCCGCCGGACGTTCCCGCCGGGACTCCCGGACGCGCGACGTTCGGCGCCAAGGTGTACCAGGCGGAGCTCACCATCAACGGCGTGTTCAGCCGCGTCGCGCTCGGTGCGTGGATCTCCTCGTGGGTCCCGTACAACCCGGGCGTGGGGACAGTCAATCCGGCAGGTGTCGTCGTCGCACCGGCCGCGATCGCGCCAGGCGCGGTCACGATCTCGGCGAAGGCGTCCGGCAAGGGCGCAGTCGTCAGTGGCACCGTCACACAGGCCGGGCAGCCGCGAGGTGGCGCGACCGTGACCATCCTCGGGGGGAAGGCCAGGTCGAAGCTGACGACGCGCAAGCGCGTCCGCGTCGGCGCGAACGGCCGCTTCACGACGAGGTTCGCGGTCGGGACGTTCTTCCGCGCGGACGCCGTCGCGACCGGAGCATCCGCTCCGCCGCTGTGCACGCAGCTGCAGCCGCTCATCGGCGCGACGCCCTGCGTCAACCCGACGGTGAACGGCTTCACCGCGAAGAGCGCGATCGTCCGGAAGAAGTAACTGCGGGCCGTAGGGGCCGGGCACGCTCGGCCCCTACGCTTAGTCTCGAATGTCCGCGACCGTCCGCCTCGGCACCTGCTCGTTCGCCGATGAGGGACTCGTCAAGACCTGGTATCCCCGCGGCGTCTCGACCTCGAAGGCCCGGCTCGCGTACTACGCGGAGCGCTTCGACACCGTCGAGGTGGACTCGCCCTACTACCACCTCCCCGACCCGGACGTGACCGGCCGCTGGGCGCAGCGGACGCCGCCCGAGTTCGTCTTCCACGTGAAGGCGCACGCGTCCATGACGGGACACGAGGAGGCGGATCAGCGCGCGGCGTTCGCCGCTTTCCGCGCCTCGCTCGAGCCACTCGAGCTCTCCGGGAAGCTCCGTGGGATCCTCCTCCAGTACCACCCGCGGTTCGTCAAGTCGCAGGAGGCCAAGCGGGAGCTCGAAGCCGTACGGGGCCTGCTCGACCCGCTCGTACCCTTGGTCGAGTTCCGGCATCGCTCGTGGCTCGACGAGGACGAGCGGTCGGACACGCTCGCCTTCCTCGAGCGCAACCGTCTCGCCTACGTCTCCGTCGACGCTCCGCGGACGCGCGCGTCTAACGTGCTGCCCCCGGTCGCCGCCGCGACCCACCCCGTGGCCTACGTGCGCTTCCACGGACGAAACGTGAAGACGTGGAACATCAGGTCGGAGAAGTCGTGGCAGCGGTTCGACTGGATGTACGCGGCGGACGAGCTCGCGGAGTGGGTCGGCGACCTCGGCCGGCTCGCGAGCGACGCGGACGAGGTCTACGCGCTCTTCAACAACAACCGCGACGACTTCGCGCCGCGCAGCGCGATGCTCCTGCGCGGGCTGCTCGACGAGGCCGGCGTCCCGGCCGCGGGCGGGATCGAGCCGCCGCCCGAGCGACCGACTCTCTTCTGACCTGTTCCTCCGAGTAGCGGGCCGCGGAGCCGCACTTCCGACCAGACTCCGTCGGCCCAATATGCTCTCCGGTGAGCAGTGGCCATCGAGCAGACTCCCCCTCTCCGCGTTCTGATCGCGAACGAACGCAAGGACAGGCTCGAGTTGCTCGCGCGGGTCATCACGGGCCTCGGCCACGAGGTCATCGCCAGCGAGGTCGACGTCGAGGAAGTGGGCGCAGCGACGGCCCGGGAGCAGCCGGATGTTGCCTTCGTCGGCCTCGGGCTGAGCTCCGAGCACGCGCTCGAGCTGATCGGTCAGATCGTCCACGAGTCCACGTGCCCGGTGATCGCTCTGCTCTCGGGGAAGGACCCGAGCTACATCCGCGAGGCGGCCAAACGTGGCGTCTTCGCCTATATCGTCGACGCGGACGCCGAGGAGCTGCAGAGCGCGATCGAGATCACGCTGCAGCGGTTCGCCGAGTACCACGACCTGCAGGGTGCGTTCGGGCGCCGAGCGGTGATCGAGCAGGCGAAGGGGATCCTGATGGCCACTCACATGGTCGACGCCGAGGAGGCGTTCGAAATGCTTCGCTCCCACTCGCAACGGACCGGGCGGAAGCTGATCGACGTCGCAAGCGCGGTCGTCGAGAGCCATCTCCTGTTGCTGCCACCGGCATCGTCACCAGCTCTTGGCCTCGATACGACCTGACGAGACCAAGCGCTCGGTTCGGGGCGGCACCCTGTAGCGACGTAGAAAGACCCCCATCAGCCCGATCTGCACTACAGTTTGGGTGTACGTCAGCTTGCGAGCGATCGCGGCTCTCCGCAAACCAGGCGGGAGCAGAAGCGATCGTGGCCCTCTTCTCAAACCTTGCAGAAGGCCTTCCCGGCTGAGGAACGCAATGGCGATGCCTCGAGTGATCGAGGGAGCCACTAGGGAAGGAGCACGAAATGAGAACCACCTCCAAGCAGCGAGGGACCCATCGGCTCGGCCTCGCGAGCCTCGCCGGATCGGCGGCGCTCGTGGCAGTCGGCACCGTGATGGTCGCACTACTCGCCGGAGCTTCCGGCGCGGCTACCAACGTGGCCCCCACTAACACGGGCGAGCCTTCGATCACCGGCACGCCCCGCGTCGGCCAGGTGCTGAGGACGACGCGCGGCACGTGGACCGGCACAAGTCCGTTCGAGTACGTCCACCGCTGGTTCCGGTGCGACGGAGCCGGCAAGCCGGACGCGTCGGACTGCACGCAGATCACGAACGCCAGGAACGCCAGTTACAGCCTTCGCGAAGCCGACGCCGGCTTCAGGATGCGCTCGCAGGTGACGGCGACCAACGATGACGGCTCGGCCACTGCAACGTCGAATGCGACGGCTGTCGTCACTGCCGCGAAGCCCTTCAACACGACGGAGCCCTCGGTCTCGGGCACGGCGATCGTCGGTAACGCTCTGAAGGCGAACCGCGGCCAGTGGGGCGGAGACAATCCGATCACCTACTCGTTCGTGTGGCTGCGGTGCAACGACAAGGGCGACAACTGCAGCGAGATCCAGGGCGCGAACGACCCTGACTACGAGATCCGTGACAGCGACACCGGTCGCACGATCCGCGTCCGGGTCGTTGCGAGGAACGACCGGGGCTCCACATCTGCGATCTCGAACCCGACCGGCGTCATCGGCTCGAACCAGCCGCCGCCTCCTCCTGCGGGCAGCTCGCTGGCAGTGGGAGATCTGAAGGCGGCAGGCGATCGCCTCGTTGTCGCGGCAGTTCAGTTCGCGCCGAATTCGGTGACGAGCCGGACCGCAGCGATCACCGTGCGCGTTCGAGTCACCGCACGCGGAGGCCGGCCGGTCAACGGAGCGCTCGTGTTCATGCGCGGGACTCCGAGGGTCGTGTCGGGCCAGACCCAGGCAACGCAGGCCGACGGTTACGTGACGCTCACGTTGGTTCCGAACAAGTTCTTCCCGCAGCCGCGGAACGGCTTCAACGTGCAGTTCTTCGTCAAGGCGTTTCGCAAGGGCGATCCGGGGCTCGGCGGTATTGCGGGCTACCGGCTCGTGCAGGTCCGCCTGGCGAACTAGGCAACAGCGACCATCGACGATCGAGTGGGAGAGCCTCGCCACCTCACCCTCCTCGGTCGTCGGCGGTCGCGCACTCTCTCGCGGGCTGATTACAGTCACTCGATGCGCGTGCTCTCGGTGAACCACGGCCCGACCGTCCCCGGAGGCGTGTTCGACGAGGCAGTCGAAGCGGCAGGCCACACCCTCGAGCGCTGGCTCGTTCCGGACGGGGGCGTGCCCGCGCCGGCACGGGACTACGACGCGGTGATGGTCTTCGGCGGGTCGCAGCATCCCGACCAGGACGACCACTTCACGTGGCTCGCGCACGAGGAGGCGTTCCTGCGCGAGGTGCTCGCCGAGGAGGTCCCCGTCTTCGGCATCTGCCTCGGCGCCCAGATGCTCGCACGCTCGACGGGGGCGACAGTCGGCCCGGCGAGCGCGCCGGAGATCGGCTGGCACGAGGTCTCGCTGACGCCCGAGGGGGCGGCGGATCCCGTGCTCGGGAGACTTCCGGCGCAGGCGACCGTGTTCCAGTGGCACCACTACACCTTCGCCCTACCGCCCGACGCGACGGCGCTTGCGGAGAGCGCGATCTGCCTTCAGGCCTTTCGCCTCGCAGATCGGCCCGCGTGGGGCATCCAGTTCCACGCCGAGGTCACGCAGGAGATGGTGGATACCTGGGCCGAGGAGGATCCCGACGACCTTCCGATGCCTCCGAGCGTTCTCAGAATCGAGTCAGAGGCACGCATGGAGCAGTCGAACGCGCAGGGGCGGGCGCTCGCGGACGCGTTCCTGCGTGTCGCAGCCTCCTGATCGCTACTCGGACACGAGCCGCGACCACTCGTGCCAGGAGCCGATGTAGTTGCGCGCTCGGTAGCCGGCGCCTTCGAGCACCTGAGCGGCGAACGCGGAGCGGTTTCCGCTGTGGCAGTACGCCACGATCTGCGCTCCCGGCGGCAGACCGACGGCGGCCCGCACCTCGTCCGCGCTCCGCGACTGGAGGAGTCGCTCGAGCGGGAGATTGACTGCGCCGGGAATGTGCCCCTGGCGCGGATCGCAGTGCGCCCCCGCGAGCCCTTCGAACTCCTGCGTCGTTCGCACGTCGAGGAGCACGACCTCGTCGGAGTCGAGGAGCCCGCGCACCTCCTCGAAGGTCACGTCTTCCACTGGCTCACGAACTCGAGCAGGACCTCGTTGAAGCGCTCCGGCTGGTCGAGCGCGACGAAATGCCCAGCACCCGGGAACACCTCGAGTCGCCCGTCGAGGGCACGGTCGGCGAGCTCGCGCGCCTCGTCGACCGAGACGAGCTCGTCCTGGTCGCCCACACAGACGAGGAGCGGTCCGCCGAACGACGCCGCCACGCCGGTGAGGTCGAGCCGATCGCGCATCGCTTCCTGCGCGACGGCGAGATGCTCGAGATCGGCGTCCTCGTCTGCAAGCCGCGGTCGGTCACCCAAGCGGAGGTCGGCGATCGTGTCCTGGCGGAAGCGGCGCCGCTCGAACGAGTCGGCGTCGGCCCGAGAGGCGACGAGCGCCATGCCGAGGATCCGCTCCGGCGCGCGGCGAGCGAGCGCGAGCGCGCAGTAGCCGCCCATCGACGCCCCGACCGCGACCAGCGGCCCCTCGATCTCCCGGAGGAGCTGCGCCGCCCAGTCGTCGATCGACGGTCCGCGCCCGTACAAGTGCGGCGCATGCACGTCGAAGCCGGCGTTGCGAAGCGCGCTCACCTGCGAGACCCACACGCGCTCCGAGACCGGCCAGCCGTGGAGGAGGAGCACCTTCATCGCGCGATCCTGACTGCTCCGTCGAGGTCCGGCACGTCCGCCCAACCCGTCTCGGCACCCTCGACGCCCACGACCGAAGCGAGCTCGGCGAGGAGCTCACGCGCCGGCGGGAGGTCGGCGGGCGACGGCGCGGTGCGGGCAGTTCGCCGGACCGCGTCGGGATCCGCGCCCGTGAGCCGAGCCACGACCGTCGGGTTGGCAGCGAGCCCGACGACGTCGCCGGGAGGGAGCGGCCCGTAGAACTCGGGCACGGACAGATACTCGTCCACGATCCTCCCTCGCTCGAGGAGGATCATGCGCACGAGCTCCTCGCGCTCCAGCCCGAGCAGCAGCGTCACCGCCCCAATCCGGTCCGAGAGCTCGCGTGCGAGCCGGCGGAGCATCTCCGGGTTGCGATCGCAGACGTCGTCGTAGACGGTGATCCAGCCGCGGCGCGGCGGAGCGACGAGTGAGCCACGCGAGCCGCCGGGGAGTCGTGGAACGAACTGCCGCACCGCCTGCTCGACCGCGCTCAGGTCGTCCGTCTGGATGTGGATCGACCCGAAGGAGCTCGCCTCCTGCGCGCCGAGCTTCTCCTCGAGCGCGTCGACGGAGCCGACCATGATCACGACCTCGTCCCTCAAACCCCAGCGCGCGTACAGCGAACGCGCGACGTGGTTCGACGCCTGGACGTCGAGATCGAGCTGCTCGATCCCCTCGGCGCGGAACGCGCGGAGCACCTCGCGCATCAGCTCGGTACCGATTCCACTGCGCCGTGCGTCGCGGGCGACGTAGAGATCGGTCAGCGTCCCGAAGCCATTGGCGCGCCGTCGCGCGAGCGCGAACCCGACCGGCTCACCGTCGTCGCCCTCCGCGACGAACGCGATCTCGGAGGCGATGATCTCGCGCACCTCCCCGAGCTCCTTCTCCACGTTCGCCGGCCCCTCGTGGGTCGGCCGGGGAACCTCGTGGTCGAACTGTCGCCAGAGCTCCGCGATGGCGTCGAAGTCGCCGGCTGCCGCACGCCGTACGTTCACGTCGCCGCCTACCCTGCCATCCGAGCGGCCGCGAGCAAGAACTGGGCGGACAGATTCTCGAACGGCGCGAACCGCTCGCTCATGCGTCGAACCTCCTCGATGGTCAGGGAACGTCCGGCAGCGTAGAACGTCGAGACCGCCTTGCGCACGCCGAGGTCGCCCGCGGGCCACGCGTGCGGACGCGCGAGGTGGCGCGCGAGAAACCAGTCGGCCGTCCACCGGCCGAGCCCACGTATGGACGTGAGAGAGGCGATCACCTCATCGTCGTCGAGCGCAGCGAGTCCGTCGAGATCGACCTCGCTGTGCGCGAGCTCGAGCATGTACTCGGCCTTCGCGCGCGAGAAGCCGAGCGGCGTGAAATGCCGCGGCCGGAGCTCGCGGATCCGCTCACGGGTCGGGAACTCCCATGCCACCTCGTGCCGGACGCCGTAGCGCTGGACGAGGTTGCGCCGGATCGAGGCCGCGGCATGCAGCGAGATCTGCTGCGCGGTGATCGCGACGACCAGCGCCTCGAACGGCTGCGGGTTCATCGTCGGCCGGAAGCCGGGGACCGAGCCGACGACCATCGCCATGGTCGCGTCGTCGCGCGCCCACTCGTGGAAGGCCGCGAGGTCGAACGGAGCCCCGAGCAGCCGGCCGACCTCGGCGGCCGCCGCATCGCTCCACGGCTCGATCGTCACCCCTCCCTCCACGGACGTGACGCGCACCTCATGCCCGGCCACGACGCGGTGCAGGCCGCCCTCGTGCCAGACCGTCGCTCCATCCGAGCCGAAGTCGCGGAAGCGAGTGGTCGAGAGGACGAAGTCGTACGGCTCCGGGATCCGCAGCAACATGCTGCGGACGTTACTCAGGCGCCGTCGCGAACCAGCGCGAGCTCCGGGCGAGTCGCGAGGACGAACATCGCGTGACTCCAGCCCAGCGGGACGACCCACGCCGGGTCACCGTCGCGCGTCACCTGCTCCGGAAGCAGGCCGAGGGGCGTCTGCCGTGCGAGTGCATAGTCGAGCGAGGCGCGGTGGCCCTCGGCGTCGCCGGCCTGGCGCTCCGCGAGGCCGAGCCACAGCGTCGAGATGAGCCACGGGTTCCCGCCCGCGTAGTCGTCGGCCTCGTGCCGCAGCACGCCTCCGTCCTCGAGCCGGAGCTCGCGTTCGACCGCCTCGATCGTCGCGCGCATCCGTGGCGAGCCCGGATCGACGGCCCGGAACGGCCAGCAGAGGCCGAGCAACGAGCTGTCGACGCGCGCATCCACGCGATCGACGCTGCGCACGGCCTTCGTCGGGTAGCGCAGGGGCCGGTCGAAGGCCGCCGGCGGTGCCTCTCCGAGCTCGTCCGAGCGCCCGACCCAACGCGAGCGGAGGTAGCGGCCGTGCTCCTCGCTCCAGAGGTGCTCCTCGATCGCAGCACGAATGCGCTCCGCCGCTCTGCGGTAGCGCGCCTCGAGCGCGGGCTCGTGCCGCGTCGCCATCGAGGCGGCGGCGGTGAGACCGCCGTACGTCGCCGCAGCGCTGTACGAGTGTTGCCCGTCGGTCTGCTCCCACAGATCGACGCTCGGCAGAGGCAGTCCCGTTTCCTCGTCGACGAAGCCGCACAGGAAGTCGGCAGCCGCGCGCGCCGAGGGCCAGAGCTCCCGGTCCAGGGCGGCATCTCCGAGCTCGCGCCAGGCAGCCTCGTAGGCGAACAGGACCATCCCGGTCTCGTCGAGCTGGTGTAGACCCCAGCTCGGGGCGAGCGAGCCGTCCGTCCAGTACCGCTGCAACCAGAGCCCCTCGGGCGCCTGCTCGCGTGCGAGCCAGCGCAGGGCGGGAACGGCGAGGTCGCCCCGGCCGGCCGCGAGGTAGCTGAGGACGACGTAGCCGAGATCGCGCGGCCAGACGAACCCGTAGCCGCCGGACTGCTCGAACGCCGGGTCGAACTCCGGTGCCGCGATCGTCGCACCGGTCTGGCGGTCGGTCAGCTGCTCGAGCACGAGGAGCGAGCGCGCGTAGAGCTCCTCCACGCCCGAATCGCCCTCGGGTGCCTTTGCGAGGGCGATCGTCTCCCGGTCGTACGCCGTCCGCTCTGCGACGAGGACGTCGAGGCTCATGGTCTCGGGCCGTCGGAGGCGGGCGATCGCCTCGTCAGGTGTCGCGCCGAACGCGACGACGACGCGCGCCTCTCCGTCGAGCGACCCCGAGACGAGCCCCTCGACCGGGGCGCGGTGGATGACGACGTCGTGCTCCGCCTGCTCGCCGTTCGCCTCACGGAGCGTCGTCTCCATGTCGGGTGCGACGAGGGCGAGCGCAAGGGCGACGCCCCGGAGATAGAAGACGAGCGCCCCCGAGCGGGGATCGACGTAGCCCGCACCGCTCCGCTCGTCCCCGTCGAGGCTCGGAGCGATGTGGACGACGAGGCGCCCGGGGCGCGACGACCGAACTCCGCGCACCAGGACGGGCTCCGCCGGCGTGACGAGGTCGGTCAGCTCGACCTGCGTGCCGTCGAGATCGGCGGTCGTGTGCAGGATCGACGCGCCGTCCAGGTAACGCTGCGTCCACGAGGACGGGTCGGAGTCGAGCCAGTGCAGGACGCCGTCGAGCTCGAGACCGAGTCGCAACTCGCCCAGGTGCTGCCCGTGGTCGACGTTCGGCCAGAAGAGGCGCTCCAGCTCGCCTCGCTCCGAGAGCGTCGCGAGAAGTGAGCCGTTGCCGAGAATCGCCGCCGGTCTGAACGCGTAGCGGCGGCCGGTGGCGTCGAGCGCGCTCGTGACGTCGGGCTGGACGGCCATCAGCGTGGCCTCACGGAGATGACCGGGGACGTCGAGATCGAGCCGTCACTCGCGCGGACGATGGCGACGAGCGAGATGCGCTCCCCCTTCTTGAAGGGGCGCGGATCGAGGTAGACCGCGTACGGCCCGGAGTCGTCGACCCCCAGCCGCGTCCACGAGCTCGCTCCCGCACGTCGGACCGCGAACGTGACGCTCAGCGGATCGAGCGTCGACGCCGTAGCCGAGACACGGACGAGCGAGCTGATCTCGTCCGACTTGACCTTCAGCGTCGCCTTGGCGGCGCCGCGCTTCGGAAGCTCGGCGTCGGCGCGGAGCAGGAGCGCCGTGAGCGGAGGCACCGTGATTGTCACCCGGCCGTTCGCTGCGCTCGTCGCAGCGACGCCGCCGAGCAGGGGGATCCAGCTCGCGTCCGGCGTCGCCGTCTGCACGGTCAGCCGCGCGGGCTCCTCTGCCGCGTTGAAGAGCGCGAGATACTCGCGGCGCGCCTCGCGGTCGATGCGACTCACTGCGAGGGTGCCGCCCGAAGCGAGCCGGACGATCGAGCCGCCGGTCGAGAGCGCGGGATGCGCGTCGCGCAGCGCGCCGAGCGCCCGGAGATGCTCGGACACCGGATGGTCGACGAGGTCGAACGACGAGCCGGTGCCGATCGGAGGAGAGCCCACCCGAGCCTCGGACTTCCACTCGTCGACCTGCGTCGGGAACATGTCCTGGCGCGCGGCCTTGTCGCCGCCGCGCCCGATCATCCCCACCTCGTCGCCGTAGTAGACGGTCGGTACTCCGCGCAGGAGGTAGAGCAGGCTGTGGCCGAGCTCGACGCGTGCGAGCAGCTCGGCTCCCTCGGCCTGCGTCTGCTCGCGGATCTTCGCCGCCGCGCGGCCGACGTCGTGGTTGCCGAGGAACGTCGCCGGCGTCGGTGCGACACCGGACGGCCCGCGGAAGTAGTCGTCGTCGGCGAGACGTGACGCGATGCCACGCGATCCTGCGGAGCCTCCCGCGTAGCGGACGAGCGTGTCCTGAAGCGGGAAGTCGATGACGTTCGGGATCGCTCGATCCCGCACGAACATGGACAGCTCGACGCTGTCCGTCAGGAAGACCTCGCCGAAGATCTCGAAGTCGCGCACGCCCGCCGCGCGTGCCGCCGCCTGGATCCTGGGCGCCCACGCCTTGAAGAAGGCGCGGTCCACGTGCTTCGCCGTGTCCACGCGGAAGCCGTCGACGCCGAACTCGCGGATCCAGCCGCCGAACACCTCCGCGAGGCCGTTCACGACGAAGGGCTGCTCCGTGAAGACGTCGTCCAGCCCGAAGAAGTCGCCCTGCTCGAAGCACGCGGGCGAGCAGCTGTCGAACGTGATGCTGCCGCGGTTGTGGTAGCGGGTGACCTGGTTCAGCCACGCGGGCTTCTTGAGGTTGCGGTTCTGCGGCAGGACGAGTGGCTGGCGTGGCTGGTAGCGCGCCGACAGACACGGGAAGCGCTTCGTGCCCGCGTAGCGCTGTGCCGAGAACGCGTTCCCCTTGCAGTCGCGGTACGGCATCTCCTCGGCGCTGCGATACGTCGAGCCGCCCGCGGGGAGGATGACGTCGGCCGTGTGGTTGACCACGACGTCGAGGTAGACCTTCAGCCCGAGCGAATGCGCGCAGTCGACGAACGCCTCGAAGTCGGCGTTCGTCCCGAGGTGCGGGTCGACCTTCGTGAAGTCGAGGCCCCAGTAGCCGTGGTACGCCGCGCTGTCGGCCTGCACGTACTGCTGCGCGACGACCGGCGTCACCCAGATCGCCGTGAACCCCAGGTTCTCGACGCGCGCGAGCCCCGTGCGCGTATCGGCGCACACGCCCGTGAGCCCCTTCAGATCCCCGCCGTGGTACCAGCCCGAGTCGACGGGGTCGTAGCCGGTCACCGAACGTGGCCCGGTGAGCCCACCCCGGTCGTTGGACGGATCGCCGTTCGCGTAGCGGTCGGGCATCACGAAGTAGATGCGCTGGGACGCGAAAGCGCTGTATGTCGGTGGCTGGGACAGCGCATCCAGCGCGGCGCCGGTGGGCGCCTGCGCGATCACGTGCGGCTCGGCGCCTCCGGTACCGGCGAGCACGAGGAGCCCGACGCAGCCGAGCGCTGCGAGGCGGCAGAAGCGCGATCGCGTAGCGTCCGGTCGCGCATGCGTTGCAAGCTCAGCTGAGGGCAGCACCCGTCTCCTCGTCGAAGAAATGGAGTGCGGCCGGATCGATCGCGACGGGAACCGTCTCGGCGATCCGCAGATCGATTCGCGGCGGGAAGTGCGCGACGAGGTTCGGCTGCGTCCCGAGCACCTGACTGCCGCCGTCCTCCACCGCTCCCGCGCCGCGGGACTCGATCGGTCGATACGACTCCGCGTCGATCTTGAAGTGAGCCATGATCCCCGAGCCAAGCGCCTCGACGAGCTCGACGGTCGCGTCGAGCGTCGGAAGCTCGGGGCGCGCCGAGGCCGGGTGGACGTCCTCGGCGCGGATTCCGACCAGAACGTCCCGCCCGCCGAGCGTGCGAATCCCCCCGTAGCGAACGACGCACGACTGTTCGACCGCGATGGTCTTCCCCGCGAGGGTGACCGAGACGGTGCCGTTGTCCGTGAGGATCGTCCCCCGGAAGAGATTCATGGGAGGTGTCCCGATGAAGCTGGCGACGAAGACGCTGCTCGGGGCGTCGTACAGCTCCTGCGGGCGGTCGACCTGCTGCAGGACGCCCATGCTCATCACGGCGACCCGGTCGCCCATCGTCATCGCCTCGACTTGGTCGTGGGTGACGTAGATCGTGGTCGTGCCGAGCTCGTGCTGGAGCTTCGCGATCTCGGCGCGCATCTGGATGCGGAGCTTCGCGTCGAGGTTCGAGAGCGGCTCGTCCATGAGGAACACCTGCGGCTCGCGCACGATCGCCCGGCCCATCGCCACGCGCTGGCGCTGACCGCCGGAGAGCTCCTTGGGCTTCCGTGCGAGGTACGGCGTGAGGTCGAGCAGCCTGGCAGCCCACGCGATCCGCTCATCGACGACGTGCCTGGGCATCTTGCGAAGGCGCAGGCCGAAGGCGATGTTGTCCGCCACGGAGAGATGGGGGTAGAGCGCGTAGTTCTGAAAGACCATCGCGATGTCGCGGTCCTTGGGAGAGAGCTGGTTCACGACTCGATCGCCGATCGCGATCGTCCCGTCGGTGATGCTCTCGAGGCCGGCGATCATTCGGAGGGCGGTCGTCTTGCCGCACCCGGAAGGCCCAACGAGGACGAGGAACTCTCCGTCCGGAACCTCGAGCGAGAGATCCTGGACGGCATGAACCCCTCCGTCGTAGACCTTGTCGACCTCCTTGAGCGTCACCTCAGCCACTGCAGCCCTCCTTCGTCGTCACACGACTCTCCAGGCATGGAACGCCGGCCCGCCCGTCGGGAGAGCGGCGTGATCTCGTTCGATGGAGACGTCTTCGCCGTACAGCGTCTCGAGTCCGCGCGCGCCCAGCCGACCGAGCGGAACGCGCACCACGTCGTGCGCGGCGCGCGCCGCGAGACAGAGCACTGCCTCGTCTCGCGCCTCACGCACGTAGGCGAGTGCGTCGTCGGAGACGTGGACGTACCGGATGCCGCCGCGCGACAGCGCGCGGCTCCCACGCCGCAGCGCGATCAGCCGGCGATAGCCGTCGAGGATCGCTCCGTCCCACTCCTCAGGACGAGACCAGGGCATCGTCCGGCGTGCGTCCTCGCCCCAGTCGCCGCCGAGGCCGATCTCGTCCCCTGCGAACAGCATCGGCACTCCAGGCGTCGTCATCTGCAGGCCGACACCGACGAGCTGCCGCTCGCGCGACCCTGCGATCACCCCAAAGCGAGGTGAGTCGTGACTGTCGAGGATCGCCCACGAGTGGAGCGACGCCGACCACGGAATGCCCGCGCGGTACGCGCGCATCGTCTTGACGATCGCGGCGCCCGGCTTCGTGGGAATGCCGACCGGGAGCTCGAACACGCCGTCCGCCGGCCCCGAGGGGAGGTTCTCGCCTCTGAGCCAGGCCCATACAGGACGCGTGAATCCGGCGTAGTTCATCGTGCCGTGCCAGGCGCCGAGGCGAAGGTCGCCGCGTGCGTCGTGCGCGTGCTCGGCAACGACGAGTGCATCGCCGCGCGTCGTCGTGGCTGCGCCGCGGATGCCGCGCGCCACGTCCGCAAGCCGATCCACCGCCCCGAGACGGCCGGTCATGTTCGCGACGTCGATGCGCCACCCGTCGAGCTCGTACGGCGGCCGGAGCCAGCGCCGCACGACCGAGTCCGTGCCTGCATACATGCGCTCCCGGAGCTCCTCTGAGCCGTAGTCGAGCTTGGGAAGCGACGGGACGCCGCTCCAGCACGCATAGCCGTGCTCGTACGCGTCGTCGAAGAAGAAGAACCCGCGCTCGGGCGCGCGCTCGGCGCGCGCGGCGACGAACCACGAGTGCCCTGCGCCTACATGGTTCGTCGTGAGATCACCGACCACGCGGATCCCGCGTGCG
Source organism: Gaiellaceae bacterium (assembly GCA_036276015.1). GTDB lineage: Bacteria > Actinomycetota > Thermoleophilia > Gaiellales > Gaiellaceae > GMQP-bins7. Next base: position 5,502 of record DASUCN010000088.1, on the reverse strand, counting down.
TGCGCGGCTTCGACGAGGGCTACGAGTGCGTCGTCACCGCCGAGCAGCGGGTCGACGGTGTCGAACGCGGTCGCGTCATAGCGATGCGTGCTTCCGGCCGGGAACACCGGCGTGAGGTAGAGCACATCGGCGCCGAGCGAGGACAGGTGGTCGAGCCGCCGCTCGACCCCGGCGAGATCGCCGCCGAACCACTCGAACGGCGTCTCCGGGCCGCGTCCGGTCGGGAGCTCGTCCCAACCCCGCGGGATCGCCCACTCGGGGGGCGTCACCTCGAGCCCGGACGACGCGAAACGATCCGGGAACACCTGGTACACGACGGAGTCGAGGTGCCAGTCGGGGCCGCCGTCTCCCGGGGTGACGACGAAGTCGTCGGCATCGGGAACGTCGAACGGATGAAGGCCCAGCGCGTTGAGCCACGCGTAGCCGAAGTCCCCGCCGGAGAGGAGCCAGCGGTACGGCGTCGCGACGTTCGCCACGGGAAAGCGTGCGCGCCACCAGACGTCGGAGTCCGTCTCGAGCTCGATCTCCGCGCGGGCGACCTGCGGCTCGCCGTCACGGACGTACCGCACGGTGACGGCGTCTGCGACCGACGCTCGTGGAACGCGAAGGAGCATCGTCGCGTCGTCGCCCAGCGCCGCCGGCGCTTCCGAGACGTACCGCTCGGAACCGTCGTGGTGCGGCTGATCGAGAAGGACGGTCATGCACTAACCCTTGACCGCGCCGCGGGTGAGGCCTTCGGTGATGAACCTCTGGAGGAAGAAGAAGATGATCACGACCGGGATGGCCGCGAGTACGACGCCGGCGCAGAACGGACCCCACTGCTGTGCGTACTTGTCGTTGATGAACCCGTACAGCCCGACCGGGAGCGTGAACTTGTCAGTCGTCTGGAGGAGACGGCTCGCGATGATGAACTCGTTGATCGTGGCGATGTAGGAGAGAAGCCCCACGACCGCGAGCACGGGCGCCGCGAGAGGAAGGATGATCCCCCAGAACACCTGCGCCGGGGTCGCGCCGTCCACCCGCGCCGACTCGTCGAGCGAGTCCGGGATCGAGTCGAGGAAGCCCTTCATGAGCCAGGTGTTGACCCCGAGCGCGCCACCGAGGTAGACGAGGATGACGCTGGTGCGGGTGTCGAGACCGAACGCCGGGAAGACGTCGCCGATCTCGAGCACGATGTAGTAGATCGCGACGACCGCGAGGAACGTCGGGAACATCTGGATGAGGAGGAGGCCCATCATCCCCATTCGGCGTCCCCGGAACCGGAACCGTGCGAAGGCATAGGCGGCCAAAGCCGCGAAGAACACCGAGAAGAGAGCCGTCGCGCCCGAGATGATGAGGGTGTTCACGTACCAGCTCGTGTACGGGACGTCGAGCGCCTCCTGCTCGGTGCCGGCCTCTCCCGGCTTTCCGCTGAGGATCCGCCGGAAGTTCTCGAGCGTCACGTCGTCGGGGACGACCTGCGCGCTCGTGAGCGAGGGAATCGGATTGAACGCGGCCGACACCACGTAGACGATCGGGAAGATCGCGAACCCGATCGCGAGAAGGCTGACGAGGTACCGCCACCAGTTGTAGGAGAGGATCGGACGCCGACCCGGGGTCGCCTCCGCGACCCGGGTGCCCGCGACGACCTCTGCCTGGTCGAGCGTCGTCATCGAATTTCCTCCAGCATTCGGGTGCGCCAGAACGAGATCGCGGAGATACCCGCGACGATGAAGAAGATGAAGATCGAGACCGCGGCAGCGAGCCCGTACTGGGCGCCGCCCCCCGCCTGGAAGGCGATCTTGTACGTGTAGCTGATGAGGATGTCCGTCGAGCCGGCGACGGTCTGCTCGAGCTCGTACGGACCACCGCCCGTGAGGAAGTAGATGTTGTTGAAGAGGTTGAAGTTGAACGCGAACGACGCGATCAGCAGCGGCGCGGTGGCGACGAGGAGAAGCGGGAGCGTCACCTTGCGGAAGACCTGGAGGTTGCCGGCGCCGTCGACGCGCGCCGCCTCCCTCAGCTCCTCGGGCACCGCCTGCAAGGCGGCGGTGCACACGAGAAACCAGTAGGGGAAGCCGATCCAGACGTTCACGAGGATGCAGGACACCTTCGCCCACGTCGGATCGAAGAGCCACGGGATGTCGGTTCGGAGCGCCTGGTTGACGATTCCGAACTCGTCGTTCAGCAGCCCCTGCCAGACGAGGACGGCGAGGAACGCGGGTATGGCGAACGGCAGCACGAGCAACGAGCGCTGGATCCGCCGAAGCTTCAGGTCGGGCTTGTTGAGGGTGATCGCCAGGAACAGCCCGATCGCGAACTGGATCAGGACGGAGAGGAACGCATACGCGAACGTCCAGATGAAGACGCGAACGAAGGGATCGCGAACGAGTGGATCGGTGAGGATCGTCTTGAAGTTCTCGAAGCCCACGTGGGTCTTCCAACCCGGCTCGAGCAGCTCTCCGGACTGCGACTCGTAGGCGCCCTCGCCGTTGTCCGAGTACACGACACCCGTCTCGATGTTCGTGAACGTGTCGGTCGCCGGGTCGTAGCGCAGGGTCGGCTGCACCTCGTTCGCGATGCTGAGCCCTTCGGGCTTGATGTACGAGTCCTCTCCCGTCGGGATGGTGAGCGCGGCCAGCTCCTGGTCGATCGCGAAGAGGTCGTTCCCCTGGATGACGTCGTAGCCCTCCACCGCGATGACCACGCCGTTCTCTACCGTCGCACTCTCGGGCGGAACCGGCTCGAGGCCGTCCTTCGACCCGACGTAGACGTCCCCGGTGACGTCATCGACGAGCAGGAGCACGAGCTCGCCGTCGCTCTTCGCCGGCGTTGACGTGTACGTCGCCGCGTCGGCGGCAGGAACGAGGGATCGCTCCTGGATCGCGCGGATCGCCTCGTCCTGGGTCAGGTTGTGCAGCGTCGACCAGTTGGTGAACGCGATGTTGACGTTCGAGATGATCGGGATCGCCACGAAGGCGACGAGGAAGATCGTCCCCGGGACGAGGTACTTGAGCGGCACGAGGCGCCGATCGGGAACGACGTAGATCGCGACGATGAGGAGCGTCGCGGCAGCTATCGCGAGCGCGGCGAGCCACTTTCCGTCCCCGAAGAGGATCGCAACCGCCCAGATCGCAAGAGCGGTGAGGGCGCCGAGGAGAACCAGCTTGATCGCAAGTCCGACCGTGCCGGAGAAGAATCCGATCCCTCGCGCTACGAGCGAGGGCCGAGGGACCTTCTCGGCTGCGATGTGGGCGCTGGTCACCGGAACCTGGCCTTCATCCGAGGGGGCGCGGCGTCACCGCGCCCCCTCGGGGATCGATGTCGGAACTACCCGATCTTCTGGGCGATGCTCTTCTGGGCGGCGATGAACGACTTCCGGGCGGGAGTCGAGTTCGCACCCTTCGTCGAGCGCACCCAGGCGGCGCCGAGGTCCTGCCAGACGCTCGCCATCTGCGGGATGTTGGGCATCGGAACGCCACCCGCAGAGGCCGCGCCGAAGGCCTTCAGGTCCTTGTCCTTGATCTGGGCCAGCGCCCTCAGGTTCGCGGGCGACCGATCGTTGGCCGTCGCGAGAGCGAGCTGGGCCGCGGGCTGCATCATGTAGTTCGCGACGAGATCCTTCGCGAGGCTCTCGACGCCGTGGGCGGACGAGTACTTCGTCACCATCATGCCCCCCACGCCCAGGAACGGAGCGGACTTGATCCCGGGAACGATCGTCGGGAAGGCCGAGACCGCGTAGGGGACGCCTGACTTCCGGATATCGGCGAGGAACCACGGGCCGGTGACCCAATACGCGACCTTGCCCTTCAGGAAGAGGTCCTTGGCGATCGAGTCGTTGACCTGCGACCGGATGAGCCCCTCCTTGTTCCACTTGTCGATGAGCGGCGCGTTCTTCAGGAACTTCGGGTTCGCGAGGCCGATATCCGACGGGTCGAGGTTGCCCGCCTTGTTGGTGCCGAAGACGTAGCCGCCGAGGCCGGAGAAGAAGGGATACATGTGGTACGCGTCTCCCTGCCCCTGCTGTACCGCAAGGCCGACCTGCGACTTCGTCTTCCTCTTCGCCGCGAGCGCCTGCTTCTCGAGGTCGGCGAACGACGTCGGGACCTTCGCGAGCTTCGTGTTGGTGATCAGCGCGATGTTCTCCAGAGCAGTCGGCGCGCCATAGAGCTTCTTGATGGCGGTGCCATAGGAGAACGCGTTCAGCGCGTATGCCGGGAACTGCTTCCTGGTCGCCGCGGACGGCGAGATCGGGATGATCGAGCCGTTGCCTGAGAGCTCGCCGACCCAGTCGTGGGCGCCGACGATGACGTCCGGTGCGTTCTCGACTGCGACGGTGGAGACCTCCTGGCGGATCGGTCCGGACTGCTTCTGCACGACCTGAACCGTCACACCCTTGGTGCGAGCCCAGGCATTCGCGACCTGGGTGACGGCGGGAACACGATCCGCATCCGCCCAGATGACGACCTTCGGGGACTGGCTCGTCGCCGATGTGCCCGTGGACACGGCCACGACGGCGACGAGCGCGCTGACAGCCAAGCCGGCAGCGACTCGCAACCTGCGAGTACTCAACATAGAGATGCCCTCCTTGAGGAACGAGATGGTGCGCGCTGAATGAAAGGTTGTTTCATTTCCATGAAACGCGCAAGGGACTTTAGACGCACGGAGACGATCGGTCAAGTGGCAAACTCTTTACAAACCAGGCTAAGATCAGTCGCGTAGAAATGACGAGCGTTTCCTCCCTCCGAAACGAACCACGGCCCACCACAGGCCGACCGACCGAGGTCGATGGCCAGTCTTAGAGACGTCGCCGACCGCGCCGGAGTTAGCCTCGCGACCGCATCACGCGTCGCGAGTGGCTCGACGGCCGTCCGACCGGAGACGCGGCAGCGCGTCGAGGGTGCGATGCGGGACCTTCTCTACGTACCTCCGGGACGAATCGAGACGACGAGCGCCATCGGGCTCTTCGTCCCCGAGTTCTCGAACCCGGTCTTCGCCGCCCTGGCGGAGGCGATGGAGATGCATGCCGCCCGCAGCGGACTGGCGACGATCCTCTGCAACACGCACGGCTCGGCCGGACGCGAGAGGGACTACGTGCGGATGCTGCTCGAGCGAGGGGTCGAGGGCATGGTGTTCATCTCGGCCGAGATCACGGACGTGCGCGGCCGCCACTCGCACTACGCGAAGCTGCTCGAGCGAGGTACACGGCTCGTGTTCGTGAACGGCGGCTCGGAGGACCTCGACGTCACGTCCGTCGGCGTCGACGAGCGCGCGGCCGGGCGAATCGCGACGGAGCACCTGATCGAGCTCGGGCACGAGCGCATCGGCTTCGTCGCCGGGCATGAGTTCGCGCTACCCACCCGCGAGAAGACGCTCGGCCACCGTGACGCGCTCCGCGCGGCCCAGCTTCGGAACGGGCTCGTCTCGCACTCGGCCTTCACGGTCAGCGGCGGACGGGAGGCGCTCGCCCAGCTTCTCGCCCTGCCGGAGGCGGAGCGCCCCACAGGCGTGATCTGCTCGAGC
>DASUCN010000087.1:0-6657 GCA_036276015.1 Gaiellaceae bacterium | reverse complement strand
GTCGAGCGCAAGAAGGCCGGCCTGCACAAGGCGCGCAAGGCGCCCCAATTCTCGAAGCGGTAGCTTCGAGAATTGGCGTAGGGGCGACCCATGGGTCGCCCTCGGGCGACGCAAGCCTCGCCCCTACGATTTCGCGCGATGAGTAGGCGCTACTTCGGAACCGACGGCGTGCGCGGCGTCTTCGGTGTCGACCTGACACCGGAGCTCGTCGAGCGCGTCGGCAAGGCGGCCGCGTTGTGGGCCGGAGGAGGCCGCGTGCTCGTCGGCCGTGACACGCGTGGCTCCGGGCCCGAGCTCGAGCAAGCCGTGGCCCGCGGGATCGCCTCGGCGGGAGGCACTGCCGTGCTGGGCGGCGTCCTTCCCACCCCGGCCGTCGCTCTCCTGGCGGACGGCCTCGGCGTCGTCATCTCCGCCTCGCACAACCCGCCGGCCTACAACGGCGTCAAGGTCTTCCACAAGGGCGGGAAGCTCGTCGACGAGCAGGAAGAGGAGATCGAGGTCCTGTTCGACGCGCCCGCTCCCGGCGGAGGCAGCGTGGAGCACGCGGACGGGATCGCCGAGCGGTACGCCGCACATGTGGTCGAGGCGTTCGGATCCGACCTGTCCGGGATACGCGTCGGCGTCGACTGCGCGAACGGGGCGTTCGCCGCGCTCGCACCGCGGATCTTCGAGCAGCTCGGCGCGGAGGTACACGCGATCGGAGTGAACCCCGACGGATCGAACATCAACGTCGGCAGCGGCGCGACCGACCTCGGGCTCCTGCAGCAGACCGTGGCACGCGAAGGCCTCGACATCGGCATCGCGTTCGACGGCGACGGCGACCGGATGCTCGCGGTCGACGAGCGCGGACAAGCGGTCGACGGCGACCAGATCCTCGCCGTCCTGGCGCTCGACCTGGGAGTCGATCTCGTCGCGGTCACCGTCATGACGAACCTGGGGTTCCATCGCCTGATGGCGGAGCATGGCGTCAAGGTCGTAACGACCCCCGTCGGTGACCGCTACGTGCTCGAGGCGCTCCAGCGCGAAGGAGGATTGCTCGGTGGCGAGCAGTCGGGGCACGTGATCTGGCTCGGAAGCCACGTCACCGGCGACGGCCTCGCCGCGGCGCTCCTACTGTGCCGCTCGGTCGGCCGCAGGCGCCTGAGCGATGCGGTCGCGGTGATGCCGCGCTACCCCCAGAGGCTGCGGAACGTGGAGGTCGCGCGCCACGAGGTCACTCCCGCGATCCTCGCCGAGGTCGACCGGATCAACGCCGAGCTCGGGACGAAGGGCCGCGTCCTCGTCCGGCCGTCCGGGACGGAGCCGGTCGTGCGCGTCCTGGCCGAGGCGGAAAATGCGGCAGATGCAGAGAACTTGTGTGCTAGCATCGCCGCGCTCGTGGAAAGAGAGCTCGGCTGAGCCCGACGAAGGGCGCCGCCGGGCTCTTTCGCGTTTACTGAGCCAATGAGGGAAGCCGAGCCCATCACAACCACCGCGGCCGCGAAGCGGACGCCTTCAGGGATGTTCGCGCAGCGGCATCCGCACTCGCGGATACCGCTGCTGCGCCACTAACACTGTGTGTGGAATCATCGGATACGTCGGATCGCGGGAGTGCAAGCCGCTCCTCATCCAGGGGCTCGAGCGACTCGAGTACCGCGGCTACGACTCGGCCGGGATCGCGCTCCTCGAAGAGCACGGCCTCGAGTACGTCCGCGCGGTCGGTCCCCTGGGCGAGCTCAAGGAGCGTGCGGGTACGAACGGCTCGGCGGCGACGACGGGCCTCGGACACACCCGTTGGGCGACGCACGGCGGCGTGACCGAGGCGAACGCGCACCCGCTCGCAGGTTGTGACGCGTCGAAGGTCTCGATCGTCCTGAACGGGATCGTCGAGAACTACCGCGAGCTCACCGAGAGCCTCGCCGCCGACGGCCACACCTTCAGCTCGGAGACCGACGCCGAGACGGTGACCCACCTCGTCGAGCGCTACTACGAGGGCGACCTCGTCGAGGCCGTCCGGCTCGCGTTCGCAGAGCTCGAGGGTCACTTCGCATTCGTCGTCATCCACCACGACCACCCGGGCCTCCTCGTCGGTGCGCGACAGCAGGGCGTGCCGCTCGTCGTCGGCCACGGCAGCGACGAGATGTTCCTCGCCTCGAACGCGGCGGCGTTCCTCCGCGAGACGCGCACCGTCCAGTTCCCCGCGGACGGCGAGATCGTCGCCGTGCGCCCCGAGGGCGCCACCTTCGTGCGGGCGGACGGTACGCCCGTCGAGCACGACCTATCGGAGCTCGACTGGGACGACGAGGGCGCCGAGAAGGGCGGCTTCGAGACCTTCATGCTCAAGGAGATCTACGAGCAGCCCGAGGCAGTCGCGGAGACGATCGGCGACCGCGTGCGCCACGGCCACCTCGTGCTCGAGGGACTCGGCATGAACGACGAGGAGATCCGCGACCTCCGGCGGATCGTCCTGCTCGCGGCGGGAACCGCGTACCACGCGTGCGTCGTGGGCCGCTACGTCATCGAGGAGTGGGCGCGCGTTCCGGTCGAGTTCGACATCGCGAGCGAGTGGATCTACCGCAACCCGGTCATCAACGAGCACGATCTCGTCATCGGGATCACGCAGTCGGGTGAGACGCGCGACACGATCTCGGCGCTCCAGCTCGCCCGCGAGCGCGGTGCCCGCACGGTCGCGATCACGAACATGATGGGCTCGCAGGTCACGCGCGAGGTCGACTCGGTCCTCTACACGCGGGCGGGCATCGAGATGGGCGTGGCGGCCTCGAAGACGTTCACCGCTCAGGTCGCGCTCCTCTACCTCGTTGCGCTCAAGCTCGCCCAGATCCGCGAGACGCTGCCGCCGGGCGAGATCGAGTTCATCCTCGACTTCGTCTACAAGCTCCCGTCGAAGATCCAGCAGTTCCTCGACGGTGACCACCCAATCGACGAGATCGCGCAGCGCTACCACTACGCGCACTTCTTCCTCTACCTCGGGCGCCACATCGGGCTCCCGGTCGCGCTCGAGGGCGCGCTCAAGCTGAAGGAGATCTCCTACATCCCGACGGAGGCGTACTCGGCCGGAGAGATGAAGCACGGGCCGATCGCCCTCCTCGACGAGCAGACGCCGGTCGTCGTCGTCGCCACGAACATCCACGTCTACGACAAGATCGTCTCGAACATCCAGGAGGTCCGCGCGCGCGGCGCACACGTCATCGCCATCGCAACGGACGGCAACGAGGACATCCAGCACCACGCCGACGACGTGATCTACGTCCCCAAGACACCGGCGTTCCTCCAGGTCGTGCTCGCCATCCTCCCGTTGCAGCTCCTCGCCTACCGCATCGCCCGCCTCCGCGGCCTGAACGTGGATCAGCCGCGGAACCTCGCGAAGACCGTCACCGTCGAGTAGCCTCGGCGCATGGCCAAGGTGCTGATCCTCGCCGGAGACGCCGCCGAGGATCTCGAGACGATGTACGTCAAGTACCGGCTCGTCGAGGCCGGGCACGAGCCATATGTCGCAGCGCCCACGACGCGGCCGATCAAGCTCGTCGTGCACGACTTCGAGCCCGACTTCGACACGTACGTCGAGAAGCCGGGACGCTCGTGCCCCGTCGACGTCACGTTCGCCGACGTCGATCCCTCCGACTTCGTCGGCGTCGTCATACCCGGGGGACGTGCGCCGGAGTTCATCCGCGTCGACCCGGACGTCCGCCGGATCGTCGAGCACTTCTTCGCGGAGGAGAAGCCGGTCGGCACGCTCTGCCACGGTCCGCAGGTGCCCGCGGCACTCGGGCTGCTGCGCGGACGGCGCTCGTCCGGCTTTCCCCCGCTCGCGCCCGACATCGAGCTCGCGGGGGGCGAGTACGTCGAGGGCGCGGCCGTCGTGGACGGGAACATGGTGTCCTGCCGCGGCTGGGGCGACCTCGCCGAGTGGTCACGTGCCTTCCTCGAGGTGCTCGACCGGTCAGCAGTGCCCGCGTAGCCCTTACAGGGTCGTCACACGCCGTCGCTACCGTCGGCGCTTCGTACGACGACCAACGGGAGGTACTCCATGAGGATTTCCGTGCGACGTCCGTCGCCTGCGCTCGTCATCTCCTGCCTCGCACTCACCGTCGCGCTCGGCGGGACGAGCTACGCGACGGTGTTGAACGTCCCCAAGAACAGCGTCGGAACCGCCCAGCTCAAGAGCGGCGCGGTGACGTCGGCGAAGGTGAAGAACCGCTCCTTGCTGCGCGCGGACTTCGCCCCTGGCCAGGTTCCCGCCGGTCCGGCCGGGCCGGCAGGCCCCGCAGGTCCGGCCGGTCCTGCTGGGCCTGCGGGCGTGAGCGGTGTCGAGCGGGTCGAGTCGACGTCGGCGTCCAACTCGGTCTCGACCAAGACGCAGACGATGGCGTGCCCGGCCGGGAAGCGGCTGCTCGGTGGTGGCGTTCGGCTCAATCCACTGCTCTCGCAGCTGGCCGTGCAGCAGGCCTATCCGGACAACGACAACGTGTTCCGCGCCTCCGTTCGCGAGGTCACGGCCACGGGGTCGAGCTGGTCGATCACCGTCTTCGCGATCTGCGCGAACGCGACCTGATCGGCACGTCGGGTGGGGAGGGCTCGGGCCGTCCCCACCCGAGTACGCTGACCGGATGAGCGGGTCGCCGGCGCCTCCGTACTCCACGCGACGTGTCGAGGCGCTGCGCCTCCCCTCCGCTGTGGAGGACGTGGACCTCGTCGCCGTGGAGGAGCCGCTCGAGATCCGCATCGGCGGCGAGCCGGTTGCCGTCACGATGCGGACGCCCGGCCACGACGAGGAGCTCGCACTCGGCTTCTGCGTCACGGAAGGGCTGGCGCCCGTCTCCGCGCGGCCTTCCGACGATCTGGCAGCGAACACCGTCGACGTCGAGGCCGCGGGCTTCGATCCCGAGCGGCTGCGGAGGCACTTCTACACCTCGTCGTCGTGCGGTGTCTGCGGCAAGGGCGCGATCGAGGCGGTGCAGGTGACTGCGCCGCGCGTCGAGAGCACGCTCGAGCTGGAACCGGAGGCGGTCGCGGCGCTTCCCGAGCGGCTCCTCGAGGCGCAGCGCGGGTTCGCCGCGACCGGTGGGCTCCACGCGACGGGCCTGTTCGACGCCGACGGCGAGCTCCTGTGCGTGCGCGAGGACGTCGGGCGACACAACGCGCTCGACAAGGTCGTGGGTTGGGCGTTCTCGGAGGGGCTCCTACCCCTCGCGACGAACGTCCTCTGCGTGAGCGGGCGGCTCTCGTTCGAGCTCGTCCAGAAGACCGCGGTGGCAGGCTGTCCGGTGCTCGTCGCGGTCGGCGCGCCGTCGTCGCTCGCGATCGAGCTCGCCGAGGATCGTGGCGTGACGCTCTGCGGCTGGGTGCGTGACGGACGCGTGACGGTCTACACGGAGCGGTGGCGGATCCGAACGTAACGGGCGTTCTGCTCGTCGGCGGCGCCTCCGAGCGCTTCGGCTCGCCGAAGGCGCTCGCGTCGTTCCGCGGTGAGACGCTCGCCGCGCGTGCCTGGCGGCTGCTCGGCGAGGTCTGCGCCGAGGTGATCGCGATCGGGAAGGAGGACGACGGGCTCACGCTGTCATTCCCGGTTTTCGACGACGGCTCCGACGAGCGCGCGCCGGTCTTCGGCGTGATCGCGGGCCTGCGTGCAGCCACGAACGAGACGTGTCTCTTCCTTCCGGTCGACTGCCCGCTCGTGACGGCAGAGGTCCTGCGAGAGCTCCTCGAGGCCGGAGGAGTTCCACAGACCGGGCCGCTCCCGGGTGTGTACTCGAGGTCGATGCTTCCCGAGCTCGAGGGGCGCGTCGCGGGGGGAGAGCTCTCGCTCCGCGGAGTGAACGCGACGGTCGTCGAGGTCGACGAGTCGCTCCTCCTGAACGCCAACACGCCGACCGACCTCGTCGTCGCGCTCGCGGCCGCGCTCGAATCCGCCGCCGACGACCGGCCGGTTGCGCTGCCGGACGAGCAGGCGTTCGGCGATCTCGCGAGCGACTTCTGGTCGACGGCGCTGTGGGCTGCGCGCAGGATCCGCAAGGGCGAGGTGTTCGTGGCGGTCGACGCCGTGAACGGCACCCTGAAACGATCGCTCGTGACGCTCCTCGGCTGGCACGCGAAGTCCGTCGATCCCGCGGCCGACGTTCGCGATGCGGGTCAGCGCCTCGAGCACTGGGCGGATCCCGGCGCACTCAGCGCTCTCGAGGACGCGTACGCGGACTACGACCTGCGCGACGTCGCGCGAGCGCTGTGGGAGACCATCGACCTCTTCCAGGGTCTGGAGGAGGAGACCGCGCAGCGGCTCGGCCTCGAGCCCGGGCTCGACGACGCACACCTGCGGCGGCGAGTATCCGAGATCGTTCGCGACCCGCGCCCTGGGGCTACGCTCTGGCCGTGACCCGCGCGCTCATGCTCGCCGTGTGCCTTCTCGCCTTCGTGGTGGGGTGCGGCGACGACGAGTCGTCGGCGCCACTCCAGGCGGGAAGGGTCTACTTCCTGCTCGGCGACCAGGTGTGGCCGGCCTCTCGCGACATCCCCGAGGGCGACGGCGCTGCCGAGGGTGTCGTGGCCGAGCTCGTGGAGGGGCCGGACGCAGAGGAGGCGGAGATGGGCCTGACGAGCTCGTTCCCGGACGAGGTCGACGTCTCGGTTGCCGGTGACGTCGCGAGCGTGGAGGCGGGGCAG
>DASUCN010000086.1:0-6038 GCA_036276015.1 Gaiellaceae bacterium | reverse complement strand
CGCCGCCGTCTCTTCGGGCTCCGGCTTCAGCCGAAGCCCCGCCGTCGCCCGCTGCCGACGTCGCGGGCGCAAGTGCCCTACTGAAGCCGGTCACTTGCACCCGGCTCTGCGAGGATGCGCGCGTGCCCGACTGGCTCGACTTCGACCGCTTCACCGAGTGGGTCTCGGGCGAGTGGTGGAGCTACCTCGTCATCTTCGCCGTCGCCGTCGTCGACGCGTTCTTCCCGGTCGTCCCCAGCGAGTCGCTCGTCGTCATCGGGGGAAACCTCGCCAGCTCGGGCGACCTCGTGCTCTGGCTCGTCATCCTGAGCGGGGCCACGGGGGCGGTCGTGGGCGACAACATCTCGTTCTGGATCGGGCACTTCGTCGGCGAACGGACCGTGAAGCGCGTCTTCGCGAGCGAGAAGTGGCACAAGCGGCTCGAATGGGCGGAGCGGACGCTCGACGAGCGCGGCGCGTACATCATCCTGATCGCGCGTTTCATCCCCGGCGGGCGCACGGCCGTGACCTTCTCCGCCGGGTACGTGAACACGTTCCCGTGGAGGCGCTTCATCGTCTACGACGTCGTCGCCGGGGTCCTGTGGGCGACCTACGCCGCGCTGCTCGGGTACTTCGGCGGCAAGACGTTCGAGGAGAACCCCCTGTGGGGGGTCCTCCTCGCACTCGCGATCGCGCTGTCGCTTGGGTTCGTCGTCGAGCTCGTCAGGCACTACCGGCAACGCCGCCGGAACGCCTGACGCCGAGATCGTTCGCCGCCCGGTTCGCGTACCACACGCCGAGCAGCGCGATCACCACGGCCAGGAAGCCGTGCAGGCCGTTGATCCAATCGCCTTCTTCCTCCGTGTCGCCCAGGAACGCGAGCTGGGCGATGGCGAGGACGAGGAAGCCGACGGCGCCGCCGACCATCCTCCAGTTGCCCCAGTACGCGACGATCGCACCGATGACGATGGCGAGCTGTCCGATGTGCACGAACAGGGAGCCGGCGCCGTGCGCGTCGAGAGCGCCGTCCCCGGCGCCGCGAACGTACGCGGCGATCGAGAACGCCTGCCAGAGCACCGCGAGGACGACGAGCACGCCGCCGACGAGCACGAGCCATGTGAATGTTCTCTTCATGGCGCGGCATCCTCTCGCACGGCGCGGGCGGTGACAAGGGTGGGGTGTCCATGACATAGTCGCGATCGTGGCGAAGCTTCTCGTCCATGTGACGTGCGGCCCGGAGAACCCGTCGAAGGCTGCGCTGGCGTTCCTCGTCGCGAAGGCGGCGGTCGACGAGGGCCACGACGTAACCATGTTCCTCGCCGGCGACGGCGTGCAGTTGCTCAGGGATCCCGTGCTCGACGCACTGGTCGGGCTCGGCACCGGAAGCCTGCGCGAGTCCTACGACGCCGTCGTCGCCGGCGGGGCGAGGCTCTATGCCTCGGGCATGTCGAGCAAGGTGCGAGGCGTCGGCGAGCCCGACCTCGACGGCAAGCCGGTCGAGCTCGCCATGCCCGACCGGCTCGTGCAGCTCGCCCTCGACGCCGACCGCGTCATCACGTACTAGGCAACTACGCTCCTCACGTGAACCGGCTCGCAGGCGCGACCTCGCCGTATCTCCTCCAGCACGCCGAGAACCCCGTCGACTGGTACGAGTGGGGGGACGAGGCGTTCGAGCGCGCCCGTTCCGAGGACAGGCCGCTGCTCGTCTCGGTCGGCTACAGCTCGTGCCACTGGTGCCACGTCATGGCGCACGAGTCGTTCGAGTCGGAGACGACCGCGGCGCTCATGAACGAGCTCTTCGTGAACGTGAAGGTCGACCGTGAGGAGCGGCCTGACGTCGACGCCGTGACGATGGAGGCCACCGTCGGCATGACCGGCTCGGGAGGCTGGCCGACGACGGTCTTCATGACCCCCGACGCGAGGCCGTTCTACGCGGGCACGTACTTCCCGCCCGAGCCGCGCCACGGGATTCCGAGCTTCCCGGAGCTCCTGCGCGCGGTCGCGGAGACGTGGCGCGAACGGCGCGACGACATCGAGCGCCAGGCGGCGCGCATCGACTCCGCGCTGCGCTCGACGGCCGGCTCCGGCCCGTCCTCCGAGCCGCTGACCTCGTCGCTGCTCGCGGACGCGGCGCGCGGCATCGCCGCGACGTTCGAGCCGGCTTTCGGCGGGTTCGGTCGCGCTCCGAAGTTCCCCGCCGCCTCGACGCTCGAGCTCCTGCTGCGCCGCGGCGACGAGCGCTCGCTCGAGATGGTGCGGAAGACGCTCGACGAGATGGCGGCCGGCGGGTTCTACGACGTCGTCGGCGGCGGCTTCCATCGCTACGCGGTCGACGATCGCTGGCTCGTCCCCCACTTCGAGAAGATGCTCTACGACAACGCCGTCCTCACCTCGACGTACCTCCATGCCTGGGTCGTGACCGGGCACGAGCGCTACCGCGAGGTCGTGGAGGAGACGATCGGGTACCTGCTGCGCGAGCTGCTCCTCCCGAGCGGCGCTTTCGCGTCCGCGCACGACGCCGACACGGACGGTGTCGAGGGCCTCACGTACACGTGGACGCCCGAGGAGGCGGACGCGGTGGGTCTCCCGCGCGACCTCCTGCAGCCGTTCGAGCACGGCCGCTACGTCGTGCGCGGCGAGCTCGACCCCGAGCTCCGAGCCCGCATCCTCGCAGCGCGGGACGACCGTCCGCAGCCGTTTCGCGACGACAAGGCGCTCGCGTCCTGGAACGGGCTCACACTGGCCGCCCTCGCCGAGGCGGCCGGCAGGCTCGGACGAGCCGACTGGCTCGAGCGCGCGCGCGGGTTGGGGGACGTCCTGCTCGGCCCGCTCTCGGCCGAGGACGGGCGCATCCTCCGGTCGATCCGCGACGGACGGACGAGCGGCTTCGGATTCCTCGACGACTACGCGAACGTCGCGTTCGGCCTGCTCGAGCTGCACGTCGCAACGGGCGAGCTCCGTTGGCTTCTCGAGGCGCGGCGCCTCGCGCTGCTCGCGGTGGAGCTGTTCGCCGACGAGGAGCACGGCGGCTTCTTCCTCTCGCCTGCCGACGGCGACGCGCGCGTCGCGCGCACCAAGGACCTCCAGGACTCGCCGGTCCCGTCGGGGAACTCCATCCTCGCCTACGCCCTCCTGCGGCTCGCTCGGATCTGGGGCGACGACGAGCTCGAGCGGCGCGCGGTGTCGGTCTTCCGGCTGATCGAGCCCGCCGCGCGCCGCGCTCCCGGATTCTTCGCGTGGGCGCTCTGCGCGATCGACCTGTGGCTGAGCCCGCCCCGCGAGCTGGCGATCGTCGGCGGTGTCGACTCGCCGGTCGCGCGGGCGGCGCTCTCGCCCTTCCAGCCGAGCACCGTCGTCGCCGTGGGGCCGTCCGAGGAGGTGCCGCTGCTCGCGGGCAAGCGCCTCGTCGACGGGAGACCGGCGGTCTACGTCTGCGAGCGCTTCGTCTGCCGCGCCCCCGTGACGGACGCGTCCGAACTGGCCGCATTGACAGCGTCAGCAACCTAGCTAAGCTAGCTAATCATGGTCGTCGTGAACATGCACGAGGCGAAGACCCGGCTCTCCGAGCTCGTACGCCGCGTCGAGGCGGGCGAGAAGGTCGTGCTCGCGCGGAACGGAACGCCGGTGGCGGAGCTCGTTCGCCCCGGACTGCGGGGACAGCGCGAGGGAGGCTTTTGGAAAGGTCGGGCGTGGATCTCGCCCGACTTCGATGAGCCCGATCCAGAGCTCGAGAAGCTTTTCTACGGCGAGTGAGGATCCTCCTCGACACGCACGTCGCGTTCTGGTGGTTCAACGATGTCGACCGGGTGGGGCACGACGCGCGCGTTGCGATCCAGGACTCGTCGAACGATGTCTGGATGAGCGCCGCGAGTGTCTGGGAGGTGGGTATCAAGCGAGCCGTGGGGAGGCTCGAGATCCCTACTCCGCTCGATGAGGCGGCGCGAGAGACGGGGGTGATGGAGCTCGCCGTGACGTGGGCCCACGCCCGGACCGCAGCGGAGCTCCCCCTCCTCCATGGGGATCCGTTCGACCGGATGCTCGTCGCGCAGGCGCAGCTCGAGGAGCTCGTCCTTCTCACGCGCGATCCCCTCGTCCGTCAGTACGACGTCGCCACGATGCCGGCCTGATGCGCCTCTGCCTGATGATCGAGGGGCAGGAGGACGTCACCTGGGACGACTGGGTGCGGCTGGCACGACTCACAGAGGAGCACGGGCTCGAGGGCCTGTTCCGGTCCGACCACTACACGGGGATCATCCGCGCGGACGCGGACGCTCACGACGCCTGGGCGACGCTGGCCGGGCTGGCGGCGATCACGGAGCGCATCCGTCTCGGGACGATGGTCTCGCCCGCGACGTTCCGGCACCCGAGCGTCCTCGCGCGGATGGCGGTGACGGTCGACCACATCTCGGGCGGGCGCGTCGAGGTCGGGATGGGCTCGGGCTGGTACGAGCGCGAGCACGTCGCGCACGGCTTCCCTTTCCTCGACGGCAAGAGGCGCTTCGAGCTCTTCGCCGAGCAGGTCGAGGTCGTCGTGCGCTCGTGGACCGGGGAGCGCTTCGACCACCACGGCGCGGCCTACCGCCTGAAGGGACAGCTCGCGCTGCCTCGGCCCGTGCAGCAGCCGCACCCGCCGCTCGTCCTGGGCGGATCGGTGAGACCGCGCTTCGCGGAGCTCGCGGCGCGCTACGCGACCGAGGTGAACACGCTCGGAGCGGACGTCGACGAGCTGCGCGAGCGTCGGGCCGCCCTCGACCGCGCGTGTGCCGAGATCGACCGCGATCCCGCGACGCTCGGCTTCTCGGTGATGACGGCCTGCTTCCTCGGCGAGACGCAGGCCGACGTCCTCGACCGCGTCGGCAGGTTCCTCGCCGTCGCCGGCAACGACGCGGCGCCCGAGGCGTTCGTCGCCGAGCGCCGCGCGCGCTGGCTCGTCGGCACCGTCGAGGAGGTCGCCGAGCGGATCGAGGGGCTGCGCGCGGTCGGAGTCGACCGCGTCCTCCTCCAGCACCTGAACGCGGACGACGACGACATGGTCGCGCTCGCGGGCGGCCGCCTGGCCGAGGCGCTCAGGTAGCGTCCTGCCTCATGGCCACCACAGAGCTGACGGGTGCGGAAGAGGTCGCATGGGACCTCTCCGACCTGTACGAGTCGGGCGACGACCCGCGCCTCGAGCAGGACGTCCAGGAGACCGACGCGTCCGCGGCCGCGTTCCGTGAGCGCTACTACGGGCACGTCGCCGAGCTGAGCGCGGGCGAGCTGCGGGAGGCGATCGAGGAGCGCGAGCGCATCGAGTCGATCTTCACGCGCGCCATCTACTTCGCCCATCTTCGCTTCGCGACCGACATGAACGACTCCGAGCGCGGGGCGCTCGTCGCCCGGCTCACCGAGAAGGGCGCGACGATCGACACGCAGCTCCTCTTCTTCGGGCTCGAGATCGCCGCGCTCGAGGACGAGCAGGCCGACGCCCTCATCGCGAGCGACGAGCTCGAGCGCTGGCGGCACTGGCTGCGCACGGTCCGGAAGTTCCGCCCGTACGTCCTCACCGAGCCCGAGGAGAAGATCCTCACGGAGAAGTCGGTGTCCGGGTTCTCCGCCTGGGATCGTCTCTACGACGAGCTTCTGGGCGCGATCAAGGTCGACCTCGACGGCGAGACGATCGGTTTCGAGGAGGCGATGGCGAAGCTCTACTCGCCGGACCGGGACCTCCGGCGCCGCGCTTCCGAGGCCATCACCGAGGCCCTCGGGCCGGGCCTGAGAACGCGTGCGTACGTGTTCAACACGATCGCCGTCGACAAGTCGATCGACGACCGGCTGCGCGGCTACGCGACCTGGATCTCGTCTCGCAACCTCGCCAACGACACGACCGACGAGGCGGTGCAGGCCCTGATCGACGCGGTCACCGGCCGCTACGACGTCGCGCAGCGCTACTACACGCTGAAGGCGCGCCTGCTCGGCCTCGACAAGCTGTCGTTCTACGACCGCATGGCCCCGCTCGGCGACGACCCGACCCACGTCGCCTGGTCGGAGGCGTCCGACCTCGTGCTCGGCGCGTTCGCCGA
>DASUCN010000085.1:0-16199 GCA_036276015.1 Gaiellaceae bacterium | reverse complement strand
CAGCCCGGCGACGACGGAGACGGCGTCCACATGACGTCCGGCCGGCGCACCGCGCGGTGCGACGAGGCCGCTCAGCGCGCCTGCGAGCTGCGCGGTCTGCTCGGTCGCGAACGTGATCGCAGAGACGTTCGCGACCCCTTCGAGGCCGAGCTTCCGCATGGACGCGTCGATGAAGACGGCGCGACCGTCTCCCAGGCCTCGTGCCACGGGCGCGAAAGCGGCCGCGGTCGTGGCGTTCAGACCGAAGAGGACGAGGTCGACCTCTTCGTCGGCCAACACCGTCGCGGCACGCGCGACTCCCTCGCGGGTGACCTCGTCGGGGAGCTCGATCAGCTGTGCCTCGTAGCCGGACTGGGCCGACGCGTCGAAGAGCGCGTCGGCCAGGTCGTGGCTCCGCGACGAGGGGAATGCCGATACCGTCGAGCCTCGCTGCAGTACGAGCGCGACGCGCGTCGCGTCGGCGTCGGATGCGACGGCGGATTGAGGAGTGCTTCCGGCCGCCGCCAATGTCATCGCCGCCACGACGGCTGCCGCGACGCCGGCGACGAGCGAGGCTCGACGTGCGTCATGGCCGGCTGCGCGCGAACGCCCACCGGTCGAGAGCTCGCTCGGTGCGCGGAGAGTCCGCTCTTGGCGGACGATCTGCGCGGAGAGGTGCTGCAGGTCGGCGCTGGGTTGTAGAGCGAGGTCGTCGTCGAGGCGCCGTCGCGTCCGCTCGTAGACCTCCAGCGCCTCCACCTGCCGACCGGATCGATAGAGCGCGAGCATGAGCTGCGCGATGAACCGCTCCCGGTAGGGATTCCGGTCGACGAGCGTCTGCAGCTCGCCGACGACGCGCTCGTGCCGCCCGAGCGCAAGCTCGGCCTCGACCACGAGCTCTGAGACATGGAGGCGAAGCTCCTCCAACCGCTCTGCCGCGGCGCGAGCCTGCGGCCCGAGCGAGACGTCGGCGAGTACCGAGCCACGCCACAGCGACAGCCCCTCACGCCCCTGCCGCACCGCAAGCTCGTGGTCGCCCGCCGCCGTCGCGCGGGCAACAGCGGCTGCGGAGTCGCCGAACGCGCGCGAATCGAGCGCCCCCTCTGCGAGCTCGAGGACATAGCCCTCTCCGCGTCGCGCGAGAACCGGCCCGTACCCGTTGAGCAGCCGGCGGATCCTCGAGATGTACACGGTCACCGTGTGCTCCGCCGACGCGGGCGGCGACTCGCCCCAGAGCTCGTCGACGATGCGTTCGGCCGGCACGATCTCGCCCGCACTGACGAGCAGCGTCGCGAGCACCGTTCGCTGCTTGGCGCTCCCGAGCTGCAGGGCCTCGCCGTCGACACTGGCCTCGAGAGGACCGAGCACACGGAACTCCAGCACGTGGTCGCCCCTCGTCACGTGTGTAGCAAAGCACTCATGCAGCGGCTGCAGAAGCCCTGTTGATTCGTTTGCGAGCGCGCTGCAAACCGCGCAGTCGACGATCGAGGCGTGGCGCATTGTCTCCCTACCGCCTGTCTGGCGCTGGTGCTTCTCGTGCTCGGCGCACCTGCGACGGCCGCCTTTCCCGCTCTCACGGTCGTTCTCACGTCGGGTGACGTCACTTCGCTCTCCGCCCCGGATCAGCCGCACGCCCGTGTCGTCCTCTCCGTGTCTCAGCCACAACCTCGACGCGACGGCTACTTCGTGTCGATGGTGCGCGTCCGGACGTTGAGCCTGCCCGACCACCGCACGTACTTCCTCCATGTGGCGTTCGGGCCACACCGGACGTCGCTCTGCGAGGGGGACGGATGTCGTGGAGCGGTGCCGTGGGTCTACTCACCGCGAGCGCTGGGAGCGATGCGAACGTTCGGCACCCGCGCGGAGGCGTTCATTCACGCGCCGGACGGACGAATCTGGGCAGTGGCCGGCGGGAGGATCGACGCCCGGAAGCTGCTCGTACCAGGCACCGACGCGGACTCCCCGGCCACGAAGACGGCGCTGCTTACCGCGCGGCTGACGCCCGCGGCCGTCACGACGGGGACCACGGGTGTGCACAGCGCAGCACGCGGCCGCTTCTCGGCGACGGTCTGGCCGTTCGGCACTCGATCCCTGAGCCTCACCGCTCACCTGACGACCAGGCGCCTCACCGGCACGGCGATCGCGGCGCACATCCACACCGGAACGCCGGGGAGGCGCGGCCCCGTCCTCGTCCAGCTCTGCTCGGCAGGTCGCTGCAAGCTCTCCGCCAAGACCATCAGGGGTCTGCCGGAGTCGCTTCTGTCGACCATCCGCGTTCTCGGTGGATACGTCGACGTGCACACGAAGCCCAACCCGCGCGGCGAGCTCCGCGGTCAGATCGCGATCGAGAGCGGCTAGGTCTCGGCGGGCTCACGCGCCGCGCCGGAGAGGTGTGCCTTCAGGCGCAGGATCGCCTTCGTGTGGAGCTGGGAGACCCGCGACTCGGTCACGCCGAGCACCTCGCCGATCTCGCGCAGCGTGAGCTCCTCGTAGTAGTAGAGCGTCACCACGAGCTTCTCGCGCTCGGGGAGCTCCGAGATCGACTCGGCGAGCGCCTCCTTGATCTCGGTCTGCTCGAGCGAGAGCTCCGGGTCGGGGCCAGACTCGTCCTCGATCGTGTCGATGAGCGCGATGGCATCTCCACCCGCCGAGGGCGACCAGAGCTCGTCCAGAGCTCCGACCGACGAGCGAGAGATCTCGAGGAGGCTGTCGTCGAGCTCCTCCTCCGTCACGCCGAGCTTCTTCGCGATCTCCTCGTCGGTGGGTGCCCGCATGAGCTCCTTCTCGAGGGCGGCGATCGCACGCTCGATCTGTCGCGCACGCGTGCGAACGGAGCGCGGCACCCAGTCGAGCGAGCGGAGCTCGTCGATGATCGCTCCACGGATCCTCGCCATGGCGAACGTCTCGAACTTGATCTCGCGGCTGGGGTCGAAGCGCTCGATCGCGCCGATGAGCCCGAGCAGGCCGTACGACACGAGATCCTGCTCGTCCACGTGAGACGGGAGGCTCGCGCCGACCCTGCCGGCGACGAACTTCACGAGCGGCGCGTAGGTCAGGATGAGCCGGTCTCGAAGCTCCTGGTCCTTCGACCTGCGGTACTCCTGCCAGAGCGCCTGGGTTGGGTCGGCCGCAGCCACGGCAAGAGAATACGCCGCGCGCCGACGGACTCCTCAAAGGGCGCGGCGTGCGAGGTCACCCAGCCAGAGCGCGAGTGCGCCTGCCGCGACCGCGATCACCCAGGCGGAGCCGCCCTCGAGGGCCGAGTAGACGGCAACGAGCCCGAGGCCAGCGGCAAGCCCGACGAAGAGGATCCCGAGGAGCCGCCGCTGCATGCGCTGGATGGTGACAGGCGATACCGCGGTACGATTCCCGCTCAGCCGAGGGGCGTAGCTCAGCTGGCAGAGCGCCGGTCTCCAAAACCGGAGGTCGCAGGTTCGATCCCTGTCGCCCCTGCTTCGACGCGAGGTCGCACCCGGCTCAGCGCCGGGCGAGCGACTCCGCCGTCGCGAATGCGCGCTCGGCGGCTCGCTTCTGCCCCTGGCCCGCGAGGGCGTGACCGAGCGCGAAGTACGGATAGTCGTCCTTCGGCGCGAGCTTCACGAGGGCACGCAGCTGCCTCTCCGCCGCCCGCCAGCGCTGGAGCCGCAGGTAGGCGGTGCCGAGCTCTTCGCGAGCGAGCGCCGACTGCGGCGATCGGCGCACCCGCGCCTCGAGTGTCTCGAGCACCCCGGGTTGCAGATCCGGATCCGAGCGCTTCAGAGACGCGGTCTGCGCCGGGGGCGTGAACGTCGCCGCTCCCACGCTCGATCCCGCGTCTCTCCCGATGCCGAGCACGACCGCGACACTCGCAGCCATGGTGACGCCCAGAGCTCGGCTCCAGCCGTCGCGCTGAGAACTCGGAGCGGGGCGGACTTCAGTGACATACGTCGGTCGCGCCACCGGAGCGCGCAGCTCGGGAACCACAGGGAGCGCCGCGCGAGCCCATATCGCGAGTTGCGGGTCCACCAGTGCGAGCTCGGGCGAGATGACACCGACGGTGCCGTCGGCGTCGAGCGACGCGAGGTGTCGGTGAGCGGCCAGCCGCGCGTTGTTCCCGCGCGGCGCCGGGAGTCCTTCAGGCGCGTCCGCTTTCAGCGCCTGGCCGATCTGCCTCCCCCACTCACCATCTCGTCCCAGTCCGGACGTCCCTTCGGTCGAGCTGTCGAGTGGGTCCGCGAGCCATGTGGCCCCCGGCTTACGGTGCAGGCATCCGCACGACCCACGAGAGGATGAGCGGAGAACTACGAGCTCTGCGTCGCCGTCTCCTCGCGATACAGGAGAATCTCGCGGACGATCGCGAGCAGCGAGCCGGCGACCGGAATGGCGAGAAGTGCGCCGAGGATGCCCGCGAGCTGCGCGCCGATGAGGACCGCGCAGAGCACGACGAGCGGCGAGAGCTCCACCGTCCGTCCGTACACGAGCGGCTGCACGACGTGGTTCTCGAACTGTTGGTATGCGATGAAGAACGCGATCACGACGAGCGCGCGCACCCAGTCCGTCTCGATGAAGACGACCGTCGACACGATGATCGCCGCGAGCGTCGCACCCGCGAGCGGGATCAGATCGAGGATCGCCACGAGCAGGCCGAGCGCGATCGCGAACTCGCTTCCGACCGCGAAGAGCACGATCGTCGAGAGCACGCCCGCCAGGACGCTGATGAGGAGATTGCCGGTGACGTAGCCGGAGATGGAGCGATAGATGTCTCGGCCGACCCGCTCGTAGCGCGGCCGCGCCGTCTCGGGCAGGACGCCCAGGATTCCCTGAATCGTGCGCGGGCCCTCGAGGAGCATGAAGTACGTCAGGAACACGATCGTGATGAACCCGACGACCGCGGTCACGACGCTGCGTACGACCTCGAGGACGCCTGCGCTCAGACCGAGCACGCCCCCGGCTCCCTGCTTCTCGATCTCCTCGCGGATGCGATCGACGATCTGGTACTCGTCCTGGAGCCAACCGAGCGGGCCGCGCCCGGCGGTCAGATCGTCGACGAAGTCGGGCACCGTGTCGATGAACTCCGTCACCTGCGTCACGAGCGGCGGAACGACGAGGAAGCCGATACCCGTCAGTCCGAGAAGTGCGAGCGCGAATACGAGGCTGGCCGCCCAGATGCGCTCGAGCCCACGTCGCTCGAGCGCCTCCACCGCCGGGTTGAGCGCCATCGCGATGAAGATCGCAATGACGATCCAGGAGAGGACGTTCCAGGCGAGGTAGACGAGCAGCAGCGAGAGCCCGACGACGACCGTGATCCCGAGGACGAGGAAGATCGTCTGCGGGCGCAGATTGACCACGCGAGCCTCTGGAGCCGCCATGGCGGTCAGTTCGCTGCGCGGTGCCCAAACCCTCACACCGTCTTCACATCTCGTCCGGCACCCTGGGTATGAACTGCCAGACCACGACGCGAGGGGTGGACCATGCGCTCGACGAAGGCGTTCTTCCTAGGACTCGGAACGGCATTACTCATCGGCCGCGCACGTGCGCGCCGCCGCCGCCCGCAAGCGGAGGCCGTCGACGACTCAACGATCGAGCATCGCGTGCTCGGCGACGCTCTCCCGGCAGCGGGCGTCTCGACGGAAGACGTCGACGTCGAGGTGGACGACGGGGTCGTGATGTTGCAGGGCTCGGTCGACGGCTCGGAGCGGGCCGACGACCTCGTACAGCGCGTCTCCGCAGTGCCTGGGGTGCGTGACGTCGCCGCGATGCTTCGCGTCCACGAGCGGCACGCGGCCTGAGACGAACCGGGCGGGTCAGACGGCGACCGGCTCGACGCCGACCGCCGCGTCCTTGGTCAGATCCTGGACTTCGGGAGCGCCGGCACGAACGGCCTCGAGT
Organism: Gaiellaceae bacterium; assembly: GCA_036276015.1. Lineage (GTDB taxonomy): Bacteria > Actinomycetota > Thermoleophilia > Gaiellales > Gaiellaceae > GMQP-bins7. Next base: position 10,352 of record DASUCN010000085.1, on the reverse strand, counting down.
TGCGCTGCGACGGAGACGCCGAAGAGAATCGCGAGCGCCGAGAAGAACGTCCACAGCTGCAGGGCGACGAGACCGGCGAGCGATCCGTAGGTCTGGCCGAAGGTCTGGGACAGGCCGAAGGCAAGCGCGAGCGCGGCCGTCGCGAGCGTCCACGCGACCATGGCCACCGTGGCGCCGAATGCGAGCCACGCCCACCCCGGCTGCCTGCGCTTGGGCGCCCACCGGAAGAGAATCGCGAGCCCGACTCCGAGGAGCGCGACTCCGAGGGGCCACCGCAAGACCATCCACGCCGTGCGCGCAGCGCCGTCGTCCACGAGGCCGCGGCCGAAGGCGAGGAGGGCGAACGAAGCTGCCAGGGACACGCCGGCGCTCACCGCCAGGATGAACGCTCGCCGGTACTTCTCGACGAACGGACGATCCTTCTCGATCCCGTAGATCCGGTTCATCGCCCGCTCGAGCTGGCCCATGGTCATCGTCGCCGTCAGGATCGTTCCGACGAGGCCGAGGGCCAGAGGTAGGTAGCGATGCTGGCGCCCGACGCGCGTCGCCTGCTCGACCGCGCTCGTCAGTAGATCGCTCGTTGGACCTGGCGCGGACGCCTGGATCGTGTCGAGCAGCATCTGCCTCAGCGCAGCCGATCCGGTCGCGACCGCGAGGCCCACCACGACGATCAGACCCTGCACGAGGACGAGCGACACGAGGTAGGCGAGCCCGCGGGAATGGCTGGTTCCGTCGGCGGCGCGAAGGCGGACGACGGCGTCCTTGAGGAGTGCCATGCGCCCCGTCCGCGCAAGGGCGACGCGGGCATCGTCGCCCGTGAGCCTCCACGTCTCCTCGACACGCGCTGCGGTGCTCATTGGGCGACGCCGTTCTGCGGGACCATGACGGTGAGCGCCTCCGGCTTCACCTTCACCTTCAGGCGCTTCACCTCTTTCCGATCTCCGCCGTCCAGCTCGTAGAGCACCTTGCGGTCGAACTCGACGTCGATGCGCTTCGCCTTCGTCGCCCGCACGAACGGCGAGTCGGCCGTGTTGCCCACAGCCGTGCGGGCCACCGTTCGCGCCCACTGACCGATGCTCTCGGCGTGCGTCACGCCCAGCTCGAGCTCGCCGTCCAGCGGCGAGGCGTTGTCGAACGCCTCGAGTCCGCCGAACAAGGCCCCGACGTTGCCGACGAGCAGGCAGCTCACGGTGTCGTCGTACCAGAGGTCGCCGTTCACCTCGATGCGTGCCTTGAAGGGCTCGACCCGGAGGTTCTTCGACGCCGCCCAGATGTACGCGAGCCGCCCGAACTTGTCCTTCGGGCCACCGTCCGTGTCGCGGATCATGCGGGCGTCGAGGCCCGCGCCGGCCATGACGGCGAAGTGCTCGCCGTTCATCTTCCCGACGTCGAGCCGCTTCTCGACCCCATGGAGCCCGACGTCGACCGCCTCGGCGATGTCGTCCGGGATCCCCAGATTCGAGGCGAAGAGGTTCGCCGTCCCGGCAGGCAGGATGGCGAGACGCGCATCGCTTCCGGCGAGAACGTCGACGCAGCGCTGGACCATCCCGTCTCCACCCCAGGCGAAGATCGTCTCCGCGCCCTCCGCCAACGCCTTCTCGACACGTTCGGGGGCGTACTTGCTCTTCGGAACCTCCGTCCAGTACGGGTCGTCGACGCCTGCGCGCCGGAGAACCTCGCGGAGCTCGTCCAGGCCGCCTCCCATGGTCTTCCCCGCGTGGGCGACAACGGCAACCTTGGTCACGTCGCCCTCACCTCAGCTCGGCGCCGGGCAGCTGAACGTGTGGCGCGCGCCACGAACACGATCACCGCGAGCGCGCCGAGACCCATGAGCATCCCTGCGCCGACGTCGCTCAGGTGGTGCATGCCGCGATACATCCGCGACCACGCGACGAACAGCGGGATCGCAATGCCGACGAGGAGCGCGGCGACGCGAACCGCGACGTTGTCGATCTTCGACGCCAGCAGGATCAGCAGACCTCCGTACAGGGCGACCGACGCTGCCGTGTGCCCGGACGGATAGCTCGCGTCGACCGGGAGGCTCTCCAAGCGCTTCACGTCCGGACGCTCGCGCTCGACGATCCACGACGTGAGGCGGTACGTGCCGGATTCCAGGACGACGGCGAACAGGACGAAAGCCGCTAGCAGCCAGCGCCGCGTGAACAGGAAGAAGACGAGACAGAGGCCGATGACGAATGGGATGACGTGTCCGCCGGCGAGCGTCGACCCGACCCACGAGGCGTCCTCCAGCGTGGGCGTGCGATTGTCCGCGAGCCAGGTGCTCACGTCCTCGTCGGCCTCGCGGAGACCGCCCACGGGCAGCACGAGGTAGATCAGGGTGAACCCGAGGAACACCATCCCTGTGACGAGGAGCGCGTAGCCCGTGAGCAGCGCGAGCAGGAAGATGCGGATCGGATTCTCGGGGCCGAACCGCTCTGCAAAACGAGCGGCAGGCCCGGCCGGGGCGGGCTCGATCACAGGCGGGCCCGAGCGCAGCACTGTTGTCGTCGCCCGCTCGCGCTCGTCCGACGTGATCGGGAGCGGCGGGACGACCTGGGTGTCGGCTTCCATGCGCCAGCGTTTACCCACTTGGAGACCGGGTAAAACACACGCGGCCGTGCGCCTTGAACCATGCCGATCGTCGTCCTTGCACTGATCTCGCTCTCGGCGGGCGCGCTCGTCGCGTACGCCGGCTCGCGCTACCCGACGCCCGTCGTGGGCGAGGAGCCCGCCGATGCCGCCGCCGAGCGCATCGAGACCGAGATGGAGCGGCACCCGTGGCTGCTCCGACTCGTGCGCGAACGCCTCGATCCCGCGACCGCGACCGGGCTCGTGCTCACGCTCGCACTCGGTCTGGTGGTCGTCGCGGGGGTCGTGGTCGGCCTGCTCGCCTATCTCATGCGGTCGAGCGCGACGCTCGTCGAGCTCGACGACTCCGTCGGCCAGTGGGGCGTCGACAGCGCCACGAGCTGGTCGACCGACCTGCTCGAGGTCGTGACCGAGCTCGGCGGGACTCCCTTCGTCCTCGTCGCGGCGGTCGCGATCGCAGTGGTCGAGTACAGGCGCCTTCCGAACAGGTGGATGCCGGTATTCCTTGCCGCGGTCGTGCTGGGCGAGATCGCGGTCGTCAACGGGATCAAGGAGGCGCTCGACCGTGTCCGCCCGGAGTTCAACCCGATCGCCGAGACGCTCGGGCCGTCCTTTCCGAGTGGCCACTCCGGGCTCGCGGCAGCGTTCTACGCCGGCGCGGCGCTCGTTCTCGCACGCAGGCGCGCACCGCGGACCAGGGCGCTTCTGGCCGGAGGCGCGGTGGCGATCGCGGTGGCGGTGGCCTGCAGCCGTGTCCTCCTCGGCGTGCACTGGATGTCCGACGTGCTGGCAGGGCTCGCGCTCGGCTGGGCGTGGTTCGGCATCTGCGCCATCGCCTTCGGCGGTCGCTTCCTCGTGCTCGGCGCGCCGGTCGAGCAGGCGGCCGACGTCGCCGAGCAGCACGTCCCGCCGTCGGAACGCCCGAAGGCCTCAGCGGGTCACACGTCGTAGAGGTGGCTCTGGAGCGGGCCTATCAGCCGGCGCCGCCTCCGTGAGACACCCGGCAGCTTGACGAGCCGGTGCGTGAGGGGCTCGCCGCCCTCCAGAAGCTCGAGCTGCTCCGAGGCGATGCGCTCCCACTGCGTGTCGATGAGCTCGATGGGATCCACCTTCTCGACGTCCTCGGCCGCGAGCTCCAGGTGCTCGGACCAGAGCCGGACCCTGGCCGCGCGCGCAACCCGCTCGTCGAGGGTCACGACGTTCACCTCGGTGTCGTGGAAGAGGGAGTGCGCGTTGAGGTTCGCCGACCCGACCGTGAGCCAGCGGTCGTCGACGATTCCGATCTTCGAATGGACGTACACCGGATCGCGCAGGTTCCGCTCGCGCGCGTAGACGGTGCAGGCGAGGAAGCGCGTCGTCTCGTCCGCGGCGTGGATGAGAGCGGCCACCTGACCTCGGGAGATGTCAGCGCCGTCGTTCGCGCGTGCCGGGAGGAGGACGAGCACGCGGAAGTCCTCCGACGGCGGATGCTCGAGCTTGTCGGCGAGGATGGTGACGATCTCGGGCGACCAGAGGAACTGGTTCTCGAGATAGACGAAGCGCTCCGCGGATCGGAGCGCGGCGCAGTACGACGCGAGAATCGAGTAGTCCCCTCGCCGGACCGAGCGGTACACGCCCGCAGGAATCGTCCGCACGAGCTGCGCCTCGACGTCACCCGCCTCGTCGGACACCGTCGGTTGCGGCAACACCTCACCCGTCGTCCCGTGCCAGCGCAGCCGGAAGTGCCGCTCCACGTCGGCGACGGCCGGGCCTTCGATTCGGACCGCCGCGTCGTGCCAGCCGATGCCACCTCGGGCGATGTGCGAGGGCGTGTCCCACGGGTCTCCCCCGTCGAGCGTGAGGTCGATCCCTCCCACGAAGGCGACGCGCCCGTCGATGACGATGTTCTTCTCGTGGTGGCAGTGCGTGAACCCGGTGCACCCGTCGGCGTGCGCCTGGATCTTCGTGTGGTGCGCGAGCCCCTCGAGCATCTCGCGAACTTCGCGTTGCGAGGGCTTGAACACGGGCAGCGGCGCTCCCTTCCACGAGAGGACACGCACGTCGATGCGCTCGGCGAGCTCGGCGAGCAGGTTGCGGAGGATCACGGGCTCCTCCTCCCGCGAGAGCTGGAGCTCCGGAGAGAAGAACCAGCCGGCGAGGTGGACGTACGACTCTGCCCGGGCGAGCTCCTCTGCGATCGCGGGTAGCGCCTCCGAGCCGTCGACGAGGAAGTCGAGGCGGTTCCCCGTCCTCGCAGGGAAGCTGCCGCGCGCGAACTGGCGGCCGGATCCGTCCAGCGCGTGCTCCCAACCGACGCGGCGTAGCCGACCGCGATGCCGGTTGCGCACTGCGCCGTCGATGCGCTCCCCGAACGCGTGGCCGAGCTTGACGGTTGCCGACTCGAGGAACCGCGGCGTCTTGAGCGGAGTCGTGACCGAGTCGGCGGGACGGGGAGTGCGACCGGTGGACGGCTTGTCTTCGCGCGCGTGCGACATCTCGGGCGCGACCTACGCCGCGACCGTGGGGAGACCGGCGAGCGCGAGTGCGACCTCCTCCTCCGAGTAGGCATGGTCGACGAGCTTGCCGGCCGCGTAGTCGATGTAGGCCTGCATGTCGAAGTGCCCGTGTCCGCAGAGGTTGAAGAGGATCGCCTGCGAGACACCCTCCTCGCGGCAGCGGATTGCCTCGTCGATCGTCGCCTTCACTGCGTGGTTGGCCTCGGGCGCAGGGAGGATTCCCTCGATCCGCGCGAACTCGACGCCGGCCGCGAACACCTCCGTCTGCGTGTAGGCGCGGGCCTCGATCAGGCCGAGCTCCTTGAGATGGCTGACCATCGGGGCCATCCCGTGGTAGCGCAAACCGCCCGAATGGAACGGCGGTGGCACGAAGGTCGACCCGAGCGTGTGCATCTTCACGAGCGGAGTCAGATGCCCCGTATCGCCGAAATCAAACGCGTACAGGCCCTTGGTGAGGCTCGGACAGGCGGCCGGCTCCACCGCGATCACACGGATCGAGGCCTCCTCGCGGAGCGCACGACCGATGAACGGGAACGACAGACCCGAGAAGTTCGAGCCGCCGCCGGTGCAGCCGATGACGACGTCCGGATAGTCCTCTGCCTCGTCCATCTGCATCTGCGCTTCCTCGCCGATCACGGTCTGATGCATGAGGACGTGGTTCAGCACCGAGCCGAGCGAGTACTTCGTGTCCTCGTGCGGAGCTGCCGCCTCGACCGCCTCGGAGATCGCGATACCCAGGGAGCCGGTCGAGTCGGGGTGCTCGGCGAGGATCGCGCGCCCCGCGTTCGTCTCCTCGGACGGGCTCGCGACCACGCGGCCGCCGAACGCCTCGATCAGCCCCCGCCGGTACGGCTTCTGGTCGTACGAGATCCTGACCATCCACACGTCGACCTCGAGGCCGAACACGGCGCCGGCAAAGGCGAGCGACGAGCCCCACTGGCCGGCCCCGGTCTCGGTCGTGAGGCGCCGCACCCCCTCGGCCTTGTTGTAGTAGGCCTGCGCGACCGCCGTGTTCGGCTTGTGCGAGCCCGTGGGTGAGACGCCCTCGTACTTGTAGTAGATGCGCGCTGGGGTTCCGAGGGCTTTCTCGAGGCGGCGCGCACGGTAGAGCGGCGTCGGCCTCCACTGCCGGTAGACCGAGCGCACCTCCTCCGGAATCGCGATGAGGCGGTCGGTGGAGACCTCCTGGCCGATGATCGCCATCGGGAAGAGCGGCGCGAGGTCGTCGGGGCCGACGGGCTGGCCGGTGCCTGGGTGGAGCACGGGTGGAGGCGGCTCCGGGAGGTCGGCTGCGATGTTGTACCAGGCCTCGGGAAGCCTGCTCTCGTCGAGGACGTACTTCACCTGGTCGGACATATCGCGCTCCTCTCCCTCGTTCAGGACGACGCCTGGAGTCTGTCCGACGGCGCGCGGGAGGACAAGGAGCGATACACCAGCGGCCCGAGCGTCTTCTGCGGACGCGCTGTGCCGAAGCCGGGTGGTCGACCTATGCCGTCCGGACGGTCCGTAGCGGGCGCTAGGCTCGCGGCGATGGGGCTGCTCACGTCCGACGTCACCCGGGACGAGACGTTCGAGCGGCGCCGTGCGTCGATGGAGGCGCTCGTTGCCGAGCTGCACGAACGCACAGCGCTCATCGCGGCAGGTGGCGGGGAGAAAGCCGTCGAGCGCCACCGCTCGCGCGGCAAGCTCACCGCCCGCGAGCGAATCGAGCGGCTCGTCGACCCGGGCACGGCGTTCCTCGAGCTGAACGCGCTCGCGGCCTGGGACATGTACGACGGAGATGCGCCGTCGGCGGGCATCGTCACCGGGGTCGGGGTCGTCGAGGGCCGTCAATGCGTCGTCGTCGCGAACGACGCGACCGTGAAGGGTGGCTCGTACTTCCCGCTCACCGTGAAGAAGCATCTCCGCGCGCAGGAGGTTGCCCGGCAGAACCGGCTTCCCTGCCTCTACCTCGTCGATTCCGGAGGTGCCTTCCTCCCGCTCCAGGCCGAGGTCTTCCCCGACCGCGACCACTTCGGCCGGATCTTCTTCAACCAGGCGCGCCTGTCCGCGCTCGGCATCCCGCAGATCGCCGCCGTCATGGGCTCGTGCACCGCGGGCGGCGCGTACGTCCCCGCGATGTCGGACGAGACGATCATCGTCCGCGGCACGGGGACGATCTTCATCGGCGGCCCTCCGCTCGTGAAGGCCGCGACGGGGCAGGACGTCACCGCGGAGGAGCTCGGCGGAGCGGACGTCCACACGCGCCGGAGCGGAGTGGCCGACCACTACGCCACCTCGGACGAGCACGCGCTCGCGATCGCGCGCGAGATAGTCCGCCACCTCGATCCTCCTCCACCCTCCCCCTGGGAGCTCGCGCCGGTCGAGGAGCCTGCCCTCGATCCGTCGGACCTCTACGGCCTCGTGCCCGAGGACTTCCGCCACGAGCTCGATGCTCGCGAAGTCATCGGCCGCATCGTCGACGGCTCGCGCTTCCACGAGTTCAAGGAGCTGTACGGCGAGACCCTCATCTGCGGGTTCGCGCGGATCGAGGGCTACCCCGTCGCGATCCTCGCGAACCAGGGCGTCCTCTTCGCGCAGTCGTCGCAGAAGGGCGCGCACTTCGTCGAGCTCGCGTGCAAGAGGCGAATCCCGCTCGTCTTCCTCCAGAACATCACGGGCTTCATGGTCGGCAAGGAGTACGAGGAGGGCGGGATCGCTCGCGACGGGGCGAAGCTGGTCATGGCGGTCGCTTGCGCGGAGGTCCCGAAGTTCACGGTGGTCATGGGCGGATCGTTCGGCGCCGGGAACTACGCGATGTGCGGTCGCGCCTACGAGCCGCGCCAGCTGTGGATGTGGCCGAACGCCAGGATCTCGGTCATGGGCGGCGAGCAGGCGGCGACGGTTCTCACGATGGTGGGCGATGCCGATCCGGACGAGATCCGGGCGACGTACGAGGCCGAGGGCAATGCCTACTACTCGACCGCACGCCTGTGGGACGACGGGATCATCGACCCGCTCGACACCCGTCGCGTGCTCGCGCTGGGGCTCGCCGCCGCCGCAAACGCGCCCGTGCCGGAGACCACCTTCGGCGTCTTCAGGATGTAGCTCCCCCGCGTGGGGGAGGTGCCATCCCGACTCGCTGCCACGCTTCGTCAACCGGCGGGACTCTGCGGCCGGACCCCGAGCGAAAGGAAGACTCGTGAAACGTCTGCTTCGCCACCGTCCGTCACCGGCTCTCGTCGTCGCGTCACTCGCATTGCTCGTGGCGCTGTCCGGCACGAGCGTGGCATCGGTCACGCAACTCCTCCCCCGCAACAGCGTCGGGACGAAGCAGCTCCAGCCGAAGTCGGTTACCGGCCCGAAGATTCGCGACAAGGCGATCGGCCCGAGGAAGATCGCAACGAACGCCGTGACGACCGAGAAGGTGAGGAATCGCTCCCTCCGGGCGGACGACTTCGCACCTGGAGAGCTTCCAGCCGGTCCTCCCGGGCCCGCCGGCCCTGCGGGAGCGGCCGGTCCCAGCGGACCTGCAGGCCCAGCCGGGAGCGTGACGCGGCTCACCGCGGTCGTACTCGCAAGCGGGAGCATCGCCCGATCACAGGGAACGTCCGGTGCCAGCAGGCTCGGCGTCGGTCAGTTCGAGGTGGTGTTCACACAGGACGTCGCCGGCTGCACCTACCTGGGGACCATGGGGCAGCCGAATGCGATCCTGCCGATCCAGGGCGAGATCATGGTCACGCCGCGCGTCGGCAACACGAGCGCGGTTCACGTGTACACCCGATCCTCGGACGGACTGCCCGCCGACCGCCCGTTCCATCTCATCGTCGTGTGCTGATCCCCGAGGCGTACGCTTGACCGCGTGATCGTCCGCCTCCTGATCTGGAACGTCTTCGAGTCGAGGACGACGCTTGACGAGCTTCGGGAATCGCTTCCGGAGCTCGACGAGCCGAGCCGGTGGGTGTGGAACGACGCGACCGACCGCTTCGGCGTGCTCGCGTTCGGAGACGACCTGCCAGAGGCGATCGGCTGGGCGCAGGATCTCGTCGGCGACGAGCCCGATGTCTACGAGGAGTTCGACGCGTAGTCGAGGATGCCGGCGGCCCAGGAGTCGAGCTCGTCGCGCTCCGCCAGGGTCAGCGATCGCAAGGGGGCGCGGACGGCCTCTGACAGAGGAACCCCCTGCAGGGCCAGGAGACGCTTGAGGGCGGCCTGGCGCGGGAATCGCTCGACGAACGCGCGTAGCTCACCCAGACGCGCCGCGCCCTCGGGGCTCGGGTCGCGAACCACGTTGCCGACCTCGCGCGGCAGCGCGGACGCGAGCGCCGACACGGCGCCCTTCGCGCCGCGCGCCAGGCCGTCGGCGATGAGAGCCTCGGGGCCGACGAAGATGTCGAACCCGGGCAGCAGGTACTTCTCGAATGCCTCGAACGGCGTGTCGGAGACCTTCAGCCCGACGACGTTCTCCGCGTCGTCACGAAGTCGCTCGAGCACCGCGGGCGCCACCGCGTATCCGGTCGTCGCCGCGAACTCGTACACATAGAAGGGAAGCGGTGCGCACGCCGTCGCGGCAGCGAGGAAGTGGCCGTACTGGGCCTTCTCGTCGAGCTTGAAGTACGGCGGGCCGATGACCACGATCGCGGCCGCCCCGACCTCTGCGGCATGTGCGGCGAGGGTGACGGTGTCCGCCGTCGTCTGTGCGCCGCAGTGGACGGCGACTTGCAGCCTATTGTCGGCAGCCTGCAGAAAGAGGTCGGCGACGCGGCGGCGCTCCTCGACGCGCAGCAGGATCCCCTCCCCCGCCGTGCCGAGCGCGAGGATCCCGTCCAGCCCCTCGCGCACGAAGAACTCGACGAGCGGCCCGAAGGCGTCCTCGTCGAGCGCGCTACCGTGCTCCCGCAGCGGCGTGATCGAGGCGGCGAGCGCTCCCTGCAACGGCATGCGCTGACTCTACGGGACATATCCAGGGGTCAGGTACGGGGTCAGTTAGAGGGTCAGACGTCGACTGCCGGGCCGAGTACGCTCCGCGCCATGGCGGGGCTCAAGGTCGTCCGTGACGGGCACGTCCTCCGAGTCACGCTGGCGAAGCCCGAGCGCCGCAACGCGTTCGACGCAGCGCTGATCGCGGAGCTCACCGCCGCTTTCGCCGACGTGGGAGACGCGCGGGCGGTGCTCCTCGAAGGCGAGGGGCCGGCCTTCTGCGCCGGAGCGGATGTCGAATGGCAGCGCTCGGCGATCGACCTCTCGTACGAGGAGAACGTCGAGGACGCGATGCACCTCTACCGCATG
>DASUCN010000084.1:0-13200 GCA_036276015.1 Gaiellaceae bacterium | reverse complement strand
GCGACTCGAGACGGCACGCGCACCGAGTGGCAGGAGGACGGCGAAAGCGAGCACGCATGCCGCTACGACCGCGATCCGACGTCCGCGCGCCCGCGCCACGAGCTGACAGTACCCTGAGGACATGCGCGGAGTCTCCGTTCTCGCGCTCGCCGTCGTCGCGCTCGGTCTGAGCACGGCAGGGTCCGCCGGCGGCTGGACGGCCACGCTGCGCGTCAGCTACTGGGAGGACGGCTCGCTGCACAGCGCGCCCGATTCCGTCTGGACGCTCCGCTGCAACCCCGTCGGTGGAACGCTCGCGAAGCCGGCACGCGCGTGCAGGAAGCTCGCGGTCGGAGGAGCGAAGCTCTTCGCTCCGACGCCGCCGGACACGGCCTGCACGGAGATCTACGGCGGACCACAGCGCGCACGAATCGTCGGGACGGTCGGTGGGAAGCGCGTGTGGACGATCGTCACCCGCACGAACGGCTGCGAGATCGGGCGCTGGCAGCGACTCTCACCGTGGCTCCTGCCTCCTGGCGGCGTGACGTAGCCTCGTTACCATCGGCCGCCGTGACGACGGTTCTCTTCGTAGGCGCCGGGCGCCATCAACGCCGCGCGATCGAGCAGGCGCGTGCCCGCGGGCTCCGCGTCGCAGCCGTCGACCGGAATGCCGAGGCGCCGGGTCTCGCGGTGGCGGACGTCGCCGAGGTCGTGGACTTCACGGCCGTCTCCGAGGTCGTCGAGGTCGCGCGGCGCCTGAACGTCGACGGAGTGCTCACCGTCTCGGCCGACCGGGCGGTCCCCGTCATCGCAGCGGTCGCCGAGGAACTCGGGCTTCCCGGGATCGGTTCGCGGACTGCACACCTCCTGACCCACAAGCGCGCCATGCGGGACACGCTCGGCGCCGCAGGTCTGCCGCAACCGCCGTACGCGAGCCTGCACTCGGCCTCGGACATCGATGCAGCACTCGCGGAGGTGTCGTTCCCCGCCGTGCTGAAGCCCGTCGACTCCGGCGGCCAGCGTGCGGTCTTCCGGATCGAGAGCCGGGACGAGCTCGAACGCGACCTCGCAGAGGCGATCGCCGAGTCCCCTACGGGGGAGGCGTTGCTCGAGGAGTTCGTCGAGGGGATCGAGATGAACGGGATCGTCATCGCACGCGGTGGCGACGCCGCCGTCATCACGCTCTCCGACCGTCTGCGCCCGCCCGGTATCGGCTTCGGTGTGGGCTGGATCCACGTCTATCCACCGTCGATCCCGCCCGAGCAGCTGCAACTCGCAAGCGACGTCGCTGCCGAGGCCGTTCGCGCGCTCGGTCTCCGCGACGCGATCGCGTTCCCCCAGCTGATCGCCTCACCGGACGGACGCGTTGCCGTCGTCGAGGTCGCCGCACGCATCCCCGGCGGGCAGATGGCCGACCTCGTGCGCCACGCCGTCGGGGTCGACCTCGTGGAGGTCGCGCTGCGCCAGGCGCTGGGCGAGGACGTGCCCGACGAGATCGCGCTGCCCCGCTTCACGCAACCGCTCGCGATTCGCTTCCTCACCGCCCAGCCGGGGCCGCTCCCGACTGGACGCGTCACGCGGATCGGCTCCCTCGAGCCAGTCCTCGCGTGCGAAGGCGTCGTCCAGGCCGACACGTACCTCTCACTCGGCGAGACGATCCGACCGGTGCGAAGAGACGGCGATCGCCGCGGCTACGTCATCGCGGTCGGGGACACGTCGGACGAGGCGCTCGCGCGAGCCGAGGAGGCCGCGACGCGGCTCGAGGTGGAGGTCGCTCCTTGAGCTGCACGTTCGACCTCACCCACTACGCGGAGATCCTCGAGGCGGCGAAGGTCGGGGGCTATCGCTTCACGACCTTCGGCGAGCCGCCGGCGCGCGGCGACATCTTCCTTCGCCACGACATCGACCTCTCGCTCGACGCCGCCTTGCGGATGGCCGAGCTCGAAGCCGAGCACGCGGTGCAGGCCACGTACCTGCTCATGACCGAGTCGGTCTTCTACAACCTCGCCTCGCACGAAGGCGTCGACGCGATCGCGCGGCTTCGCGAGCTCGGGCATGCGGTCGGCCTTCACGCCGTCTACCCGAACGTTGCGCTCGACGAGCGCTTCGACCCCGTCGTCTCCTGGCACAACCCGGAGGCCGAGTACATGGCCCGGTCGATCCCGGGCGCGATCAACACGTACGCGGAGCCGTACTTCGATCCGCCGACCTACCGCTCCGACTCGAACCAGCACTGGCGCTCCGGCTGCCCGCACGAGGAGCTTCGCGGCGGCAGCTTCCCGTGGCTGCAGATCCTCGTCCATCCCGAGATCTGGGTGTACGAGGGCGCGACGATGGGGCTCACGATGCGCGCGATGCTGAACGCCGAGAAGGCGCGCCGGCTGGAGCAGCTCGTCGCCGACGGCATCCACCTCGACTGACGTGCCGCCCCTCCGCGTCGTCCACTGCCCGGTCAACACGGCCGGCGTGCCCTGGGCGAACGTGCAGGCGCTGCGGCGGCGCGGTGTCGAAGCTCGACTGGTCGTCTTCAACCGTTACAAGCTCCATTCGGAAGCGGACTGGTCGCTCGAGCGGCGCGGGGGCTTCGCCCGCAAGCAGGCGACGCAGTGGTCTGCGCTCGCGCGACTCCTGCCCACGACGGACGTCTTCCACTTCTACTTCGGGCTCACCCTCGTTCCACGCTCCGTGCAGTTCCCGATCCTCCGGGCGCTGCGCAAGAAGTCGGTGATGCACTACCTCGGCTCCGACATCCGCGGCAAGACACCCGAGGAGCTCGCGTTCGGGAAGAAGGCCGGCGCGGAAGTCGTGGGGTCGTACGACGCGATCAGCTGGGTGCCGGAGGCCGAGATGATCCCGCCCGGGATCGACGTCAGCGCGATCGAGCCCGCACCGCCGACCGACCGTGCGCGACCGGTCATCCTCCACGCGCCATCGTCGCGCCGGCGCAAGGGGACGGAGGATGTGATCGCAGCCTGCGAGGGGCTCGACGCCGACCTCGTCCTCGTCGAAGGGCTGCACCACGACGAGGCGTTCGAGCGTTACCGCGAGGCAGACATCGTCGTCGACCAGCTCAATGCCGGCTGGTACGGGCTGTTCGCGATCGAGTGCATGGCGCTCGGGAAGCCGGTGGTGACCTTCCTCCGCGACGAGGCCGTCGCGCGCACGGAGCGGGAGCTCGGGGTCCGCGTGCCGCTCGTGAGCGCAACGCGAGAGACCCTGCGCGAGCGTCTCGAGCCGCTCGTCGCATCGGCCTCGGAGCGCAAGAGGATCGGCGCGGAGTCGCGCGCGTACGTCGAGCACGTCCACGACCTCGAGCGCGTCGCCGACCGCCTGCTCGCTCTCTACGCTCGGCTCTGATGTCATCCCTCGGCGGGCAGCTGAAGCGGCTCGGCAAGCACTCCGTCATCTACGGGCTCGGCGGGCTCGTCTCCCGGATTCTCGCGGTCCTCCTGCTCCCGCTCTACACGCGGTACCTGTCGCCCTCCGACTACGGGAAGGTCGAGACGCTCATCGCGCTCACCACCGTGGTCGGCATCGTCCTCCGGTTCGGGATCCACAGCGCGTTCTTCCGCTTCTACTTCGACTCGAAGGATCCGGCCGACCGGCTTCGCGTCGTCCGGACGTCGTTCTGGTTCACGATGGCGATGGCGACCGCCGGGACGCTCGGCGGCCTCGTCCTCGCAGCCCCGATCTCCGACGCCCTGTTCGGATCCACGGACGACGCGGAGCTCGTCATGGCCGCATTCGTGGGGCTATGGGCGGGCATGAACTACGAGCAGCTGACCTCGCTCTTCCGCGTCGAGGAGCGCTCCGTCGCGTTCGTCTCGGCGAGCCTCGCGAACATCTTCCTGACCATCGGGGCGACGCTGCTCCTCGTCGTTGCGCTGGACAAGGGCCCGATCGGCGTCATCGTCGGCAACTTCACGGGGACGCTCGCCGTCTACTTCGTGCTGCTCGCGTACCGGCGCGAGCAGCTCGGGCTCGAGTTCGACCGCGGCCTCCTCCGCGAGATGAACCGCTTCGGGATCCCACTCGTGCCGACCGCGCTCTTCCTGTGGGTCACGAACTTCTCGGACCGCCTCTTCCTCGTGCGCCTCGCGGACACGACCGAGGTCGGCCTCTACTCGGTCGGCGTGCGCATCGCGTCGGCGATGGTGCTGCTGCTCACGGCGTTCCGTCTGGCCTGGCCGGCGTTCGCGTACTCGATCGACGACGAGCGCGAGGCGAAGCGCACGTACGCGTTCGTCCTGACGTACCTCGTCGCGCTGACGACCTGGGTCGCAACCGCGCTGGCGCTCCTCTCCCCCTGGATCGTCGAGTGGATCGCCGCGCCGGCGTTCACCGAGTCGTCGCGTGTCGTCGGACCGCTCGCGTTCGCCACGGTCGCGTTCGGCGCGTACATCGTCGTCGCGATCGGTGTCGGCCGCGCGAAGCGGACGCAGTTCAACTGGATCGTGACCGGCGCCGCGGCCGCCGTGAACGTGGTCCTGAACCTGCTGCTCATCCCGCGCTACGGGATGATGGGCGCGGCGATCGCGACCGTGGCTGCGTACACGACGATGTTCGTCGGAATGGTCTGGTGGTCGCAGCGGATCTATCCCGTGCCCTACCAGTGGCGGCGGGTCGTGACGGCGGCGGCCGCCGGCCTTGCTCTCGTCGTCGTCGGGAAGATCGCGGGCGGAGGGCTTCCCGTCGCGATCCTCCTCGTGCTCGTCTACCCGCTCGCCCTCCTGCCGCTCGGCTTCTACCTTCCGGCCGAGCGCAGGGCGATCGGTGGGCGGCTTCGCGTCGTCCGGGGATAATCGGCGCCCGTGGAGCTTCTCGTCCGAGCCGCCGTGTCCGGCGTGATCATCGCCCTCGCGAGCGAGGCGGCGCGGCGCTCGACGCTCCTTGGGGCCGTGATCGTGTCGCTCCCGTTGACGTCGCTCCTCGCGATCGTCTGGCTCTACCGCGCCGAAGGTGATACGGACGAGATCGCGTCGTTCTCGTGGTCGATCCTCTGGATCGTCGTCCCGTCACTCGTCTTCTTCGTCGTGCTGCCCCTGCTGCTCCGAGCCGGCGTCGCATTCTGGCCCTCGCTCGCGCTGGCGTGTGCTGCGACCGCCGTCGCCTACGCCCTCTGGGTGCTGACCGGACGCGCGCTCGGCATCGGCGACTGAGCTACGCGACGATCCGGTACACCTGGAAGCACTCCGCGTACTCGCGGTTCACGTTCACGCCGTGGACGCGGGCGAGATTCCAGATGTACTCGGGGTCGGCATAGCGCCGGTGCTGCTGCGAGGCATAGCGCGAGAGCGCCGCGATCTTCCGCTCGAGGTGCCGCTTCTCGAGCGAGACGTACGCGCCGTACGAGAAGTCGAAGTTGTTCCAGGGCACCTCGTAGCCGAGGATCGTCGTGCGCTTGAACGCGCGGAGGCCCTCCTGCGCGATCGTCTGGTGATCCTGGTGGACGTCGTGGTGCGACGGCTGGAAGACGACGTCCGGCTTCCAGTCCTCCCAAAGCGCGACGAGGAGCTCGAGGATGTCCTGTCGCCGCTCGGGAAACGTGCGAACGTCGAAATCGTGCACCGTGAGCTGCGACTCCGGGATGCCGAGCTCGCTCGTCGCTTCGCGGACCTCGCGTGCGAGCGTGTCCGGCTCGAATCCCGGTGGGAGCGACCTGGTCGCGATCGAGAACGCGACGTAGCGCACCTCGCACCCGGCGTCGACGAGCCGCGCCATCGTCCCACCGCACCCGAGCTCGCCATCGTCGGTGTGCGGCGCGAGCACGAGAGCTTTCCGCCAGGCCTCGATCACCGCGCCATTCAATCACTCGTGGCGTAACGTCTCCGCCCAATGGAGCACGTCCAGCTCGCCGAGATCGCCGCGCTCCTCGGAGCGCTCGGCGCAGTCGGCGTCCTCGTCCCCCGGGGTGGCGCCTTCCCGCTCATCGGCTTCGCGCTGCTCGGGCTCGCAACCGGCGGGCTCGGCTGGTCGCTCGTGGGCGACGACGAGATCGAGCTCCTCCTCGAAGACCCGATGGGAATCGCGTCGGTCGCAGTCGGGATCGCCGCGGCGATCGCGCTCGCCGTCCCGTTCGCGCGCTACCCGGCGATCGTTCCCGTGGCCCTCCTCGCAGTCGCGCCGTTCCGGGTTCCGGTCGAGCTCGGCGACGAGGAGGCCTTCCTGCTCCTCCCGCTCTACCTCGTCATCGCCGCGTCGGTGCTCGCGCTCGCGTACCGGATCTTCCGCGGCGAGCGCCCCGACCCCCCGCCCCTCCTGCTCGCACTCCCGCTCGCGGCGTTCATCACGCTCGCGGCGACGTCGTTCCTGTGGACCTGGGACGAACGGGCAGGGGGGATCGCGCTCGCGTTCTTCGTCTTCCCGTTCACGGCCGGCCTCGCGACCGTCGCCCGGAGCCCGATCGCGACGTGGCTGCCTCGCGCGCTGCTCGTGACTCTCGTCGCGCTCGGGACACTCTTCGCTGCCGTCGGCATCTGGCAGGCGCAGACGCGCACGCTCTTCTTCGGCCGGGACGTCGAGGTCGCGAACGCGTACACGTCCTTCTTCCGGGTCACGTCCCTCTTCAAGGACCCGAGCCTGTACGGCCGCTACCTTGTGATCCCGATCGCCGTCCTGCTCGTCGCGATCCTCGTCCGCCGAGGCCGCACGATCGACTGGGTCGTCGCCACCTGCTTCATCGCCTTCCTCTTCACCGGCCTGTACTTCTCGTACTCGCAGTCGAGCTTCGTCGCGCTCTTCGTCGTCACGTTCGCAGTGGCCGTCGTAGGTGCCGACCGACGGACGCGGATCGTCCTGCTCGCCTGCGCAGTCGGCGCGACGCTCGTGGCCGCTGGCGTGGCCGGGGCGGCGATCGGCGACCGCTCGGCCAGGGATGTGACGAGCGGCCGCTCACGCCTCGTGGACGTCACGTTGGAGGCGTTCGTGGAGCGTCCCGTCGCGGGGGTCGGCATCGGCGGGCAGCCACGCGCGAGCGCCGAGATCGTGCGCAAGGGATCCCCGAGCCGGAACGCCTCGCACACGACGCCGCTGACGATCCTCGCCGAGCTCGGCCTCGTCGGATTCGCGGTCTACCTCTGGCTGCTCGCCGCGACCGGACGGGCTCTGTCCGTCGTCGCACGAGGCGACCGAGCCCTGGGAGTCGGACTCGCCGCGACCTTCGGGGTGCTCGTCGTGCATTCGTTCCTCTACGCCGGGTTCTTCGAGGATCCGCTCACCTGGGGCGTGATCGGTCTCGCCGCGGCCGCGCTCGCGCGAGCGCCTGTTCCTGCGACCGTCGCAGCCCGGAAAACCGAGGGCACACCGGCGACGCCGGAGCTACTGGCACACTGAGCGACGGCCGGCGCGACCGGCCGTTGTCATGCCGAAAGCCTTCGTCTGGATCCTCCTTGCGGTCGCCGTTCTCGTGGTCGCCCTGTTCGGGCTCGCGATCGGGATCGCACTGACCACGCAGGATCGTCCTTCGGGCTCGCTCGACACCGACCTCGAGGGCGTCACGGTCTCTGTCGAGACGACGACCGAGCGAGAGCCCGAGCCGCTCCCGGAGCCGGTGGGCGACACGCGCTGCTGGCGTCAGTTCGGGGCCGACCCGAGGCGGTCGCTGGGTCGTCCCGACGAGACACTCGGCCTGCCCGCGCGGCGGCTCACCTGGTCGCGCGGGCTCGGAACGTACATCGAGTTTCCGCCCGTCTACTGCGAGGGAGAGCTGTTCGTCAACGGGTTCTCCGGGACGACGTTCGCGCTCGATGCGAAGACGGGGCGGATCAAGTGGACGAAGCGGGTCGGCGGCACGCTCCCCTCGAGCCCGGCGATCGACGGGCCGCGCCTCCTCGTCGCGTCCCAGAACGGCACCGTCACCGCACTGAGCCGCCGGTCGGGGCGACGGCTCTGGCAGGTGCAGACAGCCGGCAAAGTCGAGTCGTCTCCCGTGGTAGTCGACGGCCTCGCGTACTTCGGCTCGCACGACGGCCGACTCTTCGCAGTCCGCGCCGACACCGGCAGGATCCGCTGGGCATACCAGACCGGCGGCCGCATCAACGCGAGCCCGTCCGTCTTCGGAGGGCGCGTGTGCGTGACGACGTATGCAGGCTCGTTCGTGTGCCTCGACCGCCTGACGGGCGAGGAACGCTGGACGACGTATCTCAAGCGCGACGCCTTCCGCTACGAGAGCTTCTACGCCAGCCCGTCGTCCGACGGTGCTCGCCTCTACTCGGTCGCGCGCTCGGGCTCCGTGTACGCGCTCGACGCATCGAGTGGGCGCGTCGTGTGGGAGGCGGGCGTCGGCGGTCTCGGGTACACGACGCCCGCCGTCGCGGAGGGACGCGTCTTCGCCGGCGGCTTCGACGGTCGGCTCCGGGCCTTCCGCGCGACGGACGGCGAGGAGCTCTGGAGTACGTGGGTCGGCGGACGCATCCTCGGCGCGCCGGTCGTGATCGGGCCGTACGTCTTCTTCTCGACGCTCGAGAAGAGGACGTTCGCGCTGCGCGTCCGGGATGGGTCGATCGCCTGGCGCCTTCCTCTCGGGAAGTACGCGCCGGGCATCGCGACCGAGCGCACGTATTTCCTCTCCCTGAACGGCCGCCTGATCGCGACGCCGGGACGCGACGCTCCAGCATCACGCTGAGAGGCGTGGATGGCGGCGCCGCCAGAGCGGTGAGCGCTGCACGAGCGACGCCGACGCGTCCCACGCGTTCAGCCTCGCTGCGTACCAAGCGCGAGCGAACGTCGGGCCGGCGCCACCCGAACGGGCACTCGATTCGTAGCCGAGCTCGGCGAGGAGATCGCCGGCGACCGCGCCGAACGCTGCCGCATCCTCCGGAGACATGTCGTCGCGCCAGCTCCGCACACCGCGCGTCGGAGGCGTGAGCAGCCGTTGCTGGTGCGGCTTCGTCGAGACGTCGACGGAGCCCGAGTAGTCGAGCATCGCGGGCTCGAACGGGATCTCGGCGAACGTGCAGATGGCCTGCACGGTGGCCTCGGGCTCCGACACGAGCGCCTCGTACCGGGCCTCGTGGTACCGCATCGCGCCGACGCGCCCGCCGAGGGCCCGTGCGGCCCGCACCTCCCTCCTCCAGAGGCATGCGAACTGAGCCGGTGTCGTCGGATGCGCCCACGTCCGGGTGAACGTCCCCTCGGGCATGTCCAGGAACGAGAGCGCCGCATCGCGCCCGTCGCGGATCAGGTGGACGTACTGCGCATCGGGGAAGAGTGCTTCGAGCAACGGCAGGTGCCGCATGTACATCGGCGTCTTGTCACCCCAGCGTGGCTTGCCCGCCCTCTCCGCATACGCCTCGTAGATCGCTGCGATCGCAGCTCCAGTCGGCATGTCGTCGCTGACACGTGCACGGACGTCGGCCACTCCAAGGCCCCACTCGCACACGGTCGGCAGCCGCGCGACGTCGTCGAGGAAGCGGTCGCGATCGACCGTGCGACCGTGCCGCCGCGCGAGGAGGGGAACGAAGAAGGACTCGTCCGGAATCGCGATCCCGGGCGAGCGGTCGAGGATGACGCGCAACAGCGTCGTGCCGGAGCGGCTGACACCGAGCAGGATGAGCGGCCGCGTCACTCGGGTGCCGTGACGGTGACCTGTGCGCGCGCGGCACGTCCAGCAGCAGTGACGTAGAGGTTGAACGTGCCCGCCTCGTCGGGCGCACGCAGCACGAGCACCTCCCGGGTGCCCGCACCCCGCCTCCCTGCGAAGAGCCAGCGATACGACGGAGCGTCGGTCCGCACCCGCACCGAGAAACGCTTGCCGGTCTCGACCTCGATCCGATCCCGCGAGAGCTCGACGAACCGTACGCGCACGAGAACCGCCCGCGTGCGCACGGAGCGGTTGCCGGCTCGGTCGACCGACCGCAGACGGATCTCGTAGAGACCGGGGCGAACAGTGCGGCCGTTCACGCGACCGAACCAGACGAGCTTGCCTTCGAGCCTCCGGAACTTGCTCTGCACGCGTTGCCGCCCGTCCACGAGCATGATCGCCCGCGCCCGCTCGTCGATCCGATACGTCGCCGTCACCCGGTCGCGACGACCGTCGGAGTCGGGCGAGAACACGCGCGGGAAGACGCGGACGAGCCTGATCGTCGGCGCCGTCGTGTCGACGCGGATCGGGTTGGGCAACACGATCGTCCGGCCGTTTCGCTCGAGCTGCACGCGCGGGCGGTAGACGCCTTCGGGGACGACACGATCCGCGTTGTCGCGCCCGTCCCACGTGTACGAGACGCGACCAGCCCGCTCGCGACGGTTCCGGACGATCGTGCGGATCGGCCGCCGGTCCTTGTCGAGGATGTCGAGCGTCAACGTCTCCCGCCCACGCAGCACGAACGAGATGACGGCGACGTCCCGCGCGCATTCGCAGACCGGCGAGAAGACGCGGTCGACCCGGGTGCCGGTGATCGGGCTCCGCTCCAGCTTCAGGCGCTCCGTCATCGCGAACGCGGCCGCGGTCGCCCCGAGGAGGGCAAGGACGATCAGCAGTTGTGGCCACCGCGCCAAGGCGCGGACAACCTACTCACTGAGTTCCGCCGCTGACCCGGCGGCCGCGCAGCGGACGCCTTCAGGAGGGCTTTGGGCTGCGCACTAGTCGGGGACCGGTTCGAGCCCGCGCACGAGAACGAAGGGCTCGGCTGCCTCGCACCCGCAGCTCGCTCCGTAGAACTCGGCGGCCGCCCGTATGGCGCGTTCGCTGCGTGGATGGGGGTACTCGCGCCGCTCGGTCTCGTAGTGCGCAAAGGCGGCGACCTTCCGCTCGATCGTCTCCGAGACGTCGACGAACCAGTTCGGGACGAACCAGTTGAGCGGCGCCGGCGTCCACTCCGTGCTCGACGTCGGTGCATACGTGAGCACGCGACGGACGACCTGACCCGGGGTCGGCCTCGTCGCCACGGCCACGGAGTCGAAGAGCGCGCGATGGTCGCGGTTCACGTCCGGATGCGGCGTGTAGACGACCTGTGGTCCGACGTCGGCCACGTGCTCCTCGACCACACGGTTGATGTCGACGTGCGGAATCGTGTCGAGACGCATGTCGGGAAGGTCGAGGTGGACGTAGTCGGTCACTCCGAGCTCGGCCGCGGCCCGCGTCGCCTCGCCCTCCTTCTGCGCCCGGATCGCGGAATCGCCCGGGTACTGCGTCGAAGAACCGTCTGTCACGACGACGATGCGCACCTCGTCTCCCGCAGCCGTGTGACAGGCGATGGTGCCGCCCATGCCGAGGACCTCGTCGTCGGGGTGCGCCGCGAAAACCAGAGCCCTCATCCGAGCCGCGCTCCCACGACGAGCTCGCCCGCCGCCGTCTGGATCTCCTCGAGCACGAGCCCTCCTTCGCCGCAGGCCACGACAGGCCCTTCAGGCGCAATGTCGACGACCGTGCCCGCCGGGGCCGGCTCGACAAGCTCGACCGGCCGGGCGCTCCACACGATCACCTTCTCGTCGCCGAGGAACGTGAAGGCCCCAGGGTACGGCCTCGTCTGCGCGCGAACCCAGTCGTAGAGGTACGGAGCGCGGGTCTCCCAGTCGATGATCCCGTCGGCCGGGACGCGCTTCGGCCAGGAGCTCGCGCGGATCGGATCCTGCGGGATGCGCGGCGCTGTGCGCGCGACGAGCTGCGGGACGAACTCGCGGGTCAACGCGACGTGCGCGTCGGCGAGGCGCTCGAAGAGGGTCGTCGCCGTCTCGTCCGGCGCGATGTCGAGCGTCAGCTGACCGACGATCGCGCCAGAGTCGGCTGTCGCGTCCGCGATCTCGAACAGGGTGACGCCCGTTCGTGCGAGACCGGTGAGGATGGCCCACGGGATGGGTGCGCGCCCACGATGACGCGGGAGCAGCGTCGGGTGCATGCCGAAGACACCCTCTCGTGCAAGCGCGATGAACGGCTGATGCACGAGCTGCGACCACCCCACGACGAAGATCAGCTCCGGCTCGAGCTTGCGGATCGCGTTGACGGTCTCCGGTGCGTTCACGTCGCGCGTCTCGACGAGCGACGCGCCGAACCGGGCGGCCACCTCGTCGAACGCGCACTGCCCCGAGCGGTTGGGGTCGATCGGGCCGGGAAGGGTCACGACGCCGACGACCTCCGCACCGACCTCCTCGGCCGCCTCCAGGCAGTCGCGGCCAATCGTGTCGAAGCTCACCCAGACCGTGCGCATCGCCGCGCGATGCTATCGGGCTACTCGACCGGGGTAGCGACGCCGCTGCTCCGCCCTCGGACGAAGCGGATCCAGCTGTGGTGCCCGAGCCAGACGAGGAGCGCGACAGCTCCGGCCGAGAGGACGACGATCGCGATCGTCTCCGCGCCGGGAACGTTCAGGAGCTTGATGCCAGCGAGCCCGAGCACGCCCGCGAGCACGAGCCGAAGCCGCTGCTCCGGGATCGAGATCGAGAGTCGGCCGCCGAGCAGCACCCCGGGTATCGACCCGAGCAGCAGCCAGAAGAGAATCCCGAAGTCGACGTTGCCGGCGACCCAGTGCGCGGCGCCGGCGACGTAGAGGAGCACGGCCGCGTGGAAGATGTCCGTCCCGACCACCTTGTGCGCGCGCAGGGGGAAGATCACGAGGAGCGTCAAGCCGAAGAAGACGCCGCTCCCGACGGACGTCAGCCCGACGATGAAGCCGCCGAGGATGCCGATGAGGACCGCGGCGAAACGGTCGCGATTCGAGAGCTCCCACTTCGCCTCGGGGCCCTGGTCGCCCTGGACGATGCTCTTCGCGATCAACCCGACGGCGCCGAAGAGAAGCGCGGCACCGAGCACCTGCCCGAGCACCGATTCGACGTCGTCCCCGTAGCGCTCGACCAGCTGGACGTTGAGCCAGACACCGACGAGCGACGCAGGCGCCGAGCCGATCAGCATCCAGCCCGCGAGCCGCGCCCGCACGTTCCCCATCCGGCGGTGCTGCACGGCGCTGACCGACTTGAACGCGGCACCGTGCGCGATGTCCGTGCCGATCGCCGTCGCAGGCGGGACGCCGAAGAGGAACACGAGGAGCGGCGTCATGAGCGAACCCCCGCCCATGCCGGTCATGCCGACGAGCAGGCCTGTGAAGAGGCCGAGGACGGTGTACTGCCAGGTCATGCGAGTGCGCAGGGGTCAGACCCGTAGGGTCTGACCCCTGCTCTGTCCAGAGCGGACACGGCCCCCGCGACCAGGAGGCCGAGACGCGGCCAGTCATCTGTCCGCAGGGGTCTGACCCCGAACGTGTCCGCACGAGACAGGGAGTCAGACCTCAC
>DASUCN010000083.1:0-2342 GCA_036276015.1 Gaiellaceae bacterium | reverse complement strand
ACGGCTGTTCTGCTGGAACGGCTCAACGGAAACGTGGCTGCTCGCCGACGAAACCGTGAGCTTCCGCGCGGCGATCTACGACACAGGCCCGCCACCCAGCAAAAAGGGTTCCGCCGTGAAGCCCGACAAGTTCACCATGTCGGCGATCACCGAGTACAGCGCGATGCCGGGATGCCCGTCCTCGCTCACTCCGTTGGTCCAGGCGACCCTGCAGGAATTGAAGGGCGGAAACATTCACATCAAGTAACCCGGCAACAGGAAGTCGCGTAGAGACGGAGGGGCGCCGCGAGGCGCCCCTCGCTCGTTCACGAGGCGGGTTCTGGAGCGACGCTGGGAGGTCGCCGGACCGACAGCACGAGCGCCGGGGCCACGACGAAGACGGTTGCGCCGACCGCGATCGCGACGACGCCCCACTCCGAGTACGCAAGACCGCCGATGAGCGCGAGCGCTGCCGCCGTCAGCCCGGCCACGAGGTCGGTAAAGCCGACGAGGCCCTGGCGCTCGACGGGTCTTGCGTGCGTGACGAGCTCCGCCGACGCGGCGACGTAGGAGACGTTCCACCCCAGCCCGAGCAGGAAGAGCGAGAACGACAGGGCAGGGATCGCAATGACCCAAGCGAGCATCACCGTGGACACGGCCATCACGAGCAGCCCGCCGATCAGCGCACGGTGGCGCCCGATGCGATCGACGAGCTGACCGACGACGAGCACGAGCCCGAACATCCCGACGATGTGGAGGCTGATGACCGTGAAGACGTCGGCCTGCTCGTGATCGTGGCCGACGACGATGTAGCCACTCAGGTTCATGACGCTGGCCATCACCGCGAGGCTCGCAACCGCAGCGAGGACGGCCGCCGGAACTCCGGGCCGCCGCAGGATCTGGCCGAGCGGCGCGGCAGGCTCCGATGTCGGAACCGCCCCAGGCTTGAGTCCCGCGCGCTCGAGCTCCAGCGCGACCGTGCGCGGATCCGGGCGGATGGAGAGCGCGAGGATGAGCCCGACGATGCACATCGCGGCCGCCGCCAGCCACGGCACGACCAGTGTGTCGAGCTCGATGTCCTTTCCGGCGAACAGCGGACGGAACACGAGTGGTCCGAGCGCGGCGCCGAACAGCGCTCCGAAGAGGACGTACGAGATCGCCCGTGCCTTGCGTGACTCGGGGTACATGTCGGCGACAGCTGTCCGCGCGAGGAGCACAGCGCCGTTCATTCCTCCGATGCCGAGGAAGCCGAGGACGACGAGCGGCGCGGAGTCGGCGACACATCCGAGCGCGGTCAGCAGGCAGCCCGCCGCGCCGACGACGAACCCTCCGGCGATCACGGGAACACGCCCGTAGCGGTCCATGAGTCGGCCAGCCGGCAGGGCCGCAAGCGCACCGGCGGTGAGGAAGATCGCAGGCCCCAGGCCGAGGACAGACTCGATCCCGGTGACGAGGACGAGCGTGATCGTCGCAACGGCTGCAGCCAGCTGAAGCACGCCGGAGAGCGTCACGAGACCCAGGGCCAGGAGCACGGTGTTCTTCCGGATCTGCTGCGGGCTCGTCACGGGCCGACGCATTCAATCAATCCGGCTCTGAACGCCTTCGCGCCGCCATGGGAGGGATGGCGAACGCCTGCGACTCCGAGCGCTCGCTCCGCGACGCGACCGACCGGCACGAGCGTGCGAGCACGGGTGAGTGCCTCCACGAACACGAGGCCGGCATCGATCTCCCGCGCCGTCGGCAGGCGGTTCGAGGACTCGGTCCCCGGATGGGTAGGCACGACGTTCCAGAGGAGGACATCCTTCTCGACTCCGAGCTCCGAGAGCGTTCGGTGGACGATGGTCGCCGTCGCTTCCGCCGGCCCGGAGCCGGCGAGCTGGCGCTCCGAGGTGAACGGGACGCCCGAGACGCGCGCACCGCGATAGCCGGGCGCCTCTCCCACGAGGAGGATGCGCGCGTCGGCGCGCGCGTCGAGGTACGCGGCGAGTCGCGAGCGGAGAAGCGCAGCGCGAGGGCTCTCAGCGTACTGGTTGTACGTCCCGCCGATGCGCGCGGCTGCGAGTTCGTCGACGAAGCGGTCCAGCGCTACCATGGCTCGAGCGTAATCGGGGAGCTCGGGCAGCCGGGCTGAGAGGGCGGACTGACGCGCCGCCGACCCGCAGAACCTGATCTGGGTAATGCCAGCGGAGGAAGGCGTGAGAGAGCAAGTGGTCGTGGTGGTGTCGGGCGGCGAGCCGCCGGGTTCTCGTGCCGCCCAGCTCGTCCCCGAGGGCGCCCGCGTGATCGCTGCGGACGGCGGACTCGAGCACGCACGTCGGCTCGGACTCGAGGTGACACTCGCAGTAGGCGACTTCGACTCCGCC
>DASUCN010000082.1:0-41455 GCA_036276015.1 Gaiellaceae bacterium | reverse complement strand
TACGAGCCGGCCATGGTCGAGGCGATGCACGGCGCCGGAGTCCAGGCGATCAAGATGCGCGGCGGGATGCCGCTCCTCGGCGTCGGGCGCGTGTTCGGCTTCTACCGCTTCGCGAACATGCTCGCGCTCCTCGATCGCAAGACACGCCCGGACGTGCCCGACGAGGAGATCGTCGGCAGCCGCGCCTTCGACAACTACGCGTGGCACACCGACCTCCCGCCCGGGCACCCGATGGTCACGGGCAGCCAGACGGTGGACTTCGACCTCTTCGCCGCCGAGCACTCGAAGCTCCTCGTGCTCATCGGGATGAACTGGATCTGCACGAAGATGCCCGACGGGCACTGGATCGGCGACGCGCGACTCAAGGGCACACGTGTGGTCGTCATCTCTGCCGACTACATGCCGACCGCGAACAAGGCCGACGAGTTCGTCATCCTCCGGCCGGGCACGGACACGGCGTTCCTGCTCGGCGTCGCGCGCGAGCTCATCTCGAAGGGGCTCTACGACCGCGACGCGGTGATCCAGCGCACGGATCTCCCGCTGCTCGTCCGGCTCGACACCGGTGAGCGCCTGCAGGCGAAGGACGTCTTCCCCGGCTACCGCAACGCGCAGCTCGAGAACTACGTGGTACTGAAGTCGGAGGAGGAGCTCGCGGCACCGCCGGCACCGCCGTTCACCGCGGGGAAGCAGGTCGTTCCCACGGAGCTCCGCCAACAGTGGGGCGACTACGTCTACTGGGACCGCGCTGCGAATGCGCCGCGCGCCGTCTCTCGTGACGAGGTCGGCGCGCGCTTCGAAGGTGACCCGGCCCTGAACGGCACCTTCGACGTGAAGCTCGCCGACGGCACGTCGGTGAAGGCGCGTACCGCCTTCAGCCTGCTGGCCGAGTACCTCGACGAGAACTTCGACGTCCAGACGACCGCGGAGGTCTGCAACGTCGATGCTCGGGCCGTACGCAGCCTCGCGCGCCAGCTGGCGCGCAACAAGGGCAATGCGCTGCTCGCCGCGGGAATGGGCCCGAACCACTACTTCAACGCCGACCTCTTCGGCCGCGTCCACTTCCTCGTCGCCGCGCTCACCGACAACATCGGGCACTTCTCCGGGAACGTCGGCTCGTACGCCGGGAACTACCGGGGCTCGCTCTTCCAGGCGATGGGTCAGTGGATCGCGGAGAACCCGTTCGACCAGGAGCCCGACCTCACGAAGCCCGCGCGCGTCAAGCGCTACTACAAGGCGGAGTCGGCGCACTACTGGAACTACGGCGAGCGACCGCTGCGCTCACCCGACGAGATCATCACCGGGAAGACGCACATGCCGACGCCGACGAAGCTCATCTGGTTCGGGAACTCGAACTCGCTGCTCGGCAACGCGAAGTGGTCGTACGACGTCGTGAAGAACACGCTGCCGCGCCAGGAGGCGGTGTTCTGCAACGAGTGGCACTGGACGAGCTCCTGCGAGTACTCGGATCTCGTCTTCCCGGCCGACTCGTGGGCCGAGTTCAAGCTCCCGGACATGACTGCGAGCTGCACGAACCCGTTCCTGCTCGCCTTCCCGACGACCCCGATCGAGCGGATCCACGACACGCGCTCGGACTACGAGATCCTCGCCGGCGTCGCGGCGGCGCTCGCGGACGAGATCGACGAGCCGCGCATGCGCTCGTACTGGAAGGGTGTGCTCGACGGCGATCCCACGCCGTACCTGCAGCGCGTGCTCTCGGGCTCGAACGCGACGCGTGGCGTTCTCTTCGAGGACCTCCACGCGAGCTGCAAGCGGGGCGTCCCGCTGCTCGTCAACGCGCGGACGTACCCGCGGCATGCGGGCTGGGAGCAGCGCCAGGAGGACAAGCCCTGGTACACGCCGACGGGACGGCTCGAGTTCTACCGCCCCGAGCCCGAGTGGCAGGCTGCTGGCGAGTCGCTGCCGGTCTGGCGCGAGCCGGTGGACGCGACCTTCTACGAGCCGAACGCGATCCTCGCGAACCGCGCGCATCCCTCCATCAACCCGAGGAAGCCCGAGGACTACGGCGTGCCCGAGTCACAGACGGACGTCGAGACGCGCCAGTACCGGAACGTCGTGCGCACCTGGCAGGAGCTGAAGCTCTCGAAGCACCCGCTCACCGAGAAGGACCCCGCGTACCGGTTCGTCTTCCAGACGCCCAAGTACCGCTGGGGAGCGCACTCGACCGCCGTCGACTCCGACTGGATCGCAATGCTGTTCGGGCCCTTCGGCGATCCCTACCGCCGCGACCCGCGCACGCCGTGGACGGGCGAGGCGTACGCGGAGCTCAACCCCGGCGACGCCGCGCAGCTCGGTCTGAAGGACGGCGACTACATCTGGCTCGACGCCGACCCCGAGGACCGCCCCTATCGAGGCGCCTCGTCCGACGACGCCTACTACGACGTCGCTCGCGTGATGATGCGGGTCCGCATCTACTCCGGGATGCCGAAGGGCGTCATCCGCACCTGGTTCAACATGTACGCCGCGACGCCGGGCACGGTCCGCGCGCAGAGAGACGATCCGGGCGGCCCTGCGCAGAACCCGGACACGAGGTACGTGGCGCTCTTCCGCCACGGCAGCCACCAGTCGGGCACGCGCGCGTACCTGCGGCCGACGCAGATGACCGACTCGATGACGCGCAAGGCGTACTTCGGGCAGCAGATCGGAACCGGATTCGAAGCCGACGTCCACTCGCCGTCGGGCGCCCCCAAGGAGGGCTTCGTGAAGGTCGAGAAGGCGGAGGACGGAGCACCAGACGGCGGTGAGTGGCGTCCCGTCTCGCTCGGTCTGCGCCCGGAGGCGCTGTCGGAGGCGATGAAGGCCTACCTCGCAGGTGAGTTCATCTCGCGCAAGCGGAAAGGATCCTGACCATGGCCAGGGTGCAGAACTGGCAGCTCGGGCGCGACATGGAGTACCCGTACGCGGCCGACCGACCGGCGAAGCAGTTCACGATGATCATGGACACGAACAAGTGCATCGCCTGCCAGAGCTGCACGATCGCCTGCAAGAGCACCTGGACGTGGGGCAAGGGCCAGGAGTTCATGCTCTGGAACAACATCGAGACGAAGCCCTACGGCTTCTACCCCACCGGGTGGGACGTGAACCTGCTCGAGCTTCTCGGCGAGCAGGAGTGGGAGGGCGACGTCTACAACGGACGGACCGTGTTCGAGGCCGCGCCCGCGGGCGAGCGCGTGCTCGGCTGGACACCGGCGGAGGAGGACTGGTCGCACCCGAACATCGGCGAGGACGAGCCGATGGGCGATGCGGACGAGACGACGTACGTCCCCGACAAGCCGCACTCGATGATGTGGATGTACTACCTCCAGCGGATCTGCAACCACTGCACGTATCCGGCCTGCGTCGCCGCGTGCCCGCGCGAGGCGATCTACAAGCGTCCCGAGGACGGGCTCGTGCTCGTCGACCAGACGCGCTGCCGCGGCTACCAGGAGTGCCTCACGGCGTGCCCCTATAAGAAGACGATGTTCAACCTCGAGACCCGCGTCTCGGAGAAGTGCATCGGCTGCTACCCGAAGCTCGAGCAGGGCCTGCAGACGCAGTGCACCACGGCCTGCATCGGCCGGCTACGGCTCACGAGCTACCTGTCTCCGCCCGACGAGGTCGACCCGCGCAAGCCGGCGGACTTCCTCGTCCACGTCCGCAAGATCGCGCTGCCCTTGTATCCGCAGCTCGGGCTCGAGCCGAACGTCTACTACATCCCGCCCGTGCACGTACCTACGAAGTATCTGACGCAGATGTTCGGGCCGGGCGTCGAGCGTGCCGTCGAGATGTACGAGAACGCGAAGGACGACCCGGAGCTCCTGGGCCTGCTCATGCTCTTCGGTGCGACCGAGCGCATGTGGCACACGTGGGAGGTCTCGGGCGGCGTCGCGCGCGCATTCACCGAGGACGGTGAGGAGGTCGTCGCCGTCCCGCTTCGCGAGCCGACGTTCACGCGCCCCTTCGAGTTCGCAACCGAGGTCGCCGGCGAGGCGATGACCGGCTACCGCCACAACACGTGAGGAGCTGATGAGCGAGCGAGTCACACGGAAGGACGCACTCGTCTACGGGGGCGCCGCGATGGGCGGTCTCGTCGTGGGAGGCGCCGCGGTCACTGCCGTGGCAGTCGCAGTCGAGAACGAGGAGGCAACACCGGTCGAGGGCGCCCCGATCGTCGCGCCGTACGTCTCCGGCGAGCTACCTGAGACGGATCCCGCGTCGTCTGCGTGGGACGACGCAGCCCCGACACTCGTACCACTCGCGGCGCAGCAGATCGCGCAGCCCTACCTCGAGAAGGTCGGGGTCGCCGAGCTCGAGGTCCGCGCGCTCCACGACGGCACGCGAGTCGCCCTGCTCGTCGAGTGGGACGACGACGCGATCGACGACCTCGACGGCATCCGTCGCTATCACGACGCGGTAGCGCTGCAGCTCCCGACCAAGCCCGGCGCGGCGCCTGCGCTCACGATGGGCGCCCCCGGAAGCCCCGTCCACATCCTCCAGTGGCGGGCGACGTGGCAGCGCGACATCGACTCCGGCGGCAAGACGGGCGTCGATCAGATCTACCCCAATGTCATCCACGACGTCATGCCCGACGACGTGCTCCCGCCCGCGACCGCACAGCTCTACTGGGTCGGGCGCGAGGCGGGAAACCCGCTCTCGCAGGTGAAGCGCACGACACCGGTGGAAGAGGTCGTCGCGGAGGGCTTCGGCTCGGTGACGCATCTCGCGCACCAGACCGCCACGGGGCACGGCGTCCACGAGGGCGGCCGCTGGCACGTCGTCGTCGCGGTTCCGTCCGCGCGCGAGGGAGTCGGCGCGGCGCTCGCACCAGGTACCTCGTGGCCTATTGCGTTCGCCGTCTGGCTCGGCTCGCAGGAGAACCGCGGAGGTCGCAAGCACATCGCGAACTGGCAGACGCTCGTCCTCGAGAGCGCTCGAGCATGAGCGCGACGACCACGCACGGGAGCGTCGAGCTGGCCGCGACCTGGCGCCTCCTCTCCCTCGGCCTCGCCCCGCCGAGCGACGAGACGCTCGCCGAGATCGACGCTCTCGCCGATGCCCTCGTGCACACGAGCCCGGGGCCTGAGCTGTTCGCCGTCGGCCGCGCTCTGCGCACGCACCACCCGGACTCGCACGCAACGCAGTACGCGGGGCTCTTCCGCGGAACGGTGCGCGTCGCGCCGTACGAGGGGAGCTACGAGCTCGATCCCATCCGCCAGGGCCGGCAGATGGCCGACGTGGCCGCCTTCTACCGTGCCTTCGGCGCCGAGGCGCACGGCCCTCATGCAGAGCGGCCCGACTTCGTGGGCTGCGAGCTCGAGTTCCTCTCCTTCCTCGAGCTGCGACGGCTGACGGCCATCGAGGCTCGTGAAGACGGCGTCGACGTGATCGAGGGGATTCGTGACACGTTTCTCGCCGACCACGCGGGACGCTGGCTTCCCAGGTTCTTCGCCGAGGTCGCGCGCGAGGCACCGGCGGGCTCGTTGTACGCCGCGCTTGCCGAGCTCGGCGCGAGGACGCTCGCGGACGAGCTCGAGCGGCGCGGTATCGAGCCCGCTCCGCTACCGAGGCGATCACGAGCGGCTTCCGTCGAGGCGGACACGTTCGAGTGCGGCGCCGCGGCCCTGCCGTCGCGGTAGTCTCGGCGCGCTTGAGCGACCTTCGGGCAACCGTCTCGTCCCTCCCACGCGTCGCCATCCTTCGCGCTGCCGAGAGCGGGCGGCTGCAACGACTCGTCCAGGGGCACGGTAAGCGCGTCGGAGCAGCACGGTTCGTCGCCGGTGAGACGCTCGACGAGTGCGTGGCCGTCCTCCGCAAGCTCAACGACGCGGGGCTCCACGCGAACACCACCCTCCTGGGTGAGGCGATACCCGACGCGGAGGGCGCGGCCGCGGTCACCGACGAGTACCGGACGATCATCGAGCGCCTCGTGGCGGAGAAGCTGCGCGCAAACGTGTCCTTGAAGCTCACACACCTCGGCCTGGCGTTCGACGAGGAGGTCGCGTACGAGAACGTCGAGCGCCTCGTCGCCCGGGCCGGCGAGCTGGGCACGTTCCTGCGCATCGACATGGAGCAGTCCGACTTCGTCGAGGTGACGCTTCGCATCTACGGGCGCCTCCGAGCAGCCGGCCACGACGGCGTCGGCACCGTGCTCCAGTCGTACCTCTACCGCACTCCCGACGATCTCGAGCGCCTCCTCCCCCTCGTCCCGAATCTGCGCATCGTCAAGGGCGCGTACCTGGAGCCGGCGACGCTGGCGTATCCGGAGAAGGCGGACGTCGATCGCGCCTTCCTCGAGCTCGTCCAGCGCGGGCTCCGCGAAGGCGCGTACATCGCCGTCGCGACCCACGACGAGGCGATCATCCGGCAGGTACAGGCATTCACCGAGCGGGAGAGCATCCCGCGCGACCGGTTCGAGTTCCAGATGCTGTACGGCGTGCGGCCGGGCCTGCAGCGCTCGGTCGCCGCGGAGGGCTACAAGGTGCTGGTCGCGACGCCGTTCGGGCCCGACTGGTACCCGTACCTCATGCGACGGCTCGCCGAACGACCTGCGAACGTCGGCTTCTTCCTGAAGAACCTCGTGCGACGGTGACCACTCCGCCCGCCGGCGCCGACGTCGTCGTCGTCGGAGGCGGCGTCATGGGGACGAGCATCGCGTTCCACCTCGCCGAGGCGGGCGTCGACGTGTGCCTCCTCGAGCGCGACGTTCTCGGCGGTGGCTCCACGAGTCGCGCCGCCGGTGGCTTCCGCGCGCAGTTCTCCGCTCCGCTCAACATCGCCGTCGGGTTGCGCTCGATCGACGCCTTCACCCGCTTCGGGGAGCGTCCCGGCGCCGAGATCGATCTCCACCAGGTCGGGTACCTGTTCCTCCTCGATCGCGAGGAGGACGTTGCGATCTTCGAGCGCAGCGTGGCACTACAAGCCGAACACGGCGTCCCGAGCCGTTTCGTCGACCTCGACGAGGTGCGCGAGCTGTGTTCCCCCGCCGGGCTCGAGGGCGTGCTCGCCGCGACGTTCTGCCCGATCGACGGTCACGCGAGCCCGGAGGCAGTCGTGCAGGGCTACGCGGCAGGGGCTCGTGCGCACGGTGGGACGGTGCTCACCGGCTGCGCGGTGACCCGCATCGGTGCGGAAGGAGCACGCATTCACGCGGTCGAGACCGCGGATGGTGCGATCGAGACGGGAACGGTCGTCTGCGCCGCGGGCGTCTGGTCGCCGCAGATCGCCGCCTTCGTCGGCGTCGAGCTTCCCGTCGAGCCGGTGCTCCGCGAGGTCGGCTTCACCGGGCCTGCTGCGGAGCTCCCGGAGCGGATACCGCTCACGATCGACTTCTCGACCGGCTTCTACTTCCACCGAGAGGGCCCGGGGCTCCTGTTCGGGATGGCCGATCGCGGCCAGCCGGCCGGCTTCGACGCCCCGACGGATCCCGCGTGGCTCGAGAACGTCCTGCGGGTCGCCGAGCGCCGCTGTCCTGCCCTTCTCGACCTCGGCCTCGCGGGCGGCTGGAAGGGCTTCTACGAGGTCACGCCGGATCACAACGCGCTCGTCGGCGAGTCGCAGGAGGTCGCCCGCTTTCTCTACGCCACCGGCTTCTCGGGCCACGGGTTCCTGCAGGGGCCCGCGATCGGCGAGATCGTCCGCGATCTCGTCCTCGGGCGCGAGCCGTTCGTCGACGTCGGCCCGCTCTCGGTCGAGCGCTTCACACGGGCCGCCCCGCGACCCGAGCACAACGTCATCTAGTGCAGGCCCCCAGTCCGGACTGGAGAAGCGCAGGCAGCCTGACTACTCGACGCGCTCGGTGGTGCGGCTCTGGAGCACGCCCGAGTAGATGACCTGGCCGAAGAGATCGATCTTGAACGGGTACGTCGAGCGCACGGTCACATCGCCGCTCTCTTCCCATCCAGGAGTCACGCCGTCGATCTTTACCGGCTCGACCGTCACGGACATCTTGTTGGGATCGAGGTTGACGGCCGCTCTGTGCACCTTCGAGATCACGAGCGGGATGCGCTGCGTGTCCGGCTGGATCGAGCGCGAGACCGCGGCCTGGCGCGCCCCGACGCGGGTCGCGTCCGTGAGGGCGATGTAGTCGCGGAAGATCGTCCCGAACTGGATGACGCCGAGGAGGAGCAGGAGGAGCACGGGCAAGACGAGCGCGAGCTCGACGAACGCCTGGCCGCTCTCCCGGTTCCGTCGCTGAATGAATGTTGCTGGCCGCATGGTTGGGTTCTCTCTCTCGCTAGGGCAGGGAGGGTGAGTTGTTGTCGATGAGGCGACCGCGCGAGCCCGCGAGATCCTGTGCGATCGCCGTGAAGATCTGCGTGAGGTCGCCTGGATTCGGCTTGTTGTAGAAGAAGGCCGGCGCCGGCCCAGCTCCGTCCGGATCGGTGGCCATCGCCTGGATGGCGGTGAATGCGTCGAGCCCCGACTCGACGGGGTTCGAGCCGTTCGAGTGTCCATCGCTGGAATTCGGCTGGCGGCACTTCTCCGGCGCGCCACTGCCGGCGTCGAGGTCGTACCCGATCGTGTACACGATCGTCCCTGCCGCTTTCGCGTTCGCCGCTGCCTGGACGCCGGCGGCGCACGGGCTGAGGACCATGCTCCGCGTCCAGTGACCGGACGGGACGTTCAGCGGCGTGGTGTTCGCAGCGCCGTCCGAGAGGAAGATGATGACGTCCTGTACGTTGCCGCGGCCGTTCGTGTTCAGCTCCTGCTGCGCTTCCTCGATGGACAGCGCGTAGCTCGTCGTGCCTTGGCCCGAGGTGCAGCCGAGCCTCTGGAGAAACGCGGACTGCGTGCCGAGATCCCAACTGCCGTCTACGGGATCCTGGACGAGGTAGTCGTCGATCGTCTGTCCGTCGGCTCCCTCGAGCGAGGCTACGACGTATCTGGACGGGGTGGACGGCGGGGTTCGTCCGTCGCTCAGCCAATGCGGCCACCACGCGTCGTAGCCGTAGTAACGGCCGCCGATGCTGCGTCGCGGATCTCCCGACGGGACGTTCGGGTTCGGCGTACCCGTCCACGGCTTGTAGCCCGACCCGCTGGGGTTGCCGCAGTTCGAGATCCAGCTCGCGTCGAGCGCGGGCGGAGTGAGCGCGAGCCCGACTTTGTCGAGGGTCGGGTCGAGGAACTGAACGAACGTGCGTACACCGTCCTGTGCGTTCTTGAGGTCCGTGCAGTTCGGATCGTTCTGCCCCGGGCCGAACTGGCACATCGAGCCTGTCCGGTCGAGCACGATCATGATGTCGAGCGGCTTCACGGTGCAGGGCGAGCAGGCCGTGGCCGTCGCGTTCACCTCGATGTGGTCGATCCCGATGATCCGGCCGAACCACGTCGGCACCTTCGAGTGCGAACTGACGACGACCCCATTCACGCCGTTGTCGCGCCGATTGCATCCCGGGACGCCTGCGAGGCACTTCGCCTGAGCCGTCGTCGTGGCATTCCCGACCGTGTTGACGGAGTTCTTCTGCCCAGGCGTCGCGCTGTACTGCACGGCGACGGACTCGGCCATCACTCTGTCGGGGAGGTGCTGAGCACCCGCCAGCGCGGCCGCGTCGACCCCGGCCTGGAGCTGCCGCTGAACGAGCATCGCGTGGCCCACGTCGACGACGAGACCGACCGTGACGATCATCAGGGTCATGGCGATCGCCGTGATGGTCAGCACCTGGCCGCTCTCGTCGGACGCCCGACGGTGACACCGCCGGCCGACCCTCTTGCCGCAGTCGAGGATCATGGTCGGAGAGAACGACACCGTTCGGGGGATCACCATCCCCCGTCAAGGTGAGCCGGGTGGAATTTCCCCCGAACGAGGGTGTTGGGCGAACAGGTTCAATTCCCCCGAACCGTGACTGCCACGCTCGTCTTCATCCCGGCCTGGAACGAGGAAGCCAATCTCCCGGCCGTCCTCGACGAGCTTCGGTCGGGCCTCCCCGACTGCGACGTCCTCGTCGTCGACGACGGCTCGACCGACGCCACCGCCGACGTCGCCCGTGCCCACGGCGCCGAGGTGCTCTCCTTCGGCGCGAACCGCGGGCTGCAGCACGGAATCGCCGCCGGCTACGCGCACGCGGAGGAGCATGGATACGACTTCGTCGGCCGCGTGGATGCGGACGGACAGCATCCCGTCGCGGAGCTCACGCGACTCCTCGCGATCGTCCGAGCTGGGGAGGCGGATGTCGCCGTCGGCTCGCGCTTCGCGACCGGGGATGGATACGCGGCGTATCGCTACGA
Source organism: Gaiellaceae bacterium (assembly GCA_036276015.1). Lineage (GTDB taxonomy): Bacteria > Actinomycetota > Thermoleophilia > Gaiellales > Gaiellaceae > GMQP-bins7. Next base: position 31,234 of record DASUCN010000082.1, on the reverse strand, counting down.
ACCCTCGCCGAGTCGCCGACTGGGCACGACCGTGCTTCGCCGCGCCATGCATCCGGCCCTCGGACGGCCGTTCCACGACGCCACGAGCGGGATGTACGCGGCGAACCGCAAGGCGATGCCGATCCTCGGAGTGCCGTATGCAAGCGGCGCGCCCGAGGTCGAGTCGTTGCTGCGGCTCCGCGATGCCGGGCTCACCGTGGCCGAGGTGCCGGTCGACATGCGCGAGCGCGCGAGCGGCGAGTCGAAGCTCCGGGGGAGCAAGGCGGTGAAGCTCGTCCTCACCGTCGCGAGCACGCTTCTTCTGTACGGCGTCTGGCGACGGCTACGGAGCAAGCGATGACGCGACTCGTCGCGGTGCTCGGCTACTCGGACGGGTCGACCGCCGACCTGCACGCCGTCGCGGCCACGCGCGTGCGACGCGCGGCCGCGGAGACGCAACCCGATGACGTCGTCCTCTTTTCCGGCTGGGCTCGTGCCGCTCGCGGGCGGGCGGAAGCGGATCTCATGGCGGCCCGCTGGACTGCACCGGCACGCGCACGTCTCGTCGATCGCGGAGCGCGAACGACACTCGGAAACGCGATCGCCGTCGCGCGCGCAGCGCGCTGGGTCGGCGCGACCGAGGTCGTGCTCGTGACCTCGAGCTGGCATGCGCACCGGGCGGCGGCCCTCGTGCGCGCCTCGCTCGTCCGCTCGGGAGCACAGCTCACGGTCGCCGCGACCGACGAACCAGTCACGTCCCGGCGCATGCTGCGCGAGGTCGCGGCGTGGGCCGCCGTCCCGGTCCTCGCCCTCGTCGCCGTTCGGAGCAGATAGGTTCCCGCGATGCGAATCAGGCTGGCGCTCTCGGCCGCCGTCGCGGTCGCCGCCCTCGTCGCGGCCGGCTGCGGCGGAAGCGACGACAGCGAAACCGACTCAACGGCAGCCTGGGCGAGCGGCTTCTGCACTGCGGTGACGGACTGGACGGACGAGCTGCAGACGATCACCTCGTCCTTCTCCGACACGTCGAACCTCTCGGAGGACGGGCTCCGCTCTGCCGCAGATGACGTACAGAGCGCGACGCAGCAGCTCGTCGACGACATCCGAGACCTCGGCGCGCCCGAGACCGACGGCGGCGAGGAGATCCGCTCCGCACTCGACTCGCTCTCCACGACGCTCGAGACTGAGTCAGCGGAGATCGAGGAGACGGTCAACGGAATCTCCGGGCTCACCGGGCTTCCCAACGCGGTCACGTCGATCACGACGTCACTCTCGGCGATGGGTACCGCCTTCTCGGAGGCGCTGCAGTCGATCGAGAGCGCCGACGTCGACAGCGAGCTCCAGAACGCACTCGAGGAGTCCCCCGAGTGCGCGGACATCTCGAGCTAACGCGCGCTCGTCAGCCCGCGTGGGACCGCGCCTCGAGCGTGCCGAGGTAGCGGTGGACGTGCTGGATGACGACCGAGCCTTCGCCGACGGCTGACGCAACGCGCTTCACGGACTCGGCCCGCACGTCGCCGATCGCGAAGACGCCCGGAACGCTCGTCTCGTAGTTCGTCCCCGCCTCGACGAAGCCACGCTCGTCGCGCTCGATCTCGGGTGGCAGCCACTCGGTACGCGGCTCGGCTCCGATGAGGATGAACAGGCCGTCGGCGACCACGGTCTCCTCGCCGTCAGGCCCGCGGAGCGTCAGCCGCTCGAGCCGCTCGGTGCCGGCCGCGTCCACGACCTCGGTGGCTTCGCGAACGTGGATGTTCTCCTTGCCGCGGATCTCGTCCAGAAGGTACTGCGACATGGTCGACGCCACGGAGGAGCCCCGGCAAACGAGGGTCACGCTCGCCGCGTACCGGGCGAGGTGCACGGCCGCCTGCCCCGCAGAGTTCGCACCCCCCACGACGAACACGCTGCCGCCCGTGAACTGCCGGGCGTCAGACGGCGACGAGCCGTAGTAGACGCCGTGGCCTTCAAGCTCGGCCAGAGCCGGCACGGCCAGCCGTCGATAGGACACGCCCATCGCGAGGATCACGCTCCGTGCCTCGACCTCGTCCCCACCGGACACCGAGAGCACGTAGCCGGCTCCTTCGGGTCGCATGGCGGTGACCTCGCGCGTGACGACGAACGTGGCGCCGAACACCCAGGCCTGCTGGTACGCGCGTTGCGCGAGCTCAGCTCCGCTCAGGCCCCGCGAGAACCCGAGGTAGTTACGGATCCGCGTGCTCGTGCCGGCCTGACCGCCGATCGACTCCCGCTCGATCACGAGCGCGTCGAGCCCCTCGGACGAGGCGTACACGGCTGCCGCCAGACCGGCTGGGCCGGCGCCGACGATCACCACGTCGTACGGTCCACGCCGGTCGAGCTCCGTCCGCATGCGCGTCCCGTACTGCGCGAGAACTTCGGGATCGGGGTCGACGAGCGGCGTCCCGTCCTGCAGGAGGACAACCGGCACGCCCGTCCCCTCCTGGTTGCATGCGCGCAGGAAGTCGATCCCCTCCGCCGAGTCGGGCAGGTGGAAGGCGTGCGGAACGCCGTTCCGAGCGAGATGCGTGCGAAGCGCGTACCCGCGCGGCGAGCGCGGGTCGGCGACGACGGTGAGCTCGCGCCGGCCGGGTGCGTTCTGGCGGCGCCACTCCTGGAGGAACTCGGAGACGAGGCGGTGGAACACCTCGTCCGGCGAGCTCCACGGCTTGATGGCGTAGTAGTCGATGTAGCCGAGGGCCATGGCGTTCTTGATCGCCGCGGCTGTCTCCTCGTCCGCCCAGCCACCCCAGGGGATGAGAAGCGCGCGCTTCGCGTGCGGGTGCAGCTCGTGCACGCGCTCGAGCAGACGCTCGCCGGTCAGCGCGCCCGAGCCGCGAGCTGCGAGCACGATCGCGACGGCCTCCCCGCTCTCGTGCAGGCGCTCGAGCTGCGCGAGCGCCGCCTCCGTCGACGGACCGCAGATGACCGTGTAGTCGCGGGCGTAGCGCTGCAGCTCGCCGGTGATCAGCTCGAGGGCGTCCGGATCCTCGTCGACGGCAAGGATGAGAGGGAGGTTCGCCATCACTCGGGAAGGTACGCCGCGAGGCGCCACTCGCCGTCGAGACCCTTCAGCGCGTGCAGTCCTCGATCCTCGAAGCGAAGTCCCGCGGCACCGGCGAGCGCGCGGGTGAGCTCCGACACGAAGATCTCGCCTGGACCTGCCGCGGACATGACACGTGCCGCCTCGTGGACGGCGATGCCTCGGACGTCCGAGCCGACGAGCTCGACCTCGCCCACGTGGACGCCGACCCTGATCTGGACGCCATGGCGCTCGGCGCAGCGCAGGAGCGCGCCGGCGCAGTGCAGTGCCCGCGCCGGCCCGTCGAAGGTCGCGAGCATGCCGTCCCCCGTCGTGTTCGCCTCGCGGCCGCCGAACCGCTCGAGCTCGTTGCGACTCGCCTGGAACAGCTCCGAGAGCAGCGCGCGCCAGCGCGCATCGCCGAGCTCGGCCGCCAGCGCCGTCGAGTCGACGAGGTCCGTGAAGAGCAGCGTCGCGAGCACGCGGCTGTGGATCCCGGTCGGGAACCCCGCCCAGGCCTGGAGACCCATCCACTCGACCTGCACGCATTCCTCGTCGCCGACCGTATACCCGTCGTGCCCGGGCGGGACGTCGAACACGTCGCCCGGCTCGAAGACCGCCTTCGACCCGTCCATGAAGTCGATTCCGAGCCGGCCCGAGACGATGAACCCGACATGGCGGGCCTGGCACCAGTCGCCCCCGACCCTCGGGCGCACGTGTTCGGACCAGCGCCAGCCAGGCTCCGAGATCAGCTCGCCGACGGTCAGATCTCCGAGCTCCACGATCCGCGCCCGCATCTTCGGGAACTCGACGACGTTGTCGGGCCGATCGAAGCTCTTCGCAACGACGTCCGCCACGGGCTAGCGCGCGGCCACAGTGTCGCCGACGTCCGCGAGCGCCCGCATCGCCTGGCCGAGCGCGATCGGGATGGTCGCGATGAAGACGGCCACCGGCACGCCGACGAGCAGGACGCCGAGTGTCTGCCAGAAGCCCTCCACCTCGAACGCCCACACGATCGCGCCGATGAACGCCGCGATCATCCCGAAGACCCCGACGAGCGTCGCGATGAACGCCCACGCGCGCAGGGTTCCGTAATGCGTCATGCCGAACCTCCCTGAGTCGTTGACTCGACGAGACTACTCCGCGCGCCCATGGATGTCCCGCACGGTCTCGACCGTGTCGGCCTCGCCGGCCGACTTGTCCGGACGGTACCCCTTGACCCGCGCGAAGCGCAACGCCATCCCGCCCGGATAACGGGAGCTCGTCTGCACTCCGTCGAACGCGACCTCGACGACGAGCTCCGGTCGAACGTGCACGACGTGCCGGTCGCGGGAGACCTCGAGGGAGAGGAGACGCTCGGTCTGCCACGCGAGCACCTCGTCCGTCATCCCCTTGAACGTCTTCCCGAGCATGACGAAGCCGCCCGCGGGGTCGCGAGCGCCGAGATGCAGGTTCGAGAGCTTGCCCGTACGCCGGCCGTGCCCCCACTCCGCCGCGAGCACCACGAGATCGAGCGTGTGGGCCGGCTTCACCTTCAGCCAGCCGGCACCGCGCCGACCCGCCTCGTACGGAGCGTCGAGCGACTTGACCAGCACGCCCTCGTGTCCGCGCGCGAGCGCATCGTCGAGGAACGCCTGCGCAGCACCGGGATCCGTCGTCGCGAGCCGCGGAACGACGGCGCGCGACGGAAGCTGCGCGTCCAGACCGGCGACCCGCTCCCGGGCAGGCCGGTCGATCAGGTCGTCGCCGTCGAGATGAAGGCAGTCGAAGAAGAACGGCGTGAGCGGTCTTGCTTCCGTCGACGCCTCCTTCGTCCCGAAGCGGCTCATCGTGACCTGGAACGGCTCCGGGCGGCCGTCCGCTCGGAGCGCGACGACCTCGCCGTCGAGGACGATCGCCGCGACGTCGAGCTCGCGCAGGAGCGCGACCACCTCGGGCACCCGCGCAGTGATGTCCGCGAGGTTCCGCGTGAAGACCGCGACCTCGTCGCCCGCACGGTGGGCCTGGATGCGCGCGCCGTCTAGCTTCCACTCGACGTACGCATCGCCCACGCGCCCGAGGCCACTCTCCACGCTCTCGGCGCTCTGCGCGAGCATCGGGCCGATCGGCCGGAGCGGCGTCAATCGGAATCGCGAAAGCCCGCCCGAGCCCTCTCGCAGAGCGGCATCGGCGACCGACGGGAGGTCGCCGGCGAGCATCGCTGCCCGGCGAATCTCCGCCACCGGCACGCCGGCGGCCTTCGCGACCGCGTCCGTCATGACGCCTTCGAGCGCGCCCTGACGCAGCTCGCCGAGGAAGAGGCCGACGAGGAGCCGCTGCTCGGGGTCGGTCGCACGCGCGAAGAGGGCGTCGAGCTCGGCACGACGCGCCGCCTGCGAGCCGGGTCCGGAGATGGCCTTCAGCCGGGACACCACGTCGTCCACCTCGAGCACGTCGAGCGTGGCCGCCTCGGCCGGTTCAGGCCTGTCTCGCAGCGCGGCCCAACCGACGCCGACCGTCCCCTGCGGCAGCTCGCCGGAGAGGTATGCGACCGCGACTCCGACCTCGTCCGGCGCCGCCGCGCGCAGGCACTCCGTCAGGCGTGCAACCTTGGCGAGCCGCGACGACGTCGCCGCGACATCAGCGGACGCCGCCGCTATCTCGGCCAACAGCATCATCCCCATTCAAGCGGCTCGGGAGCTCCAGCCGGACGTTCGCGGCACCTGTCTCGTCGACGTGCGCCGCGCCTCCGTGCGCGCGCGCGATCGCGTCCACGATCGCGAGCCCGAGGCCCACCCCGCCCCCCGAGCGAGACGCGTCGGCCCTGCTGAAGCGCTCGAACGCATGCGGCACGAATGACGCCGGGAACCCTGAGCCTTCGTCGGAGACGACGAGGAGGACACGCCCGTCGTCGACCCGTGCGCTCATCTGGACGGTTCCGCTCCCGTGCACGAGGGCGTTGTCGACGAGGCTTTCGAGCGCCTGCTCGAGCCGCCCGCGATCGCCCACGAGCACGAGCTCGTCCGTCGTGGACACCTCGATCGCACGACCCGACCTCTGTGCGTCGGCCGCACGCCGCCGCGCGACGGCCTCGAGCAGCTCGCGGACAGGGAGCTCTTCGGGCCGGATCGCGAGCTGCCCGTCATCGGCCCGGGCGAGCACGAGCAGGTCGTCCGCCAGCCGCACGAGGCGCTCGACCTCCTCGCGAGCTGAGCGAACCGCCGCGTCGAGCTCGGCCACCGAGCGCGGCCGCCTGGCCGCCAGCTCGAGCTCGGTCCGCAGCGCCGCGAGCGGCGTCCGGAGCTCGTGACTCGCATCGGCGACGAAGCGACGCTCGCGCGCGATCCCCGCGTCGAGGCGCGAGAGCATCTCGTTCAGCGTCGCCCCGAGGCGGGAGATCTCGTCGTCGGCGGGCGGCAAGGGCAGGCGGCGCTCGGGTGTGTCGACCGAGATTTCCGCCGCGCGCCGGCGCATCGCCTCGACCGGCCGCAGCGCCGCACCGGCGACGAGGTAGCCCACGACCGACGAGACGAGGAGCGCGACGGGCAGGACGACCAGCAGCTGCGCGAGCAGCCCGTCGAGTGCCTCGTCACGGTCGTCCAGCGGCTCCGCGACGACCACGATGCGCTCGTCCACGGGTGTTGCCAGGGCCCGATAGGACGTACCGTCGAGTTCCGTATCGATGGTGATCGAGCCGAGCCGCGCCCGCTCGAGCTGCGTGCTCGCGAGCGGCGACTGGCGCTCCGCAGCGCCGGCTCCGGCGACGATCGAGCCGTCCCGCTCCAGCACCTGCGCGAGGCCCTCCTCACCGGCAGAGGCCGGCGACGTCACGTCGAAGGTTGCGGCGAGCACGGTCGTGCGCGCCTCGAGCGTGTCGCCAATCCGCTCGTCGAGCGCATCGCCGAGCCGGATGTAGAGGATTGCGCCGACCGCGGCGAACACGAGCGCCATCACGAGTGCGAACGCAAGGGCGAGGCGGACTCGGATCGGCAGCCGGCTCACGTCGTCTCGTCGCGCCGAAGCCGGTAGCCCACGCCGCGCACGGTCTCGATCGACTCCCGGTCGAACGGACGGTCGATCTTCTCCCGGAGGTAGCGCACGTAGACGTCGACCACGTTGGAGCGGTTCTCGTACGCGTAGTCCCACGCCTGCTCGACGAGCTGGAGACGGGTCAGCGCCTGCCCCGGCCGGCGCATGAAGGTCTCGAGCAGCGCGAACTCCTTCGCGGAGAGCTTCACTTCCACCTGCCCCCTCCAGACCTGGTGAGTCGCCGGATCGAGGCGCAGGTCACCGACCTCGAGCACCACCGGCCGCTCGACGCCTCCGCGGCGGACGAGCGCCCGCAGCCGGGCCAGAAGCTCCGCAAAGGAGAACGGCTTCGGGAGATAATCGTCGGCACCCGCGTCGAGCCCGGCGACGCGATCCCCTACCGCGTCGCGTGCGGTCAGCATGAGCACGGGACTCCACACGCCGTTCTCGCGCATACGCAGGCATGCAGTGACGCCGTCCGTGCCCGGCAGCATGAGGTCGAGGACGATCGCGTCGTACTCGACCGCGGCAGCCATGCCGATCGCATCGTCGCCGGTCCGCGCGACGTCGACCGCGTAGCCCTCCTCGACGAGGCCGCGCCGCAGCAGGCTCGCCATCTTCAGCTCGTCCTCGACCACGAGGAGACGCATGTGCACATTGTCGCCCTCGAGATGAGAACGAGATGAGAGACGGGGGCCGGTAGTCGCGGCCCCGTCTCTCCGACTTTCAGTCGTCCGCACCTTCCGCGTCGTCGCCGCGCTCGCCCTCGTCGTCGTCGGCGACGGTGCCCACCGGCTGGAGCCGGGCGTCGAGGTGAACCTCGACCGTGGAGCCGTCCTGCCGCCGCACTTCGACCTCGTAGACTCCTGCGCCGTCCCCGTCCTGGCGCTCGACCTCGAGCACCGATCCTCCGCCGATGGCTTCGAGAGCCGCCTCCGCCGCACGCGCGGCCGCCGGGCCGGACACCTGCTCCTCCGAGCCCGACACCGCCTTGGCGATTCCGGCTCCGCCCGCCACAGCCAGCACGGCCGCAGCTCCGAGCACGATCACGAGCATCCGCTTGCTTCTCATCTCAACCTCCTACTGGCCGCGGGTGAACCGCACGAGCTCCTCGCGGTCGGCGCCACCCGACACGCCGACTGCGAGCACCATCCCGAGCCCGCGAACGTAGAACTTGTACTCCAGCACCTTCGGGTCGAGCGGGTTCAGATCCCGAGTCATCAGAACCCGGCCCTGCGGGTAGTGGCCGAGCGGAACCTCGACCTGCTCGCCGAGGCTGAACACCTCCGCACGGTCTTCGGCGTGACCCGCGTAGTACTCCTGCCGGTAGCGCGTTCCCACCTTCGGGCGGGCCGGCATGATCACGCCCGCCTGGGCACCGTCGACGCCTGCCTCGAACGAGCCCTTCGTCGACACCACCTTGCCGTTCTCATAGTCCTTCGTGTCCTCGCCGAGGTACCAGACATTCCCGCAGCGATCCTGCGCGTACCAGTCGTCCGTGACCTCGACCGGCTTGCCGTCCTCGGTGACGACGTCTCGCACGACCCGCGCGGTCACGCCGTTGGCGATGCGCTTCGTCTTCTCCTGCACCGTGACCACCACGCGCTGGACGGTCCCGTCAGGGTCGGTCTCGCGATACACCCAGCGACTCCCCGGCCGCATGGGCCACCACGGGTTGTCGATCCTCGTCGTGAAGTCCGCCGGATCGAGCCGCACGCGCTCGGAGCCCTGCGGGAGGGCGCATCCGCTCGCGGCGGCACGCGCCTGCACTCCGGCCGTGACGACACCAGCCGTCACGCCGGTCGCGACGACCGCCGCAACCACCCGAATCCTCGTGGAACCCATGGCCGCTCCTCTCGTCGGCGTGCTCACACAGCCGTTGTACGAGGTCGCGATGAGACGGCGATGAGAGCCGGCGACGAGAAGAGCGGCCGGGGCCGCCCTTCTCGCGCATCCGTCCCTGGATCACCTAGCCCTGGCAGTGCTCCTCGTACAGCGCGAGGACCCGAGCGAGCTTCTCCTCGAGCTCTTCCTGAAGTGCCTCGAGCTTGCGGAGCGCCTGCTTCGCTCGGGCCTCCTGCCTCGGGCCGAGCTCGCCGCTCGCGAGCTTCGCCCTGATCCGCTCCTGCAGCGCCTGGATCCCGCCGATCCGGGCCCGCAGCGCCTGCGCCACGTCGGCAAGCCGCTCGCACGCGGCCGGGTGATCGCGACCCTCCGCCACCGGCTGCCGGTCGGCTGCGACCGCAGACCCGGACGCCGAGAGCGCCGCGAGCAGACCGACCACGAGCGCAACGACGAATACGCGCCTGACCATCATTCGACTCCCTTCGTACGACGACGGGGAATCCCCTCAGCTCGGGTTATGGAACGGTCGAGTGAGCGTTCTGCGTGCGACCTGTAAGCGTTTCGAGCGGAGGTGTGTGTACCGGGTGAAGCGCACACTGCGGACGCGAAGCGGCCGCCTTCAGGGATCTTCGCGCGACCGGAATTCGCACTCGCGGATTCCGGTCTTGCGCACGGATCAGAGCTTCGCGAGGGCCTCGAGCTCGTCGCTCGAGAGCCTCCACCCCGCCGCCGCAGCCGCTGCGTTGGCTCGCACCTGCTCGGGCTTCGTCGCACCGGCGATGATCGAGCCGACTCCGGGTGTGGACGCGAGTGCGCAGATCGCGAGCTCGTGCACGGAGTGGCCGCGCGCCTCTGCGAAAGCGGTACACGCCTCCACCTTCGCGAACCGCTCGTCCTCGATCTCGCGCCCGGCGAGCCGGGTTCCCTCGGGAGCAGGCGCTCCGCGCTCGTACTTCCCCGTCAAGAGCCCGCTCGCGAGCGGGAAGTACGGGATGTACGAGACGCCGAGCTCCACGCAGAGCGGGAGCACGTCCGCATCGTCGTCGCGGCGCAGCAGGCTGTAGTGGTTCTGCAGGACGGTGAAGCGCGCCGTCCCGAGCTCACGTGCCACCCGATCGGCGTCGGCGAGTTGCGCAGCCGAGAAGTTCGAGCAGCCGACGGCGCGTACCTTGCCCTCGCGGACGAGCTCGTCGAGTGCCGTCAGCGTCTCCGCGATCGGCGTCGAGGGATCGGGCTTGTGCAGGTAGTAGAGATCGACGTGATCCGTGCGCAGACGCTCGAGCGAGCCCTCGATCGCCCGGCGGACGTTCGTCGCCGAGCCGTCGCCGGACTCTTGACCCCAGCCGAACTTCGTGGCGAGCACGACCTCGTCGCGACGCCCGTCGAGGATCTCGCCGAGGAAGCGCTCGCTGTCGCCTCCGTTGCCGTAGACCTCCGCGGTGTCGAAGAAGGTGACGCCGACCTCGAGTGCCGCATCGACGACCGCTCGCGTCGCCGCGAGGTCGATGCGCCCGCCGAAGTTGTTGCAGCCGAGGCCGACGCGAGATGCGCGCAGGCCGCTGTCTCCGAGAACGACCGTCTCCATAGCCTCTAGATGGTCACGCCGAGGTCGAGGCGCGCAGGGAGCGCGCCCTCGAGCTCGAGCAAGGTCCGCTTCAGCTCGAGTCCGCCGCCGTAGCCTCCGAGCCCGTCGGAGGCGACGACCCGGTGGCACGGGACGACGAGCGGGAGCGGGTTGCGCGCCATGTACGCGCCGATGTCACGTGGATCCTCGACCCCTGCCGCACGTCCGAGCTCGCCGTAGGTCACGGTCTGCCCGTACGGCGCGATGGCGCAGAGCGTCTCGAGCACGTGACGATGCGTGGGCTCGACGCCGTCCCAGTCGAGGACGAAGGCGAGAGCCTCCTGCTCCCCGGCGGCATAGCGCCGGATCTGCTCGCTCGCGTCCGCAAGATGGTGCGCGACCTCCTCGGTGCCCTCGCCCGGGGCCGGCCGTGGCGGCACCGCGCCCGGAAGATGCACCCGACGTATCCCTCGTTCGGTTCCCTCGACGTCGACCCACCCGATCGCGGTCTCCACAGATGAACGAGCAGCCATGGCGCGCCAGGGTAGCCGGTGCAGGTGACGCGCTCAGACGTGCGGCCGAATGAGTTCGTCGATCTGGCGACCCGAGACGCGTCCTTCGAGCCGTCCCACGATCCGCTGATCCTTCACGAGCACGAGCGAGGGCGCCGTCGTGACGCCGAGCTCCTCCACGAGCTGCGCGTGCCGGTCCGCGTCGAGCTCGAGCACCTTCAGCCGGCGCTTCTGTGTGACCTTGACCCAGGCGACGAGGCTCTCCATCCGCCGTGACGCACCCGAGCGATAGGTGCGGACGAACACGAGCGTCGTATCGGGGGTCGCCTCTTTGGCGGGCGCCTCCATGACAGAGGGGTGCCCGTGATCACGCTTCGCGAAACAGCGGGGCGTTTCGCGTGCGGCCCTGGCGGGAAAGGAAGAGGCCCACAACCGAGGAGGATGCGATGAGCAATCACACCGTCCGGGACGCGATGACTCCGACTCCGACGACGATCGAGGCTGGTGCGACAGTCGTCGATGCGGCACGTCTGATGGCCTCCACCGACGTCGGCTCACTGCCCGTCGTCGAAGGCGAGGAGCTCGTCGGCATCGTGACCGACCGTGACCTCGTGCTCCACGTCCTCGCCAAGGACGTCGACCCGCACAAGGTGTCGGTGTCGACGATCTGTACGCAGCATCCGACCGTCGTGGAGCCCACGGAGGCGCTGGACGTCGCACTGGAGCGCATGGCGCGCGAGCAGGTGCGACGCCTTCCGGTGGTGGAAGACGGCCGCGTCGTAGGCATCCTCGCGCAGGCGGACGTCTCGCGGGCGGCAGCTCCCGCCGCGACGGGCCGCATGGTCGAGGAGATCTCCGAGCGCTGAGTACTACGAGGCGCGCGGCCGGCGCTCGAGAACGACCGTCATCCACGGCTCCGATCCGCGTGTACCCGTCTCGACTCCGTCCGTGAGTCGCGAGAGCACGAGGGCAAGGCCCTCGTCCTGCTCCGCGCCTGCGCGGAGCGGCCCGACCGAGACGGCCAACCGTTCGTCGTCCGCGTGGATCTCGATCGACGTCTCCTGACCGTCGGCGGAGTCCAGCAGGCTCAGCAGCGCGAGCTGGAGGTCGTCCATCCGCTCGTACGGCATGTCGAGGCGGGAGCCGACGCCACTGAGGACCATGGTCGCGACGCCTCGCAAGCCGCTCTGCGCAGGGAGCGTGACGAGAATCGTGTCGTCCAGCGGGCGTGCCGTCGCGTTGTCCAAGGTCATGGCGTACCCCATGATCACCTACACTCCGGCGCCGTGGGGGACGTAGCTGACTTCGCGCTGGCCGTCGAAGAGCGAGGCGACGCCGTCGTCGTGCGCGTCGACGGCGAGCTCGACATGGCCCACGCCGCGGTGTTCGAGGACGCGCTTGTGACCGCGCCCGAGGCACAGCATGTCGTCCTCGACCTGACCGGCTGCACGCTTCTCGACTCGACCGGCCTGCGCGTGATTACCGCGACGACGAAGGCACGCGAACGCGTCTCGGTGGTCGCCACGGAGCCGGCGATCCTTCGCGTCCTCGAGATCACGTCGGTGGAGACACTCGTCACGATCCATCCGTCGCTCGACGCGGCTCTCTAGACCGCCGCGTCCACCGCCGCGAGAGCCTCGTCTCTCGTCTCGTGGAGCGGGAAGATGCGATCGAGCATCGTGATCTCGAACACGCGGCGCACCTCGGGCCGCGGCACCACCAGTCGAATGCGTCCGTCGTGCTCGCGGAGTCGCTTCATTCCGCCGAGCAGGACTCCCAGCGCCGTCGAGTCGACGAACGTCGTCTCGGACAGGTCGAGCACGAGCGTGGTCGAGCCCTCGTCGATCGCGTCCCGAATGGACTCTCGCAGCTGCGGCGCCGAGTGGAGATCGGCATCTCCGGAGACGGCGAGCAGCGCCGTGCCGGCAGCGCCGTTCCGCACCGCGACGATGCGGAAATCGCCAGGGAGCTCCGGATTCGACGACGAGTCGCGCATGCTCGCAGCAGGTGACTACCCACGTCATGGTGCTGTCAAACCTCCCACGAGGGATTTGGCGCACGGCGATCAGGTTGCGCCCTTCGGGGTGCCCGGGTCTAACGACGCCCAAACCCCGACTATCCTGATCTGCCCGTGTCGGCCTACACCTTCGACCTGGTTGCCACGCCCGATGCGGACGTCGTCGTCGTGACGCTCACCGGCGAGCTCGACCTCACGAACGCGCGCGAGCTCGAAGAGCGCCTGGAGGGCGCGGCGCCACCCGACATGCTCCTGGTCGTCGACCTCAGCCGGGTCGTCTTCATCGACAGCGCAGCGCTGCACGTGTTCTTCAAGATCGCGCGCCGGCGAGGCCCCGACGCCCTCGCCGTGGCGATGGGCGCAGAGGCACCGATCGCCCGCGCCGTCGACATCGTCGGCCTCGGAAAGGCGATGCGGATAGTCCCCGCGCCCGAGAACGCTCACCTCGCTCCCATGGACTGACGTTTTCGAAACCGCGCGGCGGGGTACTTGCTCCGCGTGCCGGCGATCGGCCGGCGGCAGCGAAAGGAGCGAACGACATGGGTATCAGCCTCAGCATCTTTCTCATCGCGTTGGGTGCCATCCTGGCTTGGGCCGTCAACGCCGAGGTCTCGGGGTTCGACGTTCAGGTCGCGGGCATCATCCTGCTCGTCGTCGGCGTGATCGGATTCATCGCCTCACTCGCCTTCTGGTCGAGCTGGGGCGGGTTCGGAGCACGCGACGGTGGCGGGAGTGCCGCAGCGCACACCACGGTCGTGAAGGAGGACTAGACGAATGGGCATCATCGGCTGGATCCTTCTCGGGTTCCTCGCCGGGCTGATCGCGAAGGCGATCATGCCCGGGGCCGACCGGGGCGGATTCATCCTCACGACGCTTCTCGGCATCGGGGGAGCTCTCCTCGGCGGTCTCCTGGCGTCCGTTCTCGGATTCGGTGATCCGATCGACGAGTTCTTCGACCTGAGCACCTGGGTCGCAGCGGTCGTCGGGGCGCTCGTGATCCTCTTCGCCTGGAGCGCAGTGAGCGACCGGCGAACGGCCTGACCACGCGCCCCCGGCGCCGCAGCGCGCGGCGCCGGGGGCGTACGTTCCCCTCCAATGCACAAGGTCGAGATCGCCCGCTCGCACGGCGTACCGGTTGTCGTCGCCCGCGGCGAGTTCGACGCCTTCGCGGCGCCGGATCTCGAACGAGCCCTGAGTGGCGCCCGGCTCGAGACGGCGTTCGTCGTCGACCTCGATGCCGTCTCGTTTCTCGACTCCACGGCCCTCGGCGTCGTCGTCGCAGCAGTACGGCTCTCCCAGGAGGCCGGAACCGCGGTCCGGATCGTGCTTCCCGGAGGCGCGGCGCGACGCATCTTCGAGATCACCACTCTCGATCGGATCCTCCCGGTCGCGGAGAACCGCGCGAGCGCGCTGGAATCGCTCGGTGCCGAGGAGCGCTAGCCGGCAGGGAGGTACTTCACCATCCGCACGAGCGTGCCGGCGCCGCCGTCGCCCTCCTCGACGGCGAGCTCGTCCACGATCGCCCGGATGATGGGCATTCCCATCCCGCTCTCGAGCGGCCCCGCGAGCGCCTCGGCGTCGTCCTCCACCGAGTCGGGAACCGCGATGCCCCCGCCCCGGTCCGCCACGGTCACCACGAGGCGCTCGTCGTCGAACGCGAACACGACGTTCACGTCGCCCTCCCCGTCGGCGTAGGCGTGCCGGACGGCGTTCCCGCACGCCTCGGTCACCGCGAGCTTCAGATCCGCGAGCAGCTCGTCGTCGAGTGGCACCTCGCGGGCGAGGCCGGACAGCGCGAGGCGCGCGAGGAGGAGGTAGTCCGCCTTCGCGGGGAACGAGAGCGTGACGACCTGCTCAGCCATCGGTGGACACCTCGTCGATCCTGCCACGCATCGTGGCAAGCGCGCGGCGGAGGAGCCTCGACACGTGCATCTGCGAGATCCCGATCTCCGCCGCGATCTGCGACTGCGTCATCTCCTCGAAGAAGCGCATCCTCACGATCTCCCGCTCACGCTCGTCCAGGGCCGCGAGGCCCTCGGTGACGAGCGCTCCGTCCTCGATCTCGACGAATCCGGCGTCTTCGACGCCGAGCCGCTCGGCGAGGTACTCGTCGTTGCCGTCGTCGAAGGGAGCCTGCAGCGATCTCGTCGAGTACGCGTTCGTGGAGTCGAGAGCGTCGATCACGTCCTCCTCCTCGACGCCGGCAGCTTTCGCGAGCTCGGCGATCGTCGGCGAGCGCCCGAGCTCCGTCGTCAGCTGGTCGAGAACGCGAGACAGACGGACGCTCAACTCCTTCAGCCTGCGCGGGACGTGCATCGCCCAGGCCTTGTCGCGAAAGTGCCGGCGGATCTCACCGACGATGGTCGGCACCGCGTAGCTCGCGATGTCCACGCCCCGGTCGACGTCGAAGCGATCGACGGCCTTGATGAGACCGATCGAACCCACCTGGACGAGATCCTCGAGTGGTTCGCCTCGACCCGCATAGCGCGCGGCGAGGGCGCGCACGAGCGGCATCAACTCGACGAGGGCCTGCTCACGCGCGCGCTCGTCGCCGTCGCGATGGTAGGCGACCAGCAGTGCTTGGACGTTCGGCTCCATTCTCGTGATCATCGCCCCGCGGGTCCGCTCCTGCACGGGCATGGCCCACCTACCCGGCCAGGGCCTCCTCGCGCGTCGCATACACGCCGAAGGCGTGACTCAGGAGCGTCACGTTCAGCATTCTGCGCAAGCGCGAGTCCGAGCACACGACGGCGAGCCGGCCACCGGTCGCGCGAGCCCGCTTGCCCGCGCGATGCAATACGGCGAGAAGGTCGGCGTCCGCGTCGGGACGCTCGCGCAGGTCGACGAGAAGCTCGGTCTCGCCGAGCTCGAGCGCGAGATCGAGGCAGCGCGCGACTCCGGCGGCGCCGTCCGGCATGGGGTCGCAGATCAGAACGACCGGTCGACGCGCGTTCGCGCCCTCGTGCCGGATCTCGATCACCCCGATCGAGTACCCGCAAACAGCGGGGACGAAACGACCTGTGGGAGTGCCGGCTGCAAGGTGCCATCCGGCTCCGCACGAAGACGCGCGAGTTCGTCCACGTCGTGGAGTGCGCGCGCGCCCAGCCGCACGTAGCTGTCCCCGACGTCGACGAGCAAGAACGCCGAGTGCGAGCGAACGTGCCGATCGTCGAACTCGACTGCGACCCACGGGAGGAAGCGGTGGGCTCCGTCCGGGAGGCGGACGTCCAGCCCGATCGCGCGCGAGCAGTCGGCGTCGACGAGCACGGCGACCACCTCCCCGACGGCGACGTCGTGAATCACACAGCGGGCACCGATCAGCTGGGCGAGGGAGCGGTGCACCGGCTACCGCCCACCGAGCGCCCGTTGCAGCTCGGCCTTCGTCATCTTCGACCGCCCGCGGATGTTTCGCTGCTTCGCCTCCTCGTACAGCTGATCGCGCGTTCGACCGCGAGGCCCGGAGCGGTGACTCCGGATCCCGCCGCGACGGCCGGACGAGATGTCTTCGCGCGAGAGCTTCGACGACGTCCGCGCCTCGCCATGACGCGCCCGCTCCTTGTTGACCGTGCGTGAGGCGATCTCCTCCGCCTCGTCCTCCGAGGACCCCAGTTCGAGCAGCGAGTCCTTGATGTGCTCGTACTGACGCGCGCGCTTCGTTCCCTTCCTCGTGCCACGTGGCGGCATCTCGAATCCTCCTCGTGTGTGCTGGCACCCGGCAACTACCCGCCCGACCGTTCCGTCCAAACCTCGGCGGTTTCAGACCCGGGCCGAGCGGGAACCGTCCCCGTGCAAGCAACCGAAGGGAGACTTCGTGTACATCGGCGGAGGACTGCTAACGCTCATCGTCGTCATCCTGCTGCTCGTCTGGCTTCTCTAGTCGAGCGGTCGCGCTCGGGAGCTCCTTCTCGAGCGTGACCGTCGTCCCGGGGCCGTCCGTGAGAATCTCGGCCCTCGAGGCGAGACGTTCGGCGAGCAAGAGTCCGAGCCCGCGGTCCTCCCGCGCCGTGGCGGCGACGAACGTCCCGGAGTCGCTGACCACGAGGCGGACGTGCGAGTCGTCGACTGTCGCGCGCACGCGCACGAGGTCGTCGACTCGCCCGGTCGGGTGCTCGACGGCGTTGGCGCATGCTTCCCAGGCCGCGAGCAGGAGGTCTTCGGCGTCACGGCGCTCGAGCGCGGTCCCCTCGAGCCACGTCCGGATCGCGTCTCGCACGAGGTGGAGCGAACTCTCGGTCGGGGTGATCCGAAGATCGAGCGGACGTGGAGCGACCGGGAGGAAGCGGGCGGCGAGAATCGCGACGTCGTCTGCACGCTCCGCGCCGGACAGGATGC
The DNA here is from genome assembly GCA_036276015.1 of Gaiellaceae bacterium. Classification (GTDB taxonomy): domain Bacteria; phylum Actinomycetota; class Thermoleophilia; order Gaiellales; family Gaiellaceae; genus GMQP-bins7. The sequence continues at coordinate 13,943 of DASUCN010000082.1, read as the reverse complement.
GCTCGAGGACGTGCTCGAGAAGTCTCTCCGAGTCGAGGGGCGCTTCTCGGACGGCTGCCACCAGGCTCTCGAGGCCCTCGTCGATCGAGCTCCCCCGTCGCTCGACGAGACCATCGGAGTACAGGACGACCACGCTTCCTGCGGGCAGCTCGACTGCGCTCTGCCGGTACTTGGGGCCCAGTCCGGTGCCGACGGGAAGCCCGCGGGACTCGTCGAGGATGTCGACCCGTCCATCCGGGCGTGCGACGACGGGCGGCGGATGCCCGGCCGAGGCGAACCGGAGGATCCCCTCCTCCATGTCGACTGCGGCGTACACGACCGTCGCGAACGTCGTATCGAGGGCGTCGCTCGCGAGCCGGTCGAGCTTCGCGAGCACGGACGCCGGCTTGAGCCCGTCGATGGAAAAGGCGCGCAGGGCGTTGCGCAGCTGCCCCATGCTCGCGGCCGCGCTCACCCCCTTTCCAACCACGTCCCCGACGACGAGCCCGAGGCGACCGTTTGGGAGCTGCACCGCGTCGAACCAGTCGCCGCCGACGTCCACTTCGCGTGTGCCCGGCAGGTACCGAGCAGCGATCTGGACGCCCTCGATCCGCGGCAGCGCGACCGGCAGAACGCTGCGCTGCAGCGTCTCCGCGATCGAGCGCTCGGCCTCGAAGTGACGGGCCCGGTCGAGCGCCTGTCCACCCTGGTTGGCGAGGGTTTCCAGGAAGACGCGGTCGTCGTCGCCGAGGGCGACGGGCTCCGCCCACGTGAGCTCGAGCACGCCGACGACGCGCCGTCCGGACACGAGAGGCGCCACGAGGTCGACGCGCTCGGGAGCCGTCGAGCTCTGCGGCGCGTCGAGCCACCAGACCCCTCCGCGCGCGACTCGCGTCACGGCGGAATCCTCGTCGAAGGAGCGCTCGAGACGCTCGCCGCCGTCCTGGGCGGCTCCGGGGCTCGCGGCAACCCGCCGGACGACGTGAAGCTCGTCGTCGACCGCGTAGAACACGGCCTCGCTGCCGCCCACGCCCTCCACAGCGGCCTCGAGCACGACGTCGGCGACGTCGTGCTCGGTCAGCGCGTTCGAGAGACGAGCCGTCACGCGCTGCACCTGCTCCGATCGGAGGCGAAGGCGCTGCTCCTCCTCGTAGAGCTGACTCCGCTCCAGTGCGAGGGCGCATTGCGAGACGACGCTCTGAAGCCACCTCCGCTCGGCCTCACCGAGCTCACGCGACTCGTGCAGCGAGACGTGCAGCGCACCGTGGATGCCCGCCGGCGTCGTCAAGGGAATGGAGATCCAGCCGGCGTCGCCGAGGGCGGGGGCGGCGGTGAACGCACCCATCTCCTCGGTCGTGAGCGCCCATACGGGCTCCCCCGTCGCGATTGCACGGGCGAACGGGACGTCGGCGTCCAGACCGAGTGCACTCCAGGCCTCGAGAGCCTCGTCGGAGTACCCGTGTGTCGAGATCATCTGTAGCGACGTCCCGCCGGAGCCCGTGAGCACGACGAAGCCTGCCTCTGCACCGACGTGCCGGAGCGCGTGCTTCACGCAGGTGTCGCCGACGACTCCGCGCGTGGCGGCGCGCGAGAGCTCGGCAGTGATCTCCTGGAGGCGCGCGGTCTCGTCCGCGCGCGCCGCGGCGCGCTCCTCCGCGAGCCGTCGCTCGAGCTGCTCGAACGCGAGCCCCGCCTGGTCGGCGAAGCGCCGGAGGATGGCAACCGTGGCGGGGTCGGGCGCATCGACGACGGTCTGCCACGAGACGACGAGGATGAGCTCGGCCCGGCCGTCGATGATGACCGGGGAGCGAAGCGACGAGCGGATGCCGAGCTGCCGGACGCGCTCGAGCCCCTCGCCGCGCGCCTCCGCCTGGACGTCGGGAACGAACGAGGCGCCGAGAGTGCCGACTGCCCGCTCGAGTCCCGGAAACTCCCGGAGCAAGACACGAAGACCAACTGGCCACTCCTGTCGAATCGGATCGCTCCGCACGAGCTCCAACTCGACGTTGCGAATCCTCCACAGCACGCCGTAGTCCGCTCCGAACGTCGTCCGCGCCTCTCTGCAGATCGCCTGCGTGACCTCGTCCGGCGAGTCCGCGTAGAAGCGCGGCGAGACCTCGAGGATGCGGTCGAGTACGGCTGCAGACTCGCGCTCTCGCTCGTACAGGCGGGCGCGCTCCAGAGCCTGCTCGGCGAGTCCCGCCGCCGTCGTGGCGAGGGCCCCGAGTTCGTCATCGACGGCGTTCGACCGGTCGAAGAGGAACTCCACGACGCCGACGGACGTACCGGCAACGCGCAACGGCACCGCGATGGCCGACTGCACGACGCGAGGAAGAATCGCCGCGCTGTCGGGGAACATGCGCTCGATCGTCTCCCGGTCGTCCGCCCTCACGATGCGCCTGGTGCGCAACGCCTCGGTCAGGAGCGTCGCCTGCTCCAAGGAGATCCGTCGCCCCGGCACGTGCAGCGTCGCAGCGATGCCGATCGGGTCGACGACGAGGATGTCCTCGGCCTCCAGGAGGCCGAGCGCCGCGCCCTGCGCGTCGAGCAGGCCCGCCGCGTGCTCGGTGAGCGCGTGCGACACGTCCGCCGACGTGGCCGCCCGAGCGAGGTCGGCGCTCAGCCGCTGGAGTGCCTCCACGCGCCCGAGCGATCGCCGCGCCTCCAGGGCGACGTCCACCGCCCTTCGGCGACCGAGCTGCATGCCGCCCGCGATCACCACGATCAGCGCGGCGACCGCAAGGTTCACCGACCACCGCGTCATGTCGTCGGTATCCGAGGCGCCGAGCGAGCCGCGTGGGTAGACGAGCAGCCAGATCGCCCCGAACCAGCCGGCGGCGAGGCTCAGGAAGGCCGGTCCAACACCCCCGAGCCACGCGCTGATCGCAACAGCCCCGACGAGCGGGGCGTAGATGGGCGCGTCACTGACCTCCAGCAGAGCGAGACAGACGAGCAAGGCCGCGGTGGTGGTGAGCAGCGCCAGCCCGTAGCGCACGCGCCACGATCGGAGGTGCTCCTCGCGCTGCAGGTCGTCGCTACGCGGCGTCACGGACCGACATCATCGCTCCCGAGGATGGATCGCGTACCTCAGATCCACCGCCGCGCGCGCGCGAGCGCGAGCGTCGCACCGGCGATCCCGGCGATCACGGCGAGCACGACCCAGAAGTACGCCTCGGTGTCGAAGATCCCGAGCTCGAAGTTCATGCCCATGATCCCCGCGACGAGTGCGCCCGGCAGGAGGAGCACGGATGCGAGCGTGAGCACCTTCATGATCTCGTTCGTCCGCTGACCCGTTGTCGCGAGGAGGACGTCGAACGATCCGACGATGGACTCGCGGGTGTCGCGCGACGCCTGGAGGGCCTCCTCGAGCCTGTCGCGGAGTGCCGTGAACCGCTCGGCGGATTCCCGGCTCACCATCTCCTCCAGCTCGGGGTGTGTGAGAGCGAGGAGCACCTCGCGATGGGCGACGAGCGCGCGGCGCAGCCTGCCGACCTCTCGTCGCATCGAGACGAGCTCCGGGAGTACCTCGTCCACGCTGGCGAGACGGCCGCTCATCGCCTTGGCGTCGAGCTCCTCGAGGTCCTGCTCGAGGCGCTCGAAGGCGTCGAGGTAGCTCGCGAGCGCCCACTCGAGGAGGCTCGCGAGGAAGCCCAGACCGTCGAGCATCCCGACTGCCCCAGAGCCTTCGGTTCGCTCGCGAAAGCGGTCGACGAGCTCGAGCGGCTGGTCACGAACCGTGACCAGCCACCGGGGGGCGACGAGACAGTCGACCGCTACGAGCGTCCGGTCCTCAGCGTTCGTCAGCCCCACGACCGTGACGTGGAGATACTCGCGGTGATCCTCAAGGCGGGGGACCCGCTCAGCGCCCGCGAGCCGCCTCGCAGTCGCCTGGGAGAGCCCGAGCGCATCCACGAGGCCGGCGAGCTCGTCCTCGCTCGGTCGCTCGAGGTCGATCCAGAGGATCGCCGAGCGTCCGATGCGCGGTTGCGAGCGAGGCCAGTCGTCGATCTCGTCGACGCGGTCCTTCTCGAAGAGCAGCGCGGTCGTCACGACGACCTCGGCTAGGCCAGCCCGTACGCCACCACGACGAGGACCAGCGCGATGACGACCAGAACCGCGATCGCGCCCGCCACGGACGCGAGCAAGGCGAACGGCGTCCAGGCCGGACGCCCGGACGCGAGATCCTGCTCGGGAGTGCGCTCGCCTCGCTCCACACCGCTCTTGTTCCCCGTCGAGCGGTCCCGGAAACGTCCGGCCGAGAAGCTCGTTTGGCGACCGGTACGAAGGGTAGTCCCGCCTCGAAGAAGGAGGACACGACACGACAGGAGGTCGAATGCACACCGACATGCACACCGACATCTGGACGTACCGCGACAGGTCAGAGCTCGGCGCGAACGTGGTCGCTACGAAGGCCGACCTGACCGGCTTCGACGTCGAGGCTCTCGACGGCTCGATCGGCTCGATCGACGAGGCGACCTACGACGTCGGGAGGAGCTACATCGTCGTCGATACCGGCCCGTGGATCTTCGGGAAGAAGGTGATGATCCCGGCCGGCGTCGTGCGGGGAATCGACGAGGAGAACGAGCTCGTCTTCGTCAACCGCACGAAGGACGAGATCAAGAACGCGCCCGAGCTTGACCTGAACGCTCTGGACGATTCGAATCGCATGGCTGTCGGGACGTACTACGGCCCGGGTGGCGAGGGGTATCGCAACTGGGACGACGGCTCCTAGGAAGAGAGCGAGAGGGCCTCGGGATGGACGATCCCGAGGCCCTCTGCCATGGCGAAGAACCCGCGGGCGAACGGCGACGCGCTCGTCCGTGCCGCGACGTCCCCCCAGTCGACCTGCTCACGCACGGCTCGCGCGATCTCGAGAACAGGCCGGAAGTCGGGCTCTTGCTCCGTGATCGCGAGGAGCTTCGTCGTCAGCACGTCGTCGATGGAGGCCACGAGCAGGCGCTGAGCGCTCACCTCGAGCTCCGTCGCACGCGCGAAATGCTCGTCCCCGATCGCGCCGCCGGCCGGCGAGAAGATCAGATCGACGAGGTTGTCTCCGTCCCAGGCCTTGTACAACCAGTGCTCGGGCGGCTTCTCGGTGCGCAGGCCGATGTCTGCGAGCGCGTCGAGCGCGCGATCGGCGTCGCCCTCCCGCAGGAAGAAGTCGACGTCGTGGTCGGTCGGCGGGCCACCTCTGGCCCAGATCGAGAGCCCGCCGCCGAGCATGAACTCCACACCGCTCTCACGCAGGCAGGCAGCGGCCAGCTTCATCGTCGCCAGGAGCGAATGGAAGTTCTCGGGGGGCGCAGACGGCATGACGCGTGAGATACCCCGGTTCGGGGTTCCCGGAACGTCTCGCCGGGTATCACCATGGTCGTGGTCGCACGGCTCCGCATCGCGGCGGCGGGAGACATTCATGCCGCCGAGCCACTCCGAGAACGGCTTGGGCGTACGTTCGCCGCCGTCGCCGAGGAGGTCGACGTGGTGCTCCTCGCGGGTGACCTGACGACACACGGGCTTCCCGACCAGGCAGCCGTTCTCGCGGACGCGTGCGCCGGACTTCCCGTTCCGGTCGTCGCGGTGCTCGGCAACCACGATCACCACTCGGGTGAGTGCGATGCGGTGATGGACGAGCTGCGTCGCGGCGGCGTCGTCGTGCTCGACCGCGAGCACGTCGTGCTCGAGCTCGGTGAGCTCGAGGTCGGAGTCGTCGGGACGAAGGGCTTCGTCGGCGGCTTCGCCGGCGCGGAGATCCCGGACTTCGGCGAGCCGCTCCTGCGCGCCGTCTACCGCGAGACGACCCTCGAGGTCGACGCGCTCGAGCGCGGCCTGGAGGCCATCGCGGGCTGCCACAAGCGGATCGTCCTGCTCCACTACGCGCCGATTCCGGAGACGCTCGTCGGCGAGCCCGAGACGATCTGGGCGTTCCTCGGCTCGGGCCGGCTGGCAGGCCCGATCGGCATGCACCGCCCGGACCTCGTCGTCCACGGCCATGCGCATCACGGGGCGCTCCACGGCGCCATCGGCACGGTCCCCGTGCACAACGTCGCGGTCCACGTGACCGCACGAGACTTCGCGCTCTTCACGCTGTAGCAGCGACGATCTCGTCCTGTTCGCCGGGACGGGGTCGACCGGAGCCCCGTCCCGGCGTCTTGTCGCGCCTACTTCGAGGCGCCTGTCTTCGTACGACTGCGGGAACTGCTCCGCGACGACGAGCCGTTTCCGTTCGACTCCTTGAGGAGCCGCTTGGAAATGGTCTCGACCTTCTTCAGCGCCTCCTTCTCCTGCTTGAGGTTCTCCTGCAGGAGTGCGACCGCCTCGCGCTCACCGAGGGCGCGCGCCTGGTTCACGAGACCCGTGTAGGCGGCGATCTCATAGTGCTCCGCGCGGGCGGCGGCGCCGGTGAGGAACGCGTCGCGCATCTTCGCGGTCGGTTGGTTCTCGCTCATGAAGTCGTCGTGCTCCTTCTTGATCCCGTCGATGCCGGGGCACGGGTGAGCCTGCGCGCTCTCACCGATCTGCTTGAAGACCTTCTCGAGGTTGGAAACGTGCCGCTCGGTCTCCTTCTGATGAGCGGTGAAGGCCTTCGCGAGCTCCGAGTCGCTCGCCTCCTGCGCAAGCTTCGGCAGCGTCGTCGCAAGCGCCTTCTCCGCGTAGTACATGTCCTGGAGCTCGTGCTTGAAGAGCTCCTCGGGGGTCGTGACCTTCGTCATGTCGCCTCCTCTTGGGGTGGGGTACTCGGGAGACGCTCCTACCCCCTCGCGGGCCCGCGAAAACACCGGTGTTGGCGCATGCCCCACGGGTCGCGATAATCGGTCGCATCTCCGAGCGCGGGAGTGACACCCACGAGAGCGAGCGTCTTGCGCGGCGGTGGTTCGCCGCGGTGGAAGAGGGCGCCTTCGACGAGCTCGGATCGCTCGTCCACGAGAACGTGGTCCTCGTCTCGAAGCTCCGACCGGGTGTCGTCGTGGAAGGCCGGGAGGCGTTCGTCCGGTTCACGCGGGAGACGGTCTCCGCCAGCCTCTACGAGGCCGTGACGACCACCTACCATGCGCTCGATGCGCAGTGCGTGATCGTTGAGGGCCGGATGCGCTGGATCGACGACGACCGGGTCATCCGCGACGATCCGGTCACGTGGGCGATGGAGTTCCGCGATGGACTGCTCGCACGGTTCGTACCCGCCAGGACGATGGTCGAGGCCGAGACCGTGCTCGGCCGCTCGGTGAGCTGACGACGCGGCGAGACCCTCGCGGCACGTGCGTCGAGTCGCTCCGCCTCGGCGAGGATCTCTGCACGCAGAACAGGAACCCGTCCTGGTCGGGTCCGACCTGGTGGACGTAGACGTGCTTGTCGCCTGCATCCGTGAACTCGCTATTCCCGGCGAAATGAGCGTCGATGTCGGGGCCAGCAGACGCTGGCGTCGGCGATGGCCTCCTCGTCGACAATCTGCGCCGCCTGCTCGAAGTCGCTGGGCAGCGGGGGCTCGAAACCTGTCTCGTCGGCGCGTGGCATCTGCGGGCTGACGGGGCCGCGGCGATCCGCGACCCCGCACACTGCCCGCTGCCCCGCTAGAGGGTCGTGTCGCTTTCGACGACCTCGCCCTCGCGAATCTCGCCGCGCCACGCTCCCGTCGGAACCTCGCGTGACTCGACGAGGTCACGGAACCGCTCGAGGTCGTCCTCGACTTGGTGCCCGTCGACACCGACGAGCGCACCGAGCTTCTGCATCATCCCGTCAGGGTCGTACTCCATCTCCACCGAGACGCGCGTTCCCTCGTCGGTCGGCTCGAACTCGACGCGGCCGTGATTCTGGAGCCCGCCGACGGACCGCCAGGCGACCACGCGGTCCGGTACCTGCTCGACGATCTCCGCCTCCCACTCCTTCCGCTCGCCCTCCACGTCCGCAACCCAGCGCACGTGGCTGTCGTCGAGTTGCCGCACCTCGAGGACACCGGTCATGAACTGCGGGAACTGCTCGAACTGCGTCCACTGGTCGTAGGCGACCGACACCGGAACGGCGACGTCGATCGACTTCTCGATGGTGGCCATGCGTGGAACCTCCTCTGTCGTTGGACCTTCTCGGTTCCCGTTACCAGTGTCCCGCGAAACGTTTGTGGCCCCACCGAGCCGGGAACGCCGCCGTCGACAGCGACGGAAGGAGAGATCGGTGCTCAGAGCACCTGCGCTGGCCCTCGTCGCGCTCACGCTCGGCGTCGGCGCGACCGCGTGCGGCGGCGACGGCGACGAGAAGACGACCGAGCAGACGACCAGCGAGCCGACGACCGACGAGAACACGACGACGACGACCTCCACGGCCTCGGCGGAGGGGCGCGAGATCTTCACGGACAACTGCGGGTCGTGTCACACGCTCGCGGATGCTGGAACGGCCGGAACCGTCGGCCCGGACCTCGACGAGATCGCTCTGGATGCGACCGCGGTCGCACAGCAGGTGCGAGCAGGAGGCGGCGGTATGCCCGCATTCGGAGGTGAGCTCAGCGACGCCGAGATCGCCGTCGTATCCGAATACGTCGTCGAAGCGCGCGGCTGACCTGCGCGCGGCGCGTACATCAGCGCCGCTTCTCAACGTCGTAAGCCTTCCGTAAGGCTCACACGGCGGCACCTTTCGCAACTCCTCGAAGCGGGTATCGGACACCCGGAGATCAGTCAGAGAAAGGAGTTGCGATGAACGATCCATATACGAATCGCGTCCACCGCATCTACCTCGCGATCGCCGGCGGTGCCGCCGCGATCGCAGCGGTGGGCTTGATGTTCACGATGCTCGTGGCGTCCGAGTCGGCTGCGGCGCCCCGCGTCGCCCCGACGAACGTCGGCGAACCGAGCATCACGGGCACGACCCGTGTAGGCCAGATCCTCCGGACGACGAGGGGGACCTGGAACGGAACGGAGCCGATCACGTACAGCTACCGCTGGTTCCGGTGCGACGGGCGCGGCGCGCCCGACGCTTCGGACTGTCGCCCGATCACGAATGCGAGCAACGCCTCGTACGTCCTGCGTGAGGCTGACGCGGGATTCCGCATCAGGTCGCAGGTCGTGGCGCGTAATGCCGACGGCAGCGGCACGGCGACGTCGAACCCGACCGCCGTCGTCACAGCAGCACGGCCGGTCAACACGACCGAGCCCACGATCTCGGGTACGGCCCGGGTGGGCAGCCGACTCGAGGCGAATCGCGGGCAGTGGGCCGGCGACCAGCCGATCACGTACTCGTACGCGTGGCTGCGCTGCAACGACAAGGGCGAGAACTGCAGCGAGATCCCCGGGGCCGACGACACGAGCTACGAGGTGCGGGATGCGGACTCGGGCAGGACGATTCGCGTCCGGGTCTCGGCACGGAACGACCGCGGCTCGTCGTCGGCGATCTCGAATCCGACAGGAGTCGTCGGCGGCAACGATTCGGGCGGCGGCACCGGAGCCCTTCCGGTCGGCGACCTTCGTGCTGCGGGGGATCGCCTCGTCGTCGCGAGTGTCGTGTTCTCGCCCAACCCCGTCACGAGCTCGACCGAGCCGATCACCGCACGCGTGCGGGTGACGGCGCGTGGCGGCAGGCCCGTCAGCGGAGCGTCCGTGTTCATGCGCGGTACGCCGCGGGTCGTTCAGGGCCAGACCGCGCAGACGGGCAGCGACGGCTGGGTGACGCTGACGCTCGTTCCGAATCGGCTGTTCCCGCAGCCGCGGAACGGCTTCAACGTGCAGTTCTTCGTCAAGGCGTCGCGGCCCGGTGACCCGGGCCTGGGCGGGATCGCCGGCTACCGGCTGGTGCAGGTGCGCCTCGCCGGGTGAGCTTGTAGCAACCGTAGTTGCGCGAAAGAGAGGGCGGCCGTCGGGCCGCCCTCTCTCGTGGTCTCCTCCCCAAGGAGCTCCTCAGGCAGCGGGCTCGAGCGGCGTCGCCTCGTCGTGCTCCTGGTCGGGCTCGGGGGCCTTCGTCACGGCGGCCCGGTGCGCCCGCCGCAGATCGGCGGGGAGAGGGAGGTTCCACGCGATTCGGTCCTTCTCGTACTCGGGGACGCGATCGGACTCGGGCTCGGGGTGCATCGGCGGCTCCTTCGGTTGGCTGCCGCTCGCCTACCCGGAGGCCGCGCGCCGCCAAACACGCGCGCCGTGTTTGACCGTGTGTTTGACGAAGGCGACGTGCGGGCACCCAATGCGCACATCACCCCCCGAAAGGAGTCGTGCCGTGGATAGCGATCGCGTCGAAGGGAAGACCAAGGAAGTCGAGGGCGAAGCCCAGCAGATGTGGGGCGAGGCGAAGGACAAGGCCCGCGACGCATGGGAGGACGTCAAGGACAAGGCAGAGGACGTCGTCGACGGAGCTGAGGACCGCGTGGACGAGCCCGGCGAGCACGATCGCGACGCCGCTGGTTCGTCCGCTTCGCGCTAGCGGGCCTCTAGGCGAGAGAGGGCCGGGAGACCGGCCCTCTCTCGTGGTCCCGCTCCGCGACGGCGAGCTCGAAACTCTCGGCGAGCCGGGCGCCAGCCACCTGCTCCAGGTACTCGAGTGCGATTTGCTCGAGGCGCTCGTCCGGAGTCGCGCACGCCGTGACGATCACCGTCACGAGGTAGCCGCGCTCACGTGCGTCGATCGCCGTCTGGGCGACGCACATCTCGGTCGTCGTCCCCATGAGCAGCAGTCGCTCCACGTCGAGCGTCGAGAGAACGAGCTCGAGCGGTGTGAGGTCGAACGCCGAGTATCGGGGCTTGACGACGAACGCGTCCGACTCCGTGGGCTGCAGCGACTCGAGTACGTGCCCGCCGCGACCCTCGAGGCCACGCCGGACGATGTCGCTCCGGTCGCCGTTCCAGACACCGAACGTGTCGTTGGCGTAGACCACCGGAACCGCGGTCGACCGTGCGCGGGCCAGCGTCTCGACGAATCCCTCCTGCCGCGCCTCGAGTGAGGCCAGCAAACGGTCTCCGTCCTCGAAGGACAGATCCGAGAACAGGTCGACGGCGAGCAGACAGTCCTTCACCGGACGGCGAGGACAGCACGCCGTCTACGGGCCGGCGGCTCGGGTTCCGGCTCGGGGAGCGGCTCCGGAAGTGGCGGAACCGGCTCTCCCGGGTCTGGAGGTACCGGAATCGGCGGGCCGGGCAGGATGCCGTGACGAATCATCGAGCGGATGTGCCCGACTCGCCCCCGCCCCAAACCTCGGTGACGAGCCACTCCTACCTCTTCCGCCGGGCGGAACGAAGCAGGCGTACGAGCGCGCGCTCGTCGGCCGTGAGCCGCGCGGGACGACCGTTGGCCGTACGGAAGTCCGCGAGCGTTCGGCCTGCGAGGTAGGCGTCGACGACCACGGGGCTGACGTAGGACTCGCGTGCGACCGCAGCCGTGTTCCCGAGCTCCTCGCCCACGGCGCGCATGACCGAGGCGAGCGTCCGCTTCGCCTCCGCCTCCGAGTCGGGCAGGCCACGCTGCGCGAGCTCCGAGGCGGCGAGCAACGTCCCTCCCCAGGTGCGGAAGTCCTTCACGGTGAACGGCCCCATGCGCTCGGCGAGGTAGGCGTTGAGCTGATCGCCCGTGAGCGCGACGAGCTCGTCGTCGCGCTCGTAGCGGAACAGCCTCGATCCGTCCGGAAGATCGAGAAGGGCCTCCACCGCCCGTGCGAGCGTGGCGCTTCGAATGGACCGCCGGACGAGTTTGCGGTTCTTCGCCCGGAAGCAGAAGCGCACCTCGTCCGCGTCGACGCTGACGTGCCGCTTTCGCAGGGTCGTCACTCCGTACGTGCGCGAACGGCGAGCGTGTCGATCCGAGCCCACCCTGAACCAGGCCTTGTTGACGAGGCCGATCGCCACCGCGCACGTCCACTCGCGCTCGTACGGCGGAAGCCGGAGGTGCGCGGCCGTGCTGGCGCGGAGCGACGGCAGGGCGGTCGCGAACTCGAACAGGCGGTCGAACTTCGCGCGTTCCTGGGCGGCGCGGAAGCTCGCGCGGTAGCGGTACTGCTTGCGGCCCGCCGAGTCGATCCCGGTCGCCTGCACGCGTGCCCGCGGGCTCGGGGAGATCCAGACGTCGGTCCACGCAGGTGGGATGGCGAGAGCTCGGATCCGCTCGAGCTCCTCGTCGTCGACCGGATTGCCGTACGCGTCGACGTAGCGGAAACGCGTCCGTCCGAGCCGCCTCCACCCGCGGCGTGTTTTCCGGCCCTCCGAACGGGGAATCCTTTCATCATGGCGCGTGTGGTTCTCGTCGCGAGCGCGGATATCGACCGCGCTCATCTGTCCCGCGTGGTCTCGCCGGACGACGATCTCCGCATCGTCGTTCCTGCGGTCGAGCAGTCGCGGCTCCAGTGGCTGGCGAACGACGAGGACGCCGCGCGCGCGGAGGCTCGAGCGACAGGCGAGACGCTCTCGGCGGAAGCACCCACGGACGCGACCACGATCGACGTGAAGCCGGATCCACCGACACAGGTCCTGCGCGATGCCGTCAGAGAGCACCAGCCGGAGAGGATCGTCGTCGCCCTCCGGTCGGACGAGGACGCGACGTGGCTCGAGGAGCACGGGCTCGAAGATCTACCTGACGAGATCGACGGCGTGCCGGTCGTCCGAATGGCGCTCTGATCGAGGAAGCGACGCCCGTCGCATCCGAAGATCCGACGGGCGCCCAACTTACCTCCGCGTGTAGCCGAACCCGCCGAAGACGGCGAGCACGAGCAGCACGATGATCAGAACGAGCAGCCAGGTCGGCATCCATCTCTCCTCTCGAGCGTGTCTCCGCGAAGTTCCCGTAAAGACCCCGCTCGAAACGTGGTTCAGCGCCGCTCGAACGCCAGCCGCAGGCCGAGAGCGGTCAGCAACGCGCCGACGACCGCGTCGACGGCGCGCCGTACGAAGGAGCGTCGCAGCAGCGCTCCGACCTGGGAGACGACGAGCGCATAGAAGGTGAGCCAGAGAAGGCCCATCGCGATGAAGATCGCCGCCAGCAGCAGGGTTCGCGCGAGCGCAGGCTGCCCCGGCTCGACGAACTGCGGGATCAGCGTCGTGAACACGAGTGCAACCTTCGGGTTGAGCAGGTTCGTGAGGAGTCCCTGGCGAAAAGGCGACTCCACGGGTCGTTGCCCCTTCGGAGCAGGACGGGCGTGAGGCGCCGTGCCGCGCCAGGCATCCCGCAGTGCGCGCACGCCGAGCCAGACGAGATAGGCCGCGCCCGCGATCTTGAGGACCGTGAACGCAGTGGCCGACGCATGCAGCACTGCCGCGATCCCGAGCGCCGCGGCGACGGCCCAGACCACCAGCCCCGCGTTGGTCCCGAGCGCCGTCTCGAGCGCCGCGCGTCTGCCCGACACGATGCCGTTGCGCAGGACGAGCGCCATGTCGGGACCGGGCACGACGACGATCACCGCGGCGACACCCGCGAACGCAAGAACGTCTCGCACGAGGCAATGCTAGAGCGCGGCGAGCTCAGTCGAAGCCGAACAGCGGGGGAAGGACGACCACGAGAGCCGCGCTCCACAGCGCGAACACGGGAAGGTAGGTCGTCTGCCAGCGCTCCAGTCGGTGAAGGCTCGTGCGGCGCGCCAGGAAGCGTGCGGAGAGCCACGCAGCCACGGCCAGGTTCACGAGCAGGACGAGGTTGAGACCGAGCGCCGCCGTTCGGTTCGGCGTGAACCCGAGATCACCGATCCGCGCGATCATCGAGCCCAGTACCATCACGTCCAGCACGAGGGCGCTGACGACCGCAACGAGCTGGATGCCGTCCATCCAGCCCGGCTCGGAGGTCGCCGGGTCGCGGGCGGACATCGCGTACAGGACGAGCGCGAGGACGACGACCAGGAGCGCGTCGAAGACGGTGAGGAGCTCGCGATCGAACGTGTCTCCGAACGCGGTCACGACGTATACGACGGCAGAGCAGACGAGCATCACCGCGAACAGCGGCGTGAAGAGCATCGTCAGCACCGGGGCCATGTTCTCGACGACGCGCTGCTTCGACTCGACGAGCCAGGCCGCGACCAC
>DASUCN010000081.1:0-3707 GCA_036276015.1 Gaiellaceae bacterium | reverse complement strand
ACTTCGGCCCGGTGAAGCTCCGGCCGGGAAACAAGACGGCGCCCATCTGGGCCTTCACGAACGGGCACGAGAACCAGAGGAACGTGATCGACACGGTGCCGGGGCGGAGCGACTACTCGCCGCTCTGGGCGGTGCGCATGGTGACGTGGCGGAACGGTGCGGGGGCCCGCGTGCTCCGCTCCGCCGCGGCCATCTCGCGCGCGCAGCGGGCGGGGGAGGTCACGATCCGGGCGATGCCGATCGTCGTGAACTGCCCGGTCCTGTAGGCGCTCGACCTCGATCCCGGCGATGACTCCCACGCCCGCCGGGCGTCTCAGGAAGGGCGGCCGACCGGCCGCCCTTCCACGAGCGAGGAGGTCGGACATGGGCAAGGTCGTCGCGAGCATCACGACTTCGATCGACGGCTACGTCGCCGGCCCGGACGACGGTCCGGGCAAGGGTCTGGGTGAAGGCGGCGAAAGGCTCCACTACTGGGTCTTCGGCGGGCCCTGGACATACGACGCGCAGCCTGGGCGCGGAATGGCGCCCGAGGACAAGGCCTGGCTGGACGAGAAGATGGCGAACCTCGGCGCAGTGGTGGGCGGTCGTTCGACGTACGAGGCTGCGGAGCACTGGGGGGACGTCAACCCCTGGGGAGTTCCCTTCTTCATCGTCACGCACCGACCCGGGGAGCAGCCCTCCGGCGACGCGTTCGTCTTCGTGGACGGTGTCGCCGAGGCGATTGCGCGGGCGCGCGTCGCCGCCGGCGATCGGGACGTCAGCGTCATGGGCGGGGCGGACGTCATCCGGCAGGCGCTCGACGCAGGGCTCGTCGACGAGCTCAGCCTCGTCATCGCACCGGTGATCCTCGGCCGGGGCAAGCGGCTCTTCGAGGGCTTCACGCGCGACGTGGAGCTGCAGCAGCTGGGTGTCAGCCAGTCGCAGTACGCGACCTTCGTGGACTACCGCGTCGAGCGGTGACTACGAGGGAAGCGCGACCCGACCCTCGTCCACGACCACGAGGCCGTCACGCTCGAGCGAGCGGACGGCCTCGTGGTCGAGGTCGGCCAGAGAGCGCGTCGAGGTCGCGACCGCACGCAGCGCCGCCGCCCGCCTCTGCCGGAACGAGCCCTCGAACGGCCCCTGCCTGCGCGCCGGCTCGTCCCGTACGCCACGCGAGGGACACGCCGTCGCGAGCGGACACGCCGCGCAGCGCGGAACTCGAGCAAGACACACGGTCGCTCCCAGATCCATCAACGCCTGGGCCACCACGCTCGAGAACGGGAACGCCGTCCGGCGACGGACGCGCGCGACGTTCACGTCCACGGGCAGTACGTCCTCGCCGAAGGCGAAGCAGCGAATTGCCGCCGCGGTGTACGGACCGACGCCTGACAGCGTTGTCAGATCGTCCGGCCAGCCGCTCACGGCGATCGTTCGCGACGCGCGGTGAAGGTTGAGCGCGCGCTGGTTGTACCCGAGCCCTTGCCATTCCCGGATCACGTCCGCCGCGCTCGCGGCGGCGAGCTCGTCCACGGTCGGCCACCGCTCGAGCCAGGCCGCGTAGCGCGGTACCACGCGGTCGACCTGCGTCTGCTGGAGCATGACCTCGGAGACGAGGATCGCGTACGGGTCGCGGGTCCGCCGCCAGGGGAGGTCGCGACCGCTCTCGGTGAACCAGGCCAGGAGCAGCTCTTCCACAGGGAGCGGAGGGTAGAGGCTCGGACGGCCCACGGGCTCCCGGCTCGACACGCGCCTGCGGCGTCGCCCCGCTAGCGTGGTCACGTGACTCACCCACCCACAGCGGATCGCCTGCTCGACGGTCGTCGACGCTGGGGGTGGTGTCGTGCCGGCTCCACGTTCTGAGACGGCCATCTTCCGGGTCGCCACGGCGATTGCGCTCCTGCACGCGCTCGACGACGCATTTCCGAACCGGCAGCCCGGCGTCCCGTTCGAACAGCATGTGCTCGCAGCTGCTCTCGCGCTCGCGGCCTGCGTCGGCGCGATCGTCGCGTTCCCGCGACTCCGGCCCGGCTATCGCGCTTCGATCGCGCTCGTCTTCGGAGTCTTCACCCTCGTCAACGGCGGCCTCCACGTGAAGCACATCTCGCTCGACGGCGCCGCGGCGAGCGACTACACCGGTGCGTCGGCGGCGGTAGCGGGGGTCGTCCTCGTCGTGCTCGGCCTCGCCATCCCGTTTCTCCATCGCGGAGAGGGTGCCGTCACGCGTCGCCGGCGCTGGATGCACCGCGTCGTCGCGATCGTCGCGGGCGTGCTGATCGTCTACGCCTTCGTGTTCCCGGCGAGCCTGGCGATCGTCGCGACGCACAAGTACCGCGAGCCGATCGGCGAGCCACCGAGCGCTGCCTACACGACCGTGTCGTTCCCCTCGTCGGACGGCCTCGAGCTCGCGGGGTGGTATCGGCCGTCGAAGAACGGCGCAGCCGTCGTCGTCGTGCACGGCGGCGGAGGCGATCGCACGGGCGCCGTACGACATGCCGCGCTCATTGCGCGGCACGGCTACGGAGTGCTCGTGTACGACTCGCGCGGCCGCGGCGAGAGCGAAGGATCCCCGGTGTCGTTCGGCTGGGACTGGACGAAGGACGTTGCCGGCGCCGTCCGGTTCCTCCGCGCGCGCGACGACGTCGTTCCCGAGCGCATCGGCGGCCTCGGGCTCTCGACCGGGGCGGATGTGCTCATCGAGTTCGCCGCCGAACGAAAGGATCTCGGGGCAGTCGTGTCCGACGGCGCCACTGCCGGCTCGTTCGCCGACTACCGGAACCTCTCCGGCATCGACGAAGGTGCGCCGTTCTATCTGACCCTCTACACCGCTGCCCGCGTACTCTCGGGAGTGGCACCCGGCGAGCCGCTGAAGGAGCTCGTGGCGAGGGTGTCGCCAACGCCGTTGCTGCTCATCGCCACAGGAGGAAGCCTTCCCGCGGAGCGCGACTTCAACCGCATCTACGCCGAGGCGGCGAACGAGCCGGTCGAGCTGTGGGATCTGCCCGACGTGGACCACACTGCGGCGATTCGCGAGCGGCCCGCAGAGTACGAGCGCCGTGTGGTCGCGTTCCTCGATCGTGCGCTCGGGCCTGGCTGACGGTTAGGCGCGCTGTCTCGCGGGCAGCGGGGCATAGGCTCCCCGCGACGACCGACGCCCGGCGAGGGTACGCAGGTCCAATCCACGCGAGGAGGCAGGCATGAGTCTCACGGCGTTCCAGGAGGAGCTCTGCACGACGAGTCGCTGGGACTTCTCGGGGCTGAGAGCCCTCTACGTCAACTGCACGCTCAAGCCGTCGCCGGAGCTCTCGCACACGGAAGGCCTCATGCGCGTCTCGATGGCGATCATGGAGCGCAACGGCGTCGACGTGGACCTCGTGCGGGCCGTCGACCACGACCTCGCGCCGGGCGTGTGGCCGGACATGCGGGAGCACGGGGCGGCGAGTGACGAATGGCCTGCGCTCTACGAGCGCGTGCAAGCGGCCGACATCCTCGTGCTCGGCACTCCCATCTGGCTTGGCGACAAGTCGTCCGTGTGCACGCGGGTCGTCGAGCGCCTCTACGCCTGCTCGAGCCTCCTCAACGAGCACGGGCAGTACGCGTACTACGGCAAGGTCGGCGGCTGCCTCGTGACCGGCAACGAGGACGGGATCAAGCACTGCGCGATGAACGTCCTCTACTCGCTCCAGCACCTGGGGTACACGATCCCGCCTCAGGCCGACGCGGGCTGG
>DASUCN010000080.1:0-31771 GCA_036276015.1 Gaiellaceae bacterium | reverse complement strand
GACACCTCGTCGGACAGCCCGAGCTCGTGGAGCGCGCGCACCGAGTCGCCGCCGCCGACGACCGTGAACGCGTCCGCCTCGGCGACGGCCTGCGCGACCGCCTTCGTCCCCTCCCCGAAGCGCGCCCATTCGAAGACGCCCATCGGGCCGTTCCAGAACACGGTTCGGGCGCTTCGGATCGCCTCGCCGAAGCGCGCGCGCGTTTCCGGGCCGATGTCGAGCCCGAGCCAGCCGTGCGGAAGATCGTCGTACGGGGCGACGCGGCTCTCGGCGTCGGCCTCGAAGGCCGCGGCGGCCACGACATCCGTCGGGAGCAACGCCTCGTACGGGAGCGGATTCCCGTCGCGGAGCTGCTCGGCCATCTTCCCCCCGACGAGCACCGTGTCCGCCCGCTGTCCGAGATTCACGAGCACACCCAGCTTGTCGTCCACCTTCGCTCCGCCTGCGACGAGGACGAACGGCCGCTCGACCTCGCCGAGCAGCCGGCCGAGCATGTCGAGCTCTCGCTCGAGCAGGAGGCCGGCATACGCGGGCAGGAGATGCGCAATGCCTTCGGTCGACGCGTGCGCGCGATGCGCCGAGCCGAAGGCGTCGTTGACGTAGAGATCCATCCCATCGGCGAGACGGCGTGCGGATTCCACGTCGTTCTTCGTCTCGCCCGGGTCGAAGCGCGTGTTCTCGAGCACCTCGAGACGGGGGTCGGGCAGCAGCTGGCGCAGCCGCTCGGTGACCGGAGCCATCGCGAAGGCCGGATCCGGCCCCTTCGGACGGCCGAGGTGAGAGCACACGGCGACCCGTGCCGCACCGTGCTCGAGGAGATGGCGAAGCGTCGGCAGCGAGGCGATGATCCTCGTGTCGTCGGCGACTCGGCCGCCCTCGAGCGGGACGTTCAGGTCGGCACGAACGAGGACGTTCCTGCCGGCGACGTTGGCCTCACGGACGGAGCGCGGACGGTGCATCCGTCAGGGCAGGAGCTTGCCGATCAGGTCGACCAGCCGGCACGAGTAGCCCCACTCGTTGTCATACCAGCCGAAGACCTTGACCGTGCTCCCGTGCACCATCGTCAGCCCGCTGTCGTAGATGCACGAGTACGGGTTGCCCACGATGTCCGTGGAGACGAGCGGATCCTCCGAGAACTGAAGGATGCCTTCGAGCGGGCCCGCTGCGGCCTCGCGGTAAGCCGCCTGCACCTCGTCGACGGTCGTCTCGCGTCCGAGCGAGACGACGAGGTCCGTGAGCGAGCCCGTGGCGACAGGGGCCCTGACCGAGATGCCGTCGAGCCGGCCCTTGACCTCGGGGAGTACGAGCCCGATCGCCTTCGCCGCCCCGGTCGATGTCGGCACGAGGTTGATCGCAGCGGCACGTGCGCGGCGAAGATCCCTGTGCGGCGCGTCCTGGAGGTTCTGGTCCTGCGTGTACGCGTGGATCGTCGTCATGAATCCGGACTCGATCCCGGCGAGGTCGTGCAGCACCTTCGCAAGCGGCGCCACGCAGTTCGTCGTGCACGACGCATTGGAGACGATGTGATGTGCGCTCGGGTCGTACTGGTCGTGGTTGACGCCGAGGACGACCGTGATGTCGGGGTCGGTCGCCGGTGCAGAGATGACGACCTTCTTCGCCCCGGCGTCCAGGTGCTTCTGCGCGCCGTCGCGGGCCGTGAAGAAGCCGGTGGACTCGAGGACGACGTCCACGCCGAGCTCACCCCAGGGCAGAGACGCGGGATCCCGCTCGGTGAGCACCTTCACCTCCTCGCCGGCGGCATGGAGCACGCCGTCGGAGAGACTGACCTCTCCCTGGAACGGGCCGAGCGTCGAGTCGTACTTCAGGAGCTGGGTCATGGTCGTTGCGTCGCCGAGGTCGTTCAGCGCGACGATCTCGAGGTCGGAGCCGAGCGCGTGCTGCGCTCTGAAGAAGTTCCGCCCGATGCGGCCGAAGCCGTTGATGCCCACCCGAATGCCCATCGCTCCTCCGTTTCTCGGTCTCTGGATGCTCGGTTCGAGTCTATTCGGCGAGCTGCTCGAGACGGCGCAGCCTCCGGTGCATCGCCGCCTTGGTCGCTGGCGGATCGGCTCGCGAGGCGAGCTCACGAAGTGGCGCGGTGGGGTGTCGCAGCCGCAGCTCGGCGGCCTCGCGCAGCGAGTATGGAAGCGTGTCGAGATCCAGCCGCATGACTGCCTCGAGCTGGCGGCGCGCGGAGCGACTCGTGCGGACGAGGTTCGCGTGGTCCGCGTTCGCGAGGCGGTTCGCCCGCTCTCGCGCTCCCGCGACGACGGCTCTCTCCTCGAGCGCGAGCACGGTCTCGGACGCGCCCATGACCGCGAGCAGCGACTCGATCGCCTCCCAGCTCTTCGCGTAGGCGACGGCATGCGTATCCCGGTCGGCGAGGGCGAGCTCGCTGCCCTGGGCCCGGGCGAGCCGTGCGAGCAGCGCCGCCGACTCGAGTGACGCCGTTCGCAGCTCCAGGTGCGGTGAGCGGCCGAGAGTAATCGAGCCGGCACCGAGGAAAGCTCCGCGCAGATACGCGGCACGGCAGCAACTCCGCGCGACCACGCGACGCGGCGGCCGCTCGAGCGGCGCGTGTCTGTGGTCGATCACGCCGGCCGCGGTGAGCACACCGAGCGCAGCGTCGTCGCCGTCGACGTGGAGCTGGTACCGCGTGGCCCGGTCGAACGCTCGACGGCGGTACGTGCGGATCTCCGAGCGAATCCCGCTGTCGCGGAGCAGCGCGAACGCGCGCCGCGCGGAGGCCCCACTTCCAAGGTCGAGGTGCAGCGCCCACTCTCCAGCCCCTCGGAGGTGCAGGCTGCCCGCCGAATGGAACAGCGCGGACAGCTCCGCGAGGCGATCGCACTCGCGCGCGGGCACGATGGTCGCGAGCTCCTCGCGGACGTCCTCGGACGTGATCAGAGACGAACCCCCTCGAGCGCGAGCAGCCTTCTCTTGACCTCGACGCCGGCGTCTCCGTACCCGCCGATGCCGTGTGCCGCGACCACGCGATGGCACGGGACGACGAATGCGAAGCGGTTCGCAGAGCACACCGCTCCCGCCGCGCGGGGCGCACCGGGTCGTCCTGCGAGCGCGGCGAGCTCCCCGTACGACACGACCTCGCCCCGCGGGACGGCGCGCAACACCTCGACGAGAGCGCGCTGCAGATCAGTGGCCCAATCGAGGTCGAGCTCGACATCGTCGAATGCGACCGGCTCGCCGCCGAGAAACGCCACGAACCGCTGGACGAGCTCGTCGGCGGCGGCGGCGGCCGCGTCCAGTAGGCCGAAGTGGAACTCGTGCAGGAGAACCGTCTCGCCGCGCCGCCAGAGCTCCCCCGTCCCCCAGCCCGGTACGCCGTAGCGCGTCTCGAAAACTCGCACGATGGGAATCTAGAAGCAGCGTCGGGGTCAGACCCGTGGGGTCTGACCCCGACCAATTACACTCGCCCGCATGAGCGCACACGGCTTCTTCACCCCTCCGCAGCACGACAACGAGCCCGTCCTCTCCTATGCTCCCGGCACCGCGGAGCGGGCCGAGCTGCAGGCCCGACTGCGCCAGATGCACGGCGAGCGCACGTCGATCCCGATGATCATCGGCGGTAAGGACGTCCACACCGACGAGACGTTCGAGGCCGTCATGCCGCATCGCAAGAGCCACGTGCTGGCGGACGTCGCCAAGGGCGGAGCGGAGCACGTCGAGCAGGCGATCACCGCCGCGAACGCCGCGCACCACGACTGGTCGCGGACGCCGTGGCACGAGCGCGCCGCGATCTTCCTACGCGCGGCCGAGCTGCTCGCCGGGCCGTGGCGCTCGACGCTCAACGCGGCGACGATCCTCAACCAGTCGAAGACGCCGCACCAGGCCGAGATCGACGCCGTGTGCGAGATGGTCGACTTCTGGCGCTACAACGTCGACTACATCCTGCGGATCTACTCCGAGCAGCCGCACTCACCGACCGGGATCTGGAACCGGATGGAGTACCGCCCGCTCGAGGGCTTCGTTTTCGCGGTGAGCCCGTTCAATTTCAGCTGTATCGGCGGAAACCTCTCGTCCACGCCCGCGCTCATGGGGTGCACGATCGTGTGGAAGCCGGCGTCGACGGCCGCCCTCTCGGCCTACTACTACATGCGCCTCTTGCAGGAGGCCGGGCTTCCCGACGGCGTCATCAACCTCGTCTACGGGTCGGGCTCGACGATCGGCAGCGCGGCACTTTCCAGCCCCGACCTCGCCGGGATCCACTTCACCGGCTCGACCGAGGTCTTCAACGGCATGTGGCAGACGGTGGGCAAGAACGTCGCCGCAGGTGGCTACCGCGGATACCCGCGGCTCGTCGGCGAGACCGGTGGCAAGGACTTCATCCTCGCGCACCCGTCCGCGGACGCCGAGGCCGTCGCGACCGCGATCATCCGCGGCTCCTTCGAGTACCAGGGCCAGAAGTGCTCGGCCGCATCGCGTCTGTACATGCCGTCGAATCTCTGGCCCGAGGTCAAGGAGCGGCTCGTGGCCGATGTCGGCTCGATCCGGATGGGAGACCCCGCCGACTTCGAGAACTTCATGGGCGCCGTCATCGACGCAAGTGCGTTCAAGACGCACTCAGACGCGATCGCCGAGGCCAAGGCAGCAGGCGCCGAGATCGTCACCGGCGGCGAGACCGACGACTCCGAGGGGTACTTCGTGCGGCCGACGGTCGTCACGACCGAGGACCCCGACTTCCGCCTCCTCCGCGACGAGCTGTTCGGGCCGATCGTGACGGCATACGTCTACGACGAGCGCCGATGGGACGACACGTTGGAGCTCGTCGACCGCACAGCGCCGTACGCACTGACCGGGGCGGTCTTTTCGACGGAGCGCGCGCCGATTCAGGACGCGCACGACAAGCTGCGCTACTCGGCCGGGAACTTCTACGTCAACGACAAGCCGACCGGGGCGGTGGTCGGGCAGCAGCCGTTCGGCGGCTCGCGCGCGAGCGGGACGAACGACAAGGCGGGCTCGATGTGGAACCTCGTCCGCTGGGTGACGCCTCGAACGGTGAAGGAGACGTTCGTCCCACCGACCGACTACCGCTACCCGTTCCTGGCGCCGGACATCGACGGATCGAACTAGCGAGCACCCCGGCCCGCTGAACGCATCGCTGGTCTAGGCGTCTTTACAGTGCCTGGCACTGTAAGCGTCAAGAGATCGCACCGATTCGTCCACAGGCTCTAGCGCCATGCTCGTTCGCATCCTCGACGGCGTCGACGCCTTCCTCGACCAGCTCGGATCGGTCGACTTTCTCCCGCTCGCACTCGCGATCGGTGCCCACCTCCTGAAGATGGCGTGCACGAGCCGCGCCTGGCGGAACGTCCTCGCTGCCGCCTATCCGGAGGAGCGGGTTCCCTGGCGGTCGATCTACGCCGCGTACCTCGCCGGCGTCGGGATCAACGCGATCATCCCGGCCCGAGCGGGCGACGCCGTCCGCATCGTCCTCGCTCACCGTGCCATTCCAGGGAGCACGTACACGACTGTCGTCTCGAGCACGCTCGTCCTGAGCTTCTTCGACATGGCCGCGGCGAGCATCCTGCTCGCCTGGGCGCTGACCCTCGGAAAGCTCCCGGGGATCGACGTCCTGGCGACGCTGGAGAGCTTCGACTTCGCGTGGATCCTGTCGCACCCGCTGCTGTTCGATCTCTCGGTGGCGACGACCATCGTGCTTGTGGGGGTCGTCGCGTTCTGGATCGCCGGCCATGTCGCCAACTTCCGCGAGCGGGTCGCGCAGGCATTTCGCGTCATGTCGCCGCCGACGCGCTACCTGGGGCGCGTGGCGCCGTGGCAGGCGGCCGACTGGAGCCTGCGCCTCGTCACGATCTGGTTCCTGCTCGACGCCTTCGACATCCCGCAGACACTCGAGAACGCGACCCTCGTGCAGGTGTCGCAGAGCACCGCGACGCTGTTCCCGATCACACCGGCCGGGATCGGTACCGAGCAGGCGTTCCTCCTGTACGTCCTGAGCGGCGTCGCGCCCGCCGCCGTGCTGCTCGCGTTCAGCGTCGGCGCGAAGCTCACCTTGACCGTCACGAACGTCGTCGCAGGCTTCACGGCGATCGTGCTCACGCTGCGCACCGTCCGCTTCCGCAAGGCGCTCGCGCTCGAGTCCGACGAGGTGGCGGAGACGTAGGACGAGCTGCCCGCCCTACGAGGGCCCGGCCTTGTGCAGCTGCGCGTACAGCTCGCGGGCGGTCTTCTGCGGAAGCCCGGGAACGCCCTCCAGCTCCTCCTGTGACGCCTCGAGGAAGCGCTCCACCGAGCCGAAGTGCCGGATGATCGCGCGCCGTCGCACCGGTCCGACCCCGGAAAGGCCCTCGAAGATCGTCTCCATCGAGCGGGCGCCGCGCTTCCGCCGGTGGTAGCGCAGCGCGACTCGGTGCGCCTCGTCGCGGATTCGCTGCAGCAGCTGCAACGCGGGCGAGGAGCGGTCGAGCAGGATCGGTGCGGGGAATCCCGGCACGAACACTTCCTCCTCCCGCTTCGCGAGGGCGATGACCGCGACGCGCGGGAGGTCGTACGCCTCCATCGCGGCACGTGCGGCCGCGAGCTGCCCCTTCCCCCCGTCGACAACGACGAGATTCGGCATCCGCGAGAAGCTCTCGTCGTGCTCACCGCCACGCGCTCGCGCGAAGCGACGAGACACCGCCTCGTGGATCGCCCCGACGTCGTCCTGCCCGTCGAGCCCGCGGATCGCAAACGTACGGTAGTGCGCGTTCCGCGCCTTCCCGTCCTCGAACACCGTCATCGAGGCGACGATCGACTCGCCCTGGATGTTCGAGACGTCGAAGCACTCGATACGCAGTGGGAGGCTCTCGAGGTTGAGCACCTCACGCAACTCCTCGAGCGCGGCGATCCGCCTCGAGCGCGCCGCTTCCCGAACGGCCGCATCCGACTCGAGCGCGAGCTGCGCATTCTCGGTCGCGAGCTCGACGAGCCTCCGCTTCTCCCCACGCAGCGGCGTTCGCACGACGACGCGCGAGCCTCGCCGCTCGCCGAGGAACTCCGCGAGCGGCTTCGGATCCTCGACGTCCGCAGGGACGAGCACCTCGGGCGGGGTGCTCGGCGCCGAGCCGTAGTACTCGATGACGAACGCCTCGAGGATCGCCTGGGCATCTTCGCCAGCGACGTTCTCGAGATGGAAGCCGTAGCGGTCGATCATCTTCCCGTCGCGCAGCGGGAAGACCTGCACCGCAGCCTCGTTCCCGTCGATCGCGAGCCCGATGACGTCGACCGAGCCAACGTCGCGGCGATCCGCCGCCTGGCGATCGGCGAGGTGTCGGATCGAGAACAGCCGGTTGCGATAGCGCGCCGCCTCCTCGAAGCGTTCCTCGGCGGCGGCCTCGCGCATCCGCGCCTCGAGCTCGCGCTGAATCGTGTGCGTGTCGCCAGAGAGAAACCCGACGACACCGTCGATGACGTCCGCGTAGCCCTCCTTCGAGATCGCGTCGACGCACGGCGCGAAGCAGCGGTCGATGTGGAAGTCGAGGCACGGGATCCCGGAGTGCCGTCCTGGTCGCGGCCCTTCGCACGGGCGGAACCGGAACACGCGGTTGAGCACGTCGAGCGTCTCGCGCACCTTCTTCGCGTTCGCGTACGGGCCGAAGTAGAGAACGCCTCGACGATGCCGCTCGCGCGTGAACATCACGCGCGGGTACTCGTCGCCGAGCGTCACGGCGATGTACGGGAACGACTTGTCGTCCCTGAGCCGGATGTTGAACGGCGGTCGGTGACGCTTGACGAGATTCTGCTCGAGATGGAGCGCCTCGGCCTCGGTCCGCGTGACGATGACCTCTACGTCGTCGACCCGCTCGACGAGCTGCGCCGTGCCCACCCGTGTGTCTCCGCGCTGGAAGTAGCTGCGAACCCGCGAGCGCAGCGACTTCGCCTTGCCCACATACAGCACGGCGCCGGACGAGTCCCGAAAGATGTAGACGCCGGGCCCACGCGGAAGCGCCTTGACCTTCCCTTCAAGGTTTTCACGCATCTCGGGGCTAGCGTATCCCCGTGCGTATCGGGCTCTCGATCGTTCTCGGCGTCCTCGCGGCCCTCGTCGCCCCGGCTCTGGCGAGCGCGGGGCCTGGTCTCGTGGTCGGCGCGGTCGAGGACGACGTGCGGGCGTCCACGAGCGTTGAGGCCGAAGCGCGGATGGCCGCATTCCGTCTCGCAGGCTTCCGCGCGGTGCGCGTGACGAGCTACTGGCGGCCCGGCCTCACCGGCCCGAGCGACGACGAGCTCCGCATCCTCCGCAACGTCGGGGACGCGGCGCTGCGGAACGGCGTCCGCGTGTACGTGACCGTGATGAGTCCGGGCTCGGCGACGACACCGCTCACCGAGGAGGCACAGAGCGCCTTCGCCTCGTACGCTGCAGCACTCGTCCGCGGGGCGCCGTCGCTCGAGCACGTGATCGTCGGCAACGAGCCCAACCTCAACCGCTTCTGGCTCCCGCAGTTCGGGATGGACGGATCGAGCGCCGCGCCAGGGGCGTACCTCTCGCTCCTCGCGCGTGCCTACGACGCCCTGAAGGCTGTATCCCCGGACGTTCGGGTATACGGGGGCGCCGTCTCACCACGTGGGAGCGACCGCGCCGGCGGCGCGCGCCCCACCCACTCGCCGACGCTCTTCGTGAAGGAGCTGGGGCGTGCATACCGCGCAAGCGGGCGAGACCGCCCCGTGATGGACGCGTTCGTCATCCATCCGTACGCCGACAACTCGAGCCAGCCGCCGACGACCGCACATCCCAACACGACCACCATCGGCGTCGCCGACTACGGCAAGCTCGTCTCGCTCCTCGGCGAGGCCTTCGACGGCACCGCGCAGCGCGGCTCCGAGCTGCCGATCTTCTACGGCGAGTTCGGCGTCGAGTCGGAGATCCCGGACGCCAAGGCCTCCCTGTACGCGGGGAGCGAGCCGGCCGCAACCCGCCCCGTGAGCGAGTCGACTCAGGCTGCGTACTACCAGCAAGCGCTGGCACTGGCGTTCTGCCAG
This sequence comes from Gaiellaceae bacterium, assembly GCA_036276015.1. GTDB lineage: Bacteria > Actinomycetota > Thermoleophilia > Gaiellales > Gaiellaceae > GMQP-bins7. The sequence goes on along the minus strand of DASUCN010000080.1, from coordinate 22,774 downwards.
CCGACAGTCGGCGGGATGCTCCTCTTCCTCTCGCGCGACGAGCGCGCGCGAACCGGCTGGCAATCGGGGATCCACTACACGGACGGAACGCCGAAGTCGAGCAAGGTGCGGGTCACCGAGGCGCTCGACCGGACGACCGGCGGCTCGATCACCCGCTGCCCCGGCGTGGAGCTGCCCGTGCGACCGATCGTCCTCCGCTTCGGAACACGCTCGGCGGCGAAGCGGGGCGCCTTCCGCGTGAGCTTCACCTGCGATCTCGACTGCCGCTACTGGGTCCGCCTCGAGAACGCGGTTACGCACTCGACGAAGCTCGCCGCGCGCGGCTCAGCCGAGGTCGGCGAGGCCGTGCAGGCGGACCTCGGCACGCGCCGCCTCAAGCCGGGGACGTACCGCTACACGCTCCGCCTCGTTCATCCGGTGAACCCGGCACCTGCGACGGTGCGACAGAGCCCAACCTTCGCCCTCCCGTAGGCGTGAGGCTTGGGCTCCTGTAGGGGCGAGGCTTGCCTCGCCCTAATACCGGTGCTCGGTGCGCCAGACGCGGACGATCACGTACGCGCACGCGCCGACGACGACCACGAGCGCGAATGCGTCCCGGCTCGCGGGGAGCCCATAGCCGATCGCCAGCCCGACAGCGACCACGGCGAGCACGACGGCCGCGTAGAACAGCTTCCGGTTCCAGTCCGACCAGGCCTCGAGGTCGCCGCGGCGCTCGCGCCACACCAGGAAGAGGAAGAGGGCGATCGCGAGGAAGAACGCGATCTGGAGGATCCCGCCGACCGTCGCGACCACGGGCTCGAGCGACAGCACGACGACGACGAGCGCGATCAGCGCGACGATGCCGAGCCCGCGGGCGAGCGGCGGGATCCGATCCCAGAGCGTTCTCACGACCCCGACATGAAAGCGCGAACGGCGAGGGCCCCTGCGACGAGCGTCGTCACCGCGAACCAGAGGAGGCGTCGCGGGCCCGTTCCGGGCGCGTAGAACCAGGGCGTCAGGGCGAGTCCGAGCGCCAGCGCGCCGTAGGTGTAGTGGAGCTTCTCCGGCGCCCTCCGCCCATCCGAGAGAAGCAGAAGTCCGACCGCGGCCTGCGCGATGAGGAGCGTCTGCGCGAGCACGAGCGCGTGCGAGACGAACTTGCCCCCACTACCGTGGCGCCGGTAGGCGACGAATCCGAGCACTGCCGAACCCAGGCACACGGCGATCACGACCACGCCGAGAGCGATGTGCAGGGACAGCATCGGCGGACCCTACCGAGAGGCAGGCGGCTGCCGATCACCGGTTCTCCTCTCCCCGGCACTAGACTCCGAGGCCGTGCCGACCTGCCCGTCCTGCGGGAAGGAACTTCCGGGCGAGTTCCAGTTCTGCCCGTTCTGTGGCGCGCAACTCGAAGAGCAGCCGCGGTCGCAGGTTCACGAGGAGCGCAAGGTCGTCACCGTCCTCTTCTGCGACCTCGTGGGGTTCACGTCGCGGTCCGAGCAGCTCGACCCGGAGGACGTCCGCGCCCTGCTCTCGCCGTACTGGCAGCGGCTGCGCGAAGAGCTCGAGCGCTTCGGTGGAACCGTCGAGAAGTTCATCGGCGACGCTGTCGTCGCGCTCTTCGGCGCGCCAGTCGCCCACGAGGACGACCCCGAGCGCGCCGTGCGGGCCGCACTCGCGATCCGCGACTGGATCGCCGAGGAGAGCGAGCTCCAGGTGCGGATCGGCGTGAACACCGGCGAGGCGCTCGTATCGATCGGGGCCCGGCCGACCGAGGGCGAGGGGATGGCCTCCGGCGACGTCGTCAATACGGCAGCACGCCTGCAGTCCGCCGCCCCCGTCGACGGCATCCTCGTCGGCGAGCAGACGTACCGGGCGACGGAGCGCATGATCGAGTACCGCGAGCACGAGCCGGTCGACGCGAAAGGGAAGGCCGAGCCCGTTCGCGTGTGGGAGGCAGTCCAGGCGAGGTCGCGCTTCGGAGTCGACCTCGCCCCGGCGAGGCTGGCAGGGCTCGTCGGCCGCGAGGAAGAGCTCGAGCTCCTCGTGGCTGCGTTCCGCCGAGCCGCCGACGACCGCACGCCACAGCTCGTCACCGTGGTCGGCGTGCCGGGCATCGGCAAGAGCCGCTTGCTCGGTGAGCTCTTCGCCACGATCGACGCAGGCGATCGTCTCGTCCGATGGCGGCAGGGACGCTCGCTTCCCTATGGCGAGGGTGTGAGCTACTGGGCGCTCGGCGAGATGGTGAAAGCGGAGGCCGGGATTCTCGAGACCGATCCCTCCGAGGCGACGACACGGAAGCTCGAGGAGGCAGTCGGTCGCCTCGTGTCGGACGAGGCCGAGGCGGCGTGGCTCGGCTCTCGTCTCCGACCGCTGGTCGGCCTCGCCGCGGACGAGGCCGGCGTCGACCGACGTGGTGAGGCGTTCGCGGCCTGGCGGCGCTTCTTCGAGGCTCTCGGCGAGGACCGCCCGCTCGTTCTCGTCTTCGAGGATCTCCACTGGGCGGACGACGGACTCCTCGACTTCGTCGACCACCTCGTCGACTGGTTGACCGACGTGCCGGTGCTCGTGGTCGGAACCGCTCGGCCGGAGCTGCTGGCGCGCCGCCCCGCGTGGGGTGGCGGGAAGGTGAACGCATCGACCGTCTCGCTGGAGCCGCTCAGCGACGAGGAGACCGCGAAGCTCGTCCATGCGCTCCTCGAACGGTCCGTCCTCGCCGCCGACGTGCAGGCCGCCGTGCTCGAGCGCGCCGGAGGCAATCCGCTCTATGCAGAGGAGTTCGTGCGCATGGTCGCGGAGGGCGGAAGCGACGACCTAGAGCTGCCCGGGTCCGTGCAAGGGATCATCGCCGCTCGTCTCGACGCGCTCGACGCAGTCGACAAGGAGCTGCTCCAGGACGCCGCGGTCGTCGGCAAGGTGTTCTGGTCGGGCGCCCTCGCAGCAGTTGGCCAGCGCGATCGTCTCGACGTGGAGCAGCGGCTGCCGATCCTCGAACGCCGAGAGCTCGTGCGGCGGTCCCGCCGAAGCTCGGTCGCCGGCGAGAGCGAGTATGCCTTCCGCCATATCCTCGTCCGCGACGTCGCCTACGGCTCCATCCCGCGGGCCACGCGAGCCGAGCGCCACCGCCGCGCCGCGGAGTGGATCGAGTCGCTCGGCCGACCCGATGATCAGGCGGATCTGCTCGCGTACCACTACCTCGCCGCGCTCGAGCTGTCACGGGCGGCGGGAGTAGATGCGGGGCTCCTGGCGGAATCCGCCGCGACGGCGCTCCTTCGCGCGGGGGAGCGCGCTGCCGGGTTGAACGCCTTCGAGAGCGCTGCCCGTTTCTTCGAAGAGGCGCTCGAGCTCGGCGTTCCCGAGGCGGATCGATCACGTGCTCTCCTGGGTCTCGGGCTCGCCTCGCATCGCTCGGTTCACCCGGACCGCATCGAGCGGCTCGAGTCGGCACGCGACGCGCTTCTCGCCGTTGGCGACAACGACGCGGCGGCGGACGCCTGCGTCGTGCTCGCCGAGGCCTGGTGGGACCAGGGCCAGAACGAACGCGGGCGCGCGGAGCTCGAACGGGCACGAGCGCTTGTCGAGGGCCGTCCGGCGACCGCATCGACCGCACGCGTGCTCGTCGAAGTGTCGCGGTACGCGATGCTCGCGGACGAGACCGACGAGGCAATCCGGACGGGAAGGGAGGCCCTCGAGATCGCCGAGCGGCTCGGCCTGACCGAGCTCGTACCCGATGCGCTCGTGAACATAGGCAGCGCGCGCGGCAACGCAGGCGACGACGACGGGATCGCCGACCTCGAGCGTGCGATCGAGATCGCCAACGCGACGAACAATTCCGCGCTTGCCCGCGCGTACAACAACCGTGGAGCGATGGAGACCAACCTCGCGCGGGCTCACGAGTGGCAGCTTCTCGCGAAGGAGGCGGCCGACCGGCTCGGTCACGGTCCTGTGGGAGCGTTCGTCGAGGGCCAGCTCGTCTCCGTCTCGTTCGACCTCGGCCGCTGGGATGAGTTCCTTGACCGAGCGGGGGCGTTCCTGGCCACGTGCGAGGCCGGAGCGCCGAGCTACAACGAGATCTGGGTTCGCGGCGGTCTTGCGCGTGTCCATCTCGCGCGAGATCAGGACGAGACGGCGAGGAGCGAGGCGAGTCGGGCGCTTGGCCTCGCGCGAGACGTCAAGGAGCCGCAGGCGCTTCAACCTGCGCTCGGGACCCATCTCGACGTGGATCTCGCACTCGGGAGAGTCGAAGCCGCGCGAGGCTTCGCCCGGGAGCTCCTGGCGCTCCTCTCGCACGGCGTGACGACGTTCGGATTGATCACGCTGGCGCTCGCCGCAGACGCCCTCGACATTCACGACGAGGTGAGGCAGGTCATCACGACGCTGCCGGAGCGGTCGAGCGTCCGCATCGCGTCGGCGGTCCTCGACGGAGACTTCGTCGCGGCTGCTGAGATCCAGGCCGACGAGGGCTGGCTGGTCGGCGAGGCGGAGTTGCGTCTGCGCGCAGCCAAGGTGCTGGCGGCTCAGGGTCGGCGAGCCGAGGCCGACGTCCAGCTCGAGCAGGCGCTCGCGTTCTACCGCTCGGTCGGCGCGACGCGCTACATCCGCGAGGGCGAGGCCCTTCTCGCCGCAACCGCCTAGCGTATGACCTCGTCCTGGCACTGGGAGCGTCTCGAGCGTGGAAACACCGGCTCGCAGGAAGCGCTCGTCGGGCTCGTCGACCCCCGACCCGGGGAGTCCGTCCTCGACGTCGGGACCGGGTCCGGTGGGCTCGCGCTGCTGGCCGCGCGCACAGGCGCTGCGGTCACCGGGATCGACGTCGCGGTGGACGGAATCGAGCGCGCTCGTGCCCGCGCGCGCGAGGAAGGCCTCGACGTTCGCTTCGACGTCGGCGACGCACAGGCGCTGCCGTACCCCGACGCGGCCTTCGACGTGGTCGTCTCCAGCTTCGGCGTCATGTTCGCTCCCGATCAACGGAGGGCAGCAGCCGAGCTCGCGCGGGTCTCCAGAGACGGAGGTCGGCTTGGTCTCACGTTGATGCCGATGGACTCCCGCTCCGCCGAGACAACCACGATCTTCCGCGAGTTCGGTGATCGTGACTTCGGCGACCATCCCGCGGCGTTCGCGGATCGGATCGAGGAGCTCCTCGGCGACGTGTTCGACTTCGAGGCGCGATGCGTAGAAACGTCTTCACAACCCGGCGCAACGACCTGGGACGAGGCTCTCGACCAGTCGGGCGAGCTCCGAGCACTCACTACTGCTTTGCCACCCGACCGGCTCGAAGACCTCAGGGCGCGGGTCGAAGAGCTACTCGCCAAGTGGGCCGGACGGCCCGCCAGCTACGTAATCGTCGTGGGTCGCCGGAGGGGCCCCTAGGAGCGCTCCGCGCCCGGTTCAGACGTAGCTGTCGGAGGACGGACCGACGATCTCCATCGCATGAGCCGTCGCAATTTCGGCGAGGTCCTCGTCGCTGACACTCTCACGCGCAAGTGCAACGGCGAGATCGTCGAAGTACCCGATCATCGCGGCCGGGAAGTAGAAGTTCAGCTTCCGGCTCGGCACCCCGCCGGTTCGGAATCCGTGCCGCACGCCCTGCGGTATGAAGACGAACGACCCCGCGGGGCAGACGACCTCCTCGTCGTCGAGACTCATCGTGTACTCGCCCTCGAGTACGTAGAACGCCTCCGCGCAGTCGTGGTGCACGTGCACCGGAGGCCCGAGGCCAGGAGGCTCTGAGGTCTCCAGCACGGACACCACGCCCCCCGTCGTCCGCTCGTCCGCCTTCACCACCACCTCGAACCCCGCTCCGAAGTCGATCCGGCGCCCCTCGTCAGGGCCGTACGCGAAGGGACTCGTCACGGTGAGCGACACTGTCACGCTTACGTCGACGTGTCAAAGGGAGGCGGTCGCTACGATCGCCTCGTGGTCGAGGAGGGTAAGCCAGCTCCCGCCTTCACGCTGCCGAGCGACTCGGGCGAGGACGTCTCGCTCGAAGACTTCCGCGGGAAGCCGGTAGCCCTCTACTTCTATCCCAAGGACGACACGTCCGGATGCACGACGCAGGCGTGCGGCATCCGTGACGTGTGGGGCGAGCTGCAGGCGAAGGGCGCCGTCGTCCTCGGGGTCAGCCCGGACAGCCCACGCAAGCACGTGAAGTTCAAGGAGAAGTACGGCCTCCCGTTCACGCTCCTCTCCGACGAGTCGCACGAGGTCGCCGAGCTGTACGGCACGTGGGTCGAGAAGAGCATGTACGGCAAGAAGTACATGGGCATCGAGCGCTCGACGTTCGTCATCGACGCGGACGGGACCGTCACGAAGGTCATGCGCAAGGTCAAGCCCGCCGACCACGCGCGCGACGTCCTCGCGGCCCTCGCGTAGGCGACAGAACTACTCGCGGCCAGCAGCGAGGGGAACGGCGTGGTACTGCGCCCCGCGCCAGGAGACGGTCGACGACCCGAGCCTGATGATCTCGGCATCCGCGCAGCCAAGCGAGCGCACGTAGTCCACGAGCGCCTGCTGGGCGCTCGCGGCGGACTTGACCGAGACGGCGCGCTTCCCCGATCGGATCTCGTAACTCCTCGTCACTACGAGAGATGACGCTATCCGCTCGCACAACTTGCGCGGGAGAGAGTCGCTACGCGGGAGCCCGCACGTTGCGCTCGAACTTGTTCCACGACTTGTCGCCGCGAAGAAAGCGCCAGCTCCCCTTCAGCCGTGACCAGAGAATGATCGGCCGGTACAGGACGAAGTCGAGCGGCGCGTACAGGAGCAACGCGACCAGGTCGCGCTTGCGGTAGCTGCGCGACTGCATGTCCTCGAAGTAGACCGCGCTCGCCGTCAGCGCAGCATTCACGAACGCGAGCGCCGTGACCATGAGGAGGAACGTCGCCGGCTCGAACAGACCCAGGGCAACGGCGCCTGCGAGCGCGAGGAGCCCCAGCACCTCGAATGCGGGTGCGAGCACCTCGGTCAGCAGGTAGAACGGCGTGCCGACGAGGCCCACCGACTTGTAGCGCGGGTTGAACCACATGCGCCGGTAGTGCCAGACCGTCTCGTCGATGACGCGCTGCCAGCGCTCCCGCTGCGACACGAGCTTGCGCACCGTGTCCGGGCCTTCGGTCGTCGCGACGTTGTCGGTGAGACAGAGGATCGCGTAGTCGCGTCCCTCGCGTAGGTACTTCTCGTGGATCCTGAAGGTCACCTCGATGTCCTCACAGGTGAAGGCGTTCGAGTAGCCGCCGACCTCCTCCAGCACGTCGCGCCGCCAGATGGCGAACGCGCCCGGGGAACAGAGCATGTAGTTGCCGCGCGACCAGGCGGTGCGGTTGTTGAAGAACGCGCGCAGGAAGTCGAGGTGCTGGTAGGCCATCAGCGGATGGAGGTCGATGCGCCGACGGCCGCGCGCCGGTGCCATCGCCTGCTCGGGCTTTCGCGCCGTCGTCAGGTGACTCGTCACCCCGATGACGCGAGCCGGATCCTGGACGGCGAGACGCATTCCCTTGAGCAGGGCCGTGCGGTCGAACCACGTATCCGCGTCGACGCAGCAGACGTAGCGGTACCGCGCGACGTTCAGTCCTGCGTTCAACGCATCCGACTTCCCGCCGTTGGCCTTGTCGACCACGACGAGGTTCGGGTGCTCGGGTGAGCGATACATCGCGCGCACCTCGTTGTGCGCAAAGACGCGTCGCACGAACTTCTCGAACGGGACGAGGTCGAAGGCGTCGACGAGCGCCTCGAGTGTTCCGTCGGACGAGCCGTCGTTCACGATGATGACCTCGTGCTCCGGATAGTCGAGCTCGAGCATCGAGCGAGCCGTCGCCGCGATGACAGCTGCCTCGTTGTACGCGGGCACGACGACGCTGACGGGGATGGTGAAGCGGGACTCCCCGAGCGTCTCGTAGTCAGCGCTCCAGCTCTCGTGCCGCCGCACGACGCTCTCGAGCGCGCCGATGACCGTCAGCGCCACGTAGATCCCTGTCGTGAAGACGAGGTAGGCGAAACACACGAATACCGCGACGGTGACGGCCGTCGTCACGCGACCCGCGCCTCTTCCATCTCGCCGAGCTCCTCGACGCGGGCCTCGGCAGCCTCGCGATACCGCTCGCCACCTGCCTCGTAGATTCGCTCCAGCAGCGGGCTGCGCGGATTGTCGAGCGCGAGGAAGTCGACGAAGCCGATGTCCTGCAGCACCTCGGCGGCACCGTTGCGGGCGAACCGATCCTCGTGCGCGAGGATCGAGAGCAGCGACGGGACGGCATCGGTCCTCATGCCGCGGAGCGCGTCCTTCGCGGCAGTGCGCACCCACCACTGCTCGTCGGCGAGCAGACGGGTGATGGTCGGCGCCGCCTCCGCTCCGAGCACGTGCCCTGCGGCCCGCGCCGCGTGGACCCGGACGAACCACTCGCTGTCGTCGAGTCGGGCGAGCAGCGCGGTGCCGGCAGCGCTCCCGGAGCGCGTACCCAGGGTCTCGACGGCCGCAGCGCGGACATTCGGATCGGCGTCCCACGTGAGCTCGATGAGCGTGGCCTCGCCGAGGTCGGGATACGACTGGAGGAGGGTCGCGCCCCAGAAGCGCACGGCCGGGTTCCAATCGCGGAGGAGCGGAAGGAGCTTCGGGCCGGGCGCCGGCGCGAGCTCGTCGAGCTCGGCAGCGATGCGTGAGCGCGACCCGTGGCCGCGCTTCAAGGCGTCCACGAGGATCCCGATCGCCCAGTCGTCGCCGAGGTCTCCGAGAGTCCGGATCGCCGCGGCAGCGATCCGCTGGTCGGGGTCGTCTAGCACGAGTCCGACGAGCTGCGGCACGAGCGGGTGGTGCGCCTGCTCGAGTCGCTGAAGTGCAGTGACGCGCCGCCAACGGCCCCAGTCCGTCCGCGGACGCAAACGGACGCGACGGACGAGCCGGTGGGCGAGGCGCGGACTCAGCTCCGTCGAAGAGTGCCGTCGCGCCCGCCGGTCGTAGCGCGCACGCCCGACGACGATCGCGAGACCGAGCGCGAACCAGCTGGCGAACGCGACCGCGAGCACGGTGACGGCAACATGGAAGACGAGACCGTCCACCTTCTGCTCGTCGTCGTCCTCGAGCGGGTTACCGTCCCTCGAACGAGGGATCCGCCCCGACCGGCGTGCCGTCGCCACAATTCTCGCCGTGAGCGACCGGACAACTCCCGTCGGCGCCCCTCGGCGTCACCCCGAGACCGGGGTTTCGGACTTCGTGCGGCGGAAGCCGACGGCGGCCGAGAAGGGCCGATGCGGATGAGAGGACTTGAACCTCCACGCCCTTACGGGCACACGGACCTGAACCGTGCGCGTCTACCAATTCCGCCACATCCGCGCGGACGTCCGATTCTAGCCTCGGCTCCTCTCACTCCTCGATGAGTCGCCTGGCGCCCCTCGCCGTCGCGATCCTGGCGGCCGTGCTCGCCGTCGGCGGACCGACGATGCCCGCTGGGAACGACGCGCGCCAGGAGGTCGTCGTGCTGCTCGAGTCGCCTCCCCTCGCACGCTCCCCCGAGGCAGGTGCACGTATCGAGCGCGAGCAACGCTCCTTCCAGCAGGCCCTCGCCGTCTCGCTTCCCGCAGCCGACCTCGGGTGGCGGTACCGACTCGTCGCGAACGGCTTCTCGCTCTCGCTCCCCTCGTCGGAGATCGACCGCCTGCGGACGCTCCCCGGCGTACGGGACGTGCTCACAGCTGGGAGCTACGAACCGCAACTCGCGTCGTCGCCGCAGCAGATCGGCGCGCCGGCGCTCTGGGGTCCGACGCTCGACACAGCCGGACAGGGCGTCAAGATCGGGATCATCGACTCCGGCATCGACCCGGAGCATCCCTTCTTCGATCCCGCCGGGTACACGATGCCCGCCGGCTTCCCGAAGGGCCAGCGTCGATTCACCACGGCAAAGGTCATCGTCGCGCGCGTCTTCGCTCCCAGGAGCGCAAGTGCGCCGAGCGCACGGCTGGCGTACTCGGACGACGACTCGAGCCACGGCACCCACGTCGCCGGCATCGCGGCCGGAAACCCGGAGACCCCGACCGGTGAAGGCCGCATCTCCGGTGTCGCGCCACGCGCCTACCTCGGGAACTACAAGGTCTTCGTCGAGACCGACTCCGGTCTCAGCCCGAACGCGAACTCACCGGCGATCGTCGCCGCGATCGAGGCCGCAGTCGCGGACGGGATGGACGTGATCAACTTCTCCGGCGGCGAGCCCGAGATCGAGCCGACCCGAGACATCGTCGCGCTCGCCCTCGACGCCGCCGCCGCCGCGGGGGTCGTGCCCGTGGTCGCGGCAGGGAACGACTACAACGACGTCGGCGCGGGCTCCGTCTCGTCGCCCGCCAACTCGGAGGGCGCGATCGCGGTCGGCGCGGTCGAGTTCGGCGGGAGTCCGGCGACGCGTACGCACGCGGACTTCTCCTCCGTCGGCCCGACGACGGTGTCCCTCCGGCTCAAGCCGGACGTCGCAGCGCCGGGCGTCGACGTCCTCTCGTCCGTCTCAGGAGGAGACTGGGCGGAGTTCTCCGGAACGAGCATGGCCGCACCACACGTCGCGGGTGCGGCCGCACTGCTGCGACAGCGCCATCCGGCGTGGACGGCCGATCAGGTCAAGTCTGCGCTCGTGCAGTCGGGCACGGACTCCGTCGAGAGCCGGGATCGACCCGCCGGGCCACGCTTCCAGGGCGGCGGCGTCGTCGCGCTGCCACGCGCCGACGACCCGCTCCTGTTCGCCGAGCCGACCGCGCTCTCGTTCGGCTTGCTCGCGCCCGGCGCGAACGCCAGGAAGACCGTGGCCCTCGAAGATGCAGGCGGTGGCGTCGGAACATGGCTCGTCTCCAGCGTCGTGCGGAGCGGGACCCGCCGCCTCCGGCTCGTGCTCCCGGCGACCGTCCAGGTGCCGGGAACGCTCACCATCGACGCGGTCGCCACGCGCAGTGCGACGAGTGCCGACCTCGACGCCTACGTGGAGCTCCGGCGAGGAGCCGACGTGCGGCGGATACCGATCTGGGTGCGCGTGACGACGGAGCGCCTCGCGCGCCACAAGGTCTCCAACCTCGGCAAGCCGGGCATCTATCGCAGCACCACGATCGGGCGTCCTTCGGCCGTCTCCCGCTACCGCTATCCCGAGACGCCGAGCGGGATCGGGATCACGACCGTGCTCGGCGGTCCCGAGCGGGTCTTCCGCTTCCGGATCGCGGGGCGCGTGGCGAACGCCGGCGCCGTCATCGTGGAGCGGGGCAGCTCGAGCCGCGTGGAGCCACGACTGGTCGCCGGCCTCGACGAGAACCGCCTCACGGGCTACGCAGGCCTCCCGGTCAACCACAACCCGTACATGGACGAGTTCCGCGAGCCGGTCCTCGCCGCGGCCGTGCTCGCGCCGGCGCGAGGGGACTACGCCGTCGTGTTCGACAGCGGCGCGCGCTCCGGCGCCGGACGCTTCACCTTCCGCTTCTGGGTGAACGACGTCACGCCTCCGACGCTTCGCCTGCGCACCCGCTCGGTGCAGCGCGACGAACCCGTGCGGATCGCGGTGAGCGACTCGGGCTCCGGCGTCTACCGTGACTCGATCCGCGTGAGCGTCGACGGCTCGCCGACGAGGTGGGCGCTCGGGCGCGGCGTGCTGACGATCCCGAGCGGCGGGCTGTCCGCCGGCACGCATCGCATCCGGGTGCGCGTCTCCGACATCCAGGAGTCGAAGAACACGGAGAACGTCGCGCGCATCCTCCCGAACACCCGCACGGCGACCTTCACTGTCCGAGTCCGCTGAACCAGGCGGTGGCTCGTATACAGCAACGACCCGGCCGCGAAGCGGCCGGCTTCAGGGATGTTCGCGATCGCGGCTCCGCGCGAGCGGAGGCGCGATCTGCGGCGAACCTAGGTCCTGCGGTCGCGCTCCTCGATCGTCGGGAGCGCGTCGAGGTCGCGCTGGACCGAGCGGATGAACTCCTCGCTCTCGTCGTCGGGCGTGACGACGCGGAGCTGTCTCTTCCGCTTCTGTCGGTCCCGGTCGCGCCGTGCCGCAGCACCGAAGCGCCGCTCCAGGCGCGGCTTCTCCACCGCGACCGCCAGGAGTGCCGCGAGGACGAGCAGGACGAGCCACGGCCAGCTCACGGTCGGATTCTACGCCCCGCTGTCAACCCGCGGCCCGAAACACCTGCATGGGGAGGTTAGCGAGCGGCACGCCACCGTCGGCGGTGACGAGCCACGTGTCCTGCATGTAGAGGCAGTCCTCGCCGTTGGCTGCGATCGCATGGGGGTGCATGGAGAAGACCATGTTCTCGGCGAGCTCCGTCTCCACGCCCTCACCGATCTTCGGAAACTCGATCATGGTCATCCCTATCGAGTGCCCGGTCACATGGCCGAGGTGGTATCCGCGCGTCGTGAAGCCGGCCGAGACCGCGCGGTGGACGTCGTGGCACGTCGCTCCCGGTCGCATCGCCCCGGGCGCCGCCTCGTAGTACTCGAGGTACGCCTCGAGCATCCGCTCGGTGTCCGCGGAGAGCACCGCGTCGTGGGAGGCGATCGCGCGCGAGACCTCGACCCAGTGCATCCCGGGGCCGGCCACTTCGAGCGACGGGAGGAGAAAGGCGCGAAGCACCTCCTCGCGCCGCGCGATCTTGAACTCCGGTCGCGCGAACGCGTCGGTGCCCGTGAGCACCATGTTCATGGTGAGCCGTCCGCAGCCCTCGCGGACGAACCACTCCTCCGCGGCCGCCATCACCTCGGCCGCGGTCTTCCCAGGCGCGTACGCGTCGAGGAAGACCTCGAATCCACGCTCGTTGATGCGCACCGAGTGGCGGACGGACTGGAGCTCCGCGTCGCTCTTCACGGCGCGCGCGTGATCGAACTCGACGTCGAACGACACGAGCTCCAGCTCCTCGAGCGCACGGTAGTCGCGCACGGCCATGATGTAATCGAGCCCGAACACGCCGACCCGACGCCAACCCGCATCTCTCGCGCGCGCCGCGATGAGCTCGCCTGGACGGTCGTGGAACACCTGCTCGAGCTGTGCCGTTCCGTGCTCGCCGACGTACCGCGCCTCCGACGGGAACACGACGTACGCGTCACCGTCTGCCGGCACGACGACGTACGCGTAGCGATGGACGATCTGGAATCCGGACATGTACGTCACGGCCCCTTCGAAGCCGGAGTACTCGCTCCCGGAGACGACGAGGGCGTCGAGGTCGTGCGCGGCCATCGCGGCGCGGACGTTGTCGTGGCGTCGCTGCAGCTCCGCGGTCAGTGCCATGAGTCCTCCAGTGCCTTGACGAGTTGGGTGATGGCGTCGTTCAGCGGCGTCGGCACGCCGAGCTCGCGCCCGAACCGTCCGATGCCGCCGTTCAGGAAGTCGATCTCGGTCTGCCGGCGCGCCTCGACGTCCTGCAGCATGCTCGCCTTGTGGTCGTAGGCGACCTCCGGTTTCGCCGCGTGGTCGATCAGCGCCTCGGGATCGGCGTCGAGCTCGATCCCCTGCGCGGCCGCGACGGCCTTCCCCTCGTCGACGAGCGCGCTCACGATCGCGCGCAGGTCGGGCCGCTCGCACACGCGCCCGTGGGTCAACCCGGTGAGCGCACCGACCGGATTCGTCGAGGCGTTGAAGATGACCTTCCGCCACTGCGCAGGGCGCGCGTCGGCGACGGCAGTCGTCGGCATCCCGCCGCGCGTACAGGCCGCGGCGAGCCGCGCGATCTCGTCCTGCCGAGCGGGCTGCGGCTCGAACGGGCCGAGCGTCGTGTCGCCCTTCACGTCCCACTGCACGACGCCGGGCTCGAGGATCTTGCCCGCCGGGAAGGTCGTGCCGCGGATGACGCGGGCGACGTGTCGCGCGACGAGCTCCTCGTTTCCGACACCGTTCTGCACCGTCGCGACCGCGCCGTCCGCGAGGGCGTGTGCCGTCGCCGCGATCGCCCCTTCGGTGTGCATCGCCTTCGTGGCAACGATCCCGAAGTCGCACCTCGGGAGGGCGGCGGCGTCGGTCGTCGCGTGCAGCCGTGCCACGACCTCGCCTGCTCCGACGAGCCGAAGCCCGTTCGCGCTGATCGCGTCGACGTGCGCCTGCGAGACGTCGTAGGCCCACACCTCGACGTCCTCGAGCTGGGCGAGGTTCGCGGCGAACAGCGATCCGACCGCGCCGCACCCGACCACGCAGACTCTCACTTTGCCACCGCCGCACGCGCCTTCGGCAGCGAGAACTCCCGGCCACCGGTGAGCCCGCCCGGGCGCACGATGAGCACGAGCGCCATCACCGCGCTGACGACGACGATGCGCGACCCCGATGGCAGGTCGAACGTGCGGCCGAGCACGGTCATCCCGTCCTCCATCTCGGCGAGCACCGAGTCGAGCCCGCTCACGAAGAGTGCTCCGACGACCGCCCCCCAGAGGCTCGTCGTCCCGCCGATGACGAGCATCGCGAGCGTGATGAAGGTGAGGTCGAGGTAGACAGCGTCGACGTTGATCGGGATGAAGTGGATGTACAGGCCGCCTGCGAAGCCGGCGAGGAAGCCGGAGAGCGCGAACGACGCGAGCCGCTGCCGGTAGACGGAGACGCCGACGGCGCGCGCTGCCGCGGGGTCCTCGCGGGTCGCACGCAGCTGGCGCCCGAGGCGGCTTCGCTGGTACGCGAACGCCGCCGCGATCACGAGCAGCGCGCCTACCGTGGCCTGCAGGAGATCCGTGGTCTCCGGCACCGACGAGAACGTGTTCAGGCCGGGGCCGATCTTCTCGTAGTAGCGGAGGAGGTTGTTCGTGATCCCGAGCACCGCGAAGGTGGCGATCCCCGCCGCGAGGCCGGAGAGGCGCATGAGCGGAAGCCCGACCAGCAGCGCGAACGCACCACCCACTGCTGCCGCGATGAGCAGCGACGGCACGTTGCCCACCGTCGTCGAGGAGAGGAAGTCGAAGAGGTACGGCATCGTCGCGGGCTTCTCGGCCTCGGGGATGGACAGCACGCCGGCCGCCCAGACACCGACCGCGAAGAAGCTGATGTGGCCGAACGAGAGGACGCCGGAGTTGCCGACGAAGACGTAGATGGCGACCACCGTCGAGACCGAGATGAGCGCCGTGATGAAGTAGATCTCGGTCGCCTGCGAGACGAACGTCCCCAGAATCGCTGCGGCGACGACGAGCGCCACCGGCGCGAGCAACTCGAGTGCGGCCTGCCTGGTCCTCATACGCGCTCCACGAGGCCGCGCCTACGGGTGAAGAGGCCGTCCGGACGGATCAACAGCACGAGGATGACGAGCCCGAAGAGGAACGATGGCAGGTACTGGCTCTGGCTCGACGGCAGCGCGCCGCCGAGCAGCCCTGAGACGTAGCCGATCAGGAATCCGCCGAGGGTCGCCGAGAGCAGGCGCGTCATCCCGCCGACGACGACGCCCGCGAGCACGAGGATCGTCTCCTGGAGGGCGAACGTCGGCGTGACCGTCGGATACTGGACGGTGAGCATGACCGCGACCACGGCCGCGAGCGCGCCGGCGATGAGCACCGACACCGTGCTGACGGCGTTCGCCCGCACGCCGAGCAGGCGCGCGGTCTGCGCATCGATCGCCGCGGCGCGCATGTGCAGGCCGATCGACGTCCGGTTGAGCAGCGCCACCAGCAGGACGAGGCAGACCGCGGCGGTGACGATCGCGACGATCGTGATCTTGCGGATGTCGACGCCTCCGATCTCGAGCGGGCGGTTCAGCTGGACGAGTGACGTCGCCGTCTTCCCGAGCGGTCCGAACCAGAGGAGTGCGATCGACTGGAGCAGGAAGGCGACCGCGAAGGTCGCGATCAGCATGACGGCGGCGGACTGCGTGCGGAGTGGACGGAAGACGACACGCTCCATCGCGAGAGAGAGCGCCAGCACGACCGCGAAGCAGAGTCCGATGCCGACGCCGACCGGCCAGTCACGATCCGAGGCGAATGCGATTGCGAAGGCTCCGGCCATGATGAGCTGGCCGTACGCGAAGTTGACGAGGCGCATCACGCCGAAGACGAGGCCGATCCCGACCGCCATCAGAGCGAAGATCGCCCCGAGCCCGATCGCGTCGACCTGAACCTGCAAGTCGACCGCGTCGCGGAGGAAGTCCCCGAGCCCAGTCGCGAGGAGCGGGCTCATGAGAGATAGGCCGCGACCATACGGTCCGTGTCAGCTGCATCGTCGGGAGTGAGGATCAGCCGCAGCTCGCCGTTCGCAAGTACATGCGTCCGTTCGGCGAGCGCGACCGTCCGCTGCGCGCGCTGCTCCACGAGCAGGACGCCGATGCCACGCTCGGCGATCGTCCGCAGCGTCGAGAAGACAAGGTCGACGACCGTTGGCGCGAGGCCGAGCGACGGCTCGTCGAGGAGAAGGATCCTCGGGCTCGCGACGAGCGCGCGGGCAATCGCGAGCTGCTGCTGCTGCCCACCCGAGAGCGCACCCGCGTGGCGCGAGCGGAACTCCTCGACGATCGGGAACAGCACCGCGACCTCGGCCAGAGCGGCGTCGACGTCGCCCCCACGCGGCCGTGCCGCGAGCCCGAGCCGGAGGTTCTCCTCGACGGTGAGCTCGCCGAAGAGCCGCCGGCCCTCGGGGACGAGCGCGATCCCGCTGCGCGCGATCGCCTCGGGCGTCCGTCCGCGCAGCGAGGTGTCGCCGAAGCGGATCTCCCCGCCGCGCGCGGGGACGAGGCCCATGACCGCGTGCAGCGTCGTCGACTTCCCGGCCCCGTTCGGGCCGATGAGTCCGACGATCTCACCGGGTGCGACGGTCAGCGACAGCCCGCGGACGGCCATGACACCCCCGTAGGCGACCTCGAGGTCGCGGATATCGAGCGCGCTCACGAGCCGCCTCGCGGCACGTGAGCGTAGAGGGTTGCGGGGAACCGGGAGGTTCCGCGCGCTCTCGAGACGAAGGGGGGGCGCGTTCCTCTCGCAAGACCGGAGCTCGCGCGTGCGAGCTCCGGTCGCGACCAGGCGTGGGAAAACATGGTTTCCCCCGCGCGCGTGAGCCGAAGGCGAGCGGTGCTCACTCCCGCACCGCCGGCTCGCCGAGGTAGGCGGCTGCGACGTCGAGGTTGCCGCGGATCTCGTGAGGCGACCCCTCGGCGAGCGTCATGCCCTGGTCGAGCACCTGGATCCGGTCGCAGACGTCCATGATGAGCGCCATGTTGTGGTCTATGAGGAGGACGCCCGCGTCGTGCTCGTCGCGCACCGAGCGGACGACCTCCGCGAACGCCGGAACCTCCGACTCCGGAAGCCCCGCGGCCGGCTCGTCCATGAGCACGAACCGCGGCTCGGTCGCCAACGCACGCGCGACGCCGAGCCGGCGCTCGTCTCCGTGCGGCAGAGACGCTGCCGGCGCGTCCGCGTACCGACCGAGCTGGAGCGAGTCGAGCAAGGCGCCCGCCCGACGGCGCGCCTCTCGCGGGCCGGCGCCGGCGCCGAGGGCGGCGACCTCCACGTTCTCGCGCACCGACAACCCTCGGAACGACCGGCTGTGCTGGAACGTCCGCGAGAGCCCTGCGCGCCCCCTCCGGTCGGGTTTCCAGCGGGTGACATCCCGGCCCTCGAGCTCGACGGAGCCGTCGTCCGGGAAGTCGAACCCGGTGAGGACGTTGACGAGCGTCGACTTCCCGGCCCCGTTCGGGCCGATCAGACCCACGACCTCGTGCCGCTGCAGCTCGAGATCGACGCTGCGGAGGGCCTGGACGCCCTCGAACGAGCGCGAGACGCCGGCGGCCCGGAGCGATGCTCCGGACCGCCTGGTCTCCGAAGGTTGCGCTTCGGCCAAGCCCTAGATCTTCGGGACGACCTTGGCCTTGATCGTGCCGACGACCGTCGGGGTGTTGTTCTGAACGCGGATCACGCGGTACGCACGCCCGTACACCGTGTGCAGCTGGCGCGAGAAGTTCACGAGGCCCGACAGGGTCGGCACGTTCCTGAACTTCTCCATCTGTGCCGCGAGCGCGGCGCCGTTCGTGTTGCCGCCGGTCCGCTTCAGCGCGACGAGGATGCCGTCGACAGCCGCAGGGCCGGTGATGAAGCCGCCGGTGCTCCCCGCCTTGGCGATCGCCGCCTGGTTCCGCTTCGCAAGCGCGTTCACCGCGGCAACCGGGTCGTTGCCGAACGCGGACGCGAACGTGACGTAGTAGTAGTTCGAGACCTTCGGCTCCTGCGTGTACCAGTAGTTCCCGTCACCGGCCCACGAGTTGAGGATCGGCGTGTTGTTGCCGAGCGTGCGAAGGCCGTTGATGATCGGCACCTGCGCGCCGAACGCCGCGGCCGTCGACGTGACGATCACGTCGGCATCCTCGTTGTTGAGCCGGGTCACGACGTTCGACCAGGACCCCTGGTTCCCGCCAAGCGACTGGTAGGTCTCCTCCGTGGCGATCTTCCCGCCGAGCTGCTGCCAGCGAGCCTTGAACGCCTGGACGACGTTGCGGAAGTAGACGATGACCGTGTCGGTCGCGAGCGACGCCGTCCGCCAGCCGCGCTTCCACGCGTACTCGGCCATTGCGGAGCCCTCGTCCTGCGCGACGTTCCCGAAGGAGAACGCGAGCCGTCCCTTCGCGCCGAAGCGCTTCGGGCCCATCTGGTCGGTGCCGATGCACGCGGCGACGGTGAGCTTCCCGGCGTTGATCGCCGTCTGTACGACAGGCGCCGCGAAGTCCACGTCGCACGTCGTCATGACGATGTCCGCACCCTGCGCGAGGAGCTTCGTCGCGCACGACTTCGCGATCGCGGGCTTGTTGTTCTGCGTGTTGCACGTGATCAGCTTGAGCTTGATCGCGTTCGTCTTGTTGACCTGCGCGATCCGCGTCTTCGCGGCGGCGAGCGCCGGCCCGTCGAACGGGGCCATGGCACCCACGCCGTCGTACGCCCAGCCGATGGTCACGCTCTTCGCCTGCTCGGACGCGGCCGAGCCGCCGCTGACCGCGGCAACCGCCACGACCGCGATCGCAATCAGCGCGAGCGCCGCTTTTCCTACCTTCGTCATCTCTGCCCTCCTGTCGGTGATACCTGCCACGATGCTTCCTTGCCTCTGACGAGCGCGTAGAGCAGTTGATGGAGCGGAACGGGAACCGCATGCCGCTCCGCCTCCCGGACGAGCGAGCCGGTGATGAGCTCGATCTCGGTCTCCCGCCGTGCCTCGACGTCCTCGAGCATCGAGGGGTAGTGCGCCGAGCCGCGCTGCGTCGCGAGGACGTTCATCTCCCAGGGGTCGTCATGGAGCTCGATCCCGGCTGCCGCGGCAACCGCCTTCCCCTCGTCGACGAGGCCGTGGACGAGGTGGCCGAGATCGCCGGGTTCCGCCTCCTGTGCGAAGTGCTTGTCGTGCGGGAGCCCCGTGAGTGCCGCAGTGGGATTGACCGCGGCGTTGAAGATGAGCTTCGACCACTGCGCGGGCCGCAGGTCTGGCAGCGCCTCTGCCTTCAGCCCCGACGCGACGATCGTGTCCGCGATGTCTCGAACGACCGCGAACCCGGTGTCTTCGTACGGGCCGAGCCACGTCTCGGTGTCGAGGATGTACTCGACGTGTGTGTCGGAGTGACGCGTTCCACTCATGAACGTCACGCCCGACACGATCGGCCACGCGCCGTGCGCACGGACGACCTCCTCGGCACCGATTCCGTTGAGGACGGTGACGATCGTCGCGTCCGGAAACCGTCCCTGCAGCGCGCGCGCCGCGGGCTCGAGCCCCGCCGCCTTCGTCGCCACGATCGCGACGTCGAACGCCGGGAGCGCGTCGGGATCGTCCGACGCCGTGACCCGGGCGTGATGGTCGGTCTTCCCGCTCACCCGGAGCCCGTGCTCGTTCAGCGCGTCCGCGTGTTCGCGGCGTCGGGTGAGCACGGAGACCTCACAGACGCGAGCCAGATGACCCGCGAAGAGGCTCCCGATGACGCCCACCCCGACGATGCAGACCCGTTCCACGCTGCCAGACGAGTATCTCAGCGCGGTGACATGTCAGTCAACCGCAACCGCGGCCTTTACAGTGCCTGGCACTGTAAGCGTGCCAAGGTGGCGCCAATTCATCCACAGGCCTGCGTGCGCCGAAGGGCTCAAGCGCTCGGCGCCCGGCGGCGGGCAAGCCGCCTGAACTCAGCGTCGCTCACGAGACCACGCTTCTTGACACCTGCCCGCTTGACCGCCTCGAGAAGCGCCGGATACCGCTCCTCCGGCACGTCGAGGCCGAGCTCCTCCACCTTGATCCGGATCGAGTCGAGGCCGCTCTTCTTGCCGAGGACGATGCCTCGCTCCGCGCCGACGAGCTCGGAGGCGTACGGCTCGATCGCAGGCGGGTCGTGGAACTGCGCCGCCACCGCACCGGATTCGCGTGTGAAGAGGTTGTCGCCGGTGACCGGCTTCCAGGCGGCGAGCGGCGTCTCGGCGAGCTCCTGCACGAGCGCGCTCAGCGCACGGGCGCGCCCGAGCTCGAGGCGCGTCGGGATCCCGTAGAGCGCCTCGAGCGCCAGGGCGATCTCGACGAGATCCGCGTTTCCCGCGCGCTCACCCATGCCGTTGACGGTGCCCTGCACCCACGTCGCGCCGGCCTGTACGGCCGCGACGGCGGCCGCGGTGGCGAGTCCGAAGTCGTCGTGCCCGTGCCAGTGCACCGGCACCTCGTGGTCGAGCCGCTCCACGATCTCGGTGACGAGGAACGCAGCCGCCTCGGGAGTCGCGATCCCCAGCGTGTCCACGACGACGACCTCCTGCGCACCCGCCTCGACCGCGTGCTCGTACGCACGGCGGGCGAACTCGAGATCCGCGCGGGTCGAGTCGACCCCGAAGAACGCGACGCGTATGCCCTCTCCGACGGCGAAGGAGACGGCCGCACGAATCCGCTCGAGCATCGTCTCGCGCGAAACGCCGAGCGCCTGGAGCTTCCCGTCCGAGATCGGGCTCTCGATCACGGACGCCTGCACGCCGAGCTCGACGAGCGCCTCCACGTCGGCCCGGACGGCCCGCGAGAAGCCCCAGATCTCCGCGTCGAGGCCGGCCTCGAGAATGAGCGTGATCGCCTTTGCGTCGTCCTCCGACACGCGCGGGAACCCCGCCTCGATCCGGTCGACACCCGCTTCCGAGAGTGCGTTTGCAATAGCCAGTTTTTGCTCTGGAGAGAATACGACTCCGACAGTTTGCTCTCCGTCGCGCAAAGTGGTGTCGTAGAGCCCGACCGTGACGCGCGGCTGCGGCTCGAGCGCCTTCGCGTTGAGGTCGCCGGTCCACAGCTTGGAGCGGTCGAGGGTCACGCCGGCACGATCCCGTCCGGAAACGGCGACAGCTTCTCGGCGCCGGCGTCCGTGATGAGGAAGTTGTCCTCGACGCGGAGCCCCCCGCCGCCCTCGACATAGCATCCTGGCTCGATTGCAAGAACCATTCCGGCTGCGACCTCACCCCCGCCGGCCTGATGTGCGTACGGCGGCTCGTGGGCGCGCGCCCCCACGCCGTGGCAGATCGGATGGGACGGCTGCCCGGGGAACCCCAGCGCTTCGATGCCCGACCGGATCCGGCGATCGAGCTCCGCGAGGCTCGCTCCCGGCCTCGCGAAATCGACGGCATCGTGGTAGACGCCCATGAGACCGGCCTCGATCTCCCGGTAGCGCGGCGTGAGCTCGCCGACCACGAGGTTCTTCGTGTGATCGCACCAGTAGCCGTCGGCACACACCCAGATCTCGAAAAGCGTCGGTTCGCCCTCGACGACCGACCGCGACGTCGTCGCGGTGAACGTCTTGATGCCGGGCCCCGACCAGACGAGGGAGAACCCGTGGGCGAGGTCGACTTTGCCCTCCCACCCGGTGCCCTCGCCATGGACGAACCCCTCCCACTCCGCGGCGATCTGCGCCTCGCTCATCCCCGCCTCAATGACGAGCTTGCAGTGCTCCATCGCCGCCGCTGCGATGTCGTTCGCGATGCGAATGCGCTCGACCTCCTGCTCGGTCTTGACGGCGCGCGCGGCGGCGAGGAGGGGTGTCGCGTCCATCGCCTCCCCGAATACGGTGAACCACTCCGCCGTGTACGTCGTCGGCTCGCCGACCATGCGGTCCGAAGCCTGGGTTCCGAGCGTGAGCTCGAGACCTACGCGCTCGTACGCGCTCGCTGCCTCGCGCGCGAGATCGAGGACGCGCGCGATGGGAGGCCGGGGGTCACCTGCGTGGTAGCCCTTGAAGAACCGTACGTCGTCCGTCCACGCCATGCGTCCCGCGTCCTCCTCGGACGCCTCGAGGCAGATCAGCATCGGTTCGCCCTCGCGGGGGAACACACATGCGTCGTAGCCCTTCATGCCCCAGAAGTTCGTGAGGTAGAGGACGTTGTCAGGGGCGCGCACGACGAGGGCGTCGAGGCCGCGCTCGGTCATGAGCGTGCGCACACGGTCGAGCTTCGCGTCGTCGCGTGGCCAGCCCACTTCAGAAGCCGACGAACTGGAACGGGCCGGCGACGACGTCGTCGAGGTTCGCTTCGACCCACACGTCTCCCTGTCCGCCCAGCTCGTCGCGGAGGCGCTCGGTCAGCTCCTCGGCACGCTCCTGCGTCGCGGCTCCGACGACGACGTAGCGCCAGCGCCGCTTGACGCGCTCGCCGTCCCCGTCGAGGCGACGCGCGAGCTCGCGCGCCTCGTCGCGACCCGAAAGCTCCGCCACGACGCGCCAGTCGAAGTCACCCTCGCGCTCGGCCTCGTCGATCTCGGCGGCCTCGCGCTCCTCGTACTCACGCTCCTCCTGCTCGGGAGTGGCCGGGAGCGCGACCGACGAGTCTCGCCACTCCTCGGCGACGGGATGCCAGCGGGTGATCGCGAGCTCGGCAGTGAGCGCCTCGTCCGCGAGGAGCCCTCGAATGACCCGC
>DASUCN010000079.1:0-4904 GCA_036276015.1 Gaiellaceae bacterium | reverse complement strand
GTGCCTGGGCGAACGCGTCGTCGAGGTCGGGGCCGATCGTCCCCGACGTGCCGGCGTCGGCGAGCGTATGGCAGCCCCCGCACGCCTGCACGAAGTACTCCTTCCCCGCTCCCTGGCTCCCCTGGCTCGTGTAGCCGCCGGTCCCGCACGCCGAGAGCGCGAGCACGAGCGCTCCGGCTGACGCCACCGCGACGAGGAGGGCAGGCCTCACGGGTGGCGAGTCTATCCGCGGAGGATCAGCTCGACGGTCTGAACTGCTTGTACTGCTTGAGGATCCTGCGGACCTCGGGCGCCGTGGGGTCGTCTGGCGCGAGCTTCAGGAAGGCCTCGAAGGCGGCGATCGTCGTCGCGACGTCGTTGGCCGACTGCGCGGCCTGTGCGAGCTCGAGCTGCACTGCCGGGTCGTTCGGTTGCAGCGCCGCGAGCTTCTTGTACTGCTCGACGGCCTGGGCGGAGGCCGTCTGCACCTCGGACGACGCAGCCGCGATCTCGCTCTCGTACGCCGTGCTCACGGCGTTCGTGATCGGGTCGGGCGTGAGCGGGCTGCCTCCGAGCTGGAAGATCGTGTCCCGGATCCCGCCGGGCGCGAGATAGGCGGATCGGAACTGGTAGATCTCCGCGCGCTCCTGGGCCTCCGTGGCCTGCTGGAGGTACAGCGCGGCCAGCTCGCGGAGCCCGTCGGCGTCCTTGGGGCGAAGCTGCACGTAGCTCTGCATCGCCTCGATCGCGTCGTCGATCTGGCCGTCCGCTTGGTGCGCGGTCGCGAGATCCTTGAACGCCTCGGCGTCCTTGGGGTTGTCGAGAACGCGCTGCTCGGCGTCCGAGACCGAGGGAACCCCGTCGGCGCCGCCATCCCGGAAGACGTCGCCCAGGCCGATCCCGCCTGCGCCCACGCCGAAGAGCGTGAAGCCGAGCCCGAACGCGAGCGCGAGGAACAGGAACATCCACTTCGCCTGCCGGCGAAGCCGGGGGAAGAACATGGTGTCCTCCAGCGCGGCTACGTCGGCGCGCCGGCTTGCAGCAGCCGGCTTCGCGCTCTGCGCGCGCCGTCGATCAGCTCGTGCCATGTCGTCCCTCCCTTCTCGTACCGCGGTTCGCCGGACACGAGAGTAGCGACGACGCGCTCCGGCGCTCCGCCGAGAACCGCTCCCGTAACAGGATCTTCCCAGGGGATGAACGCCGTCTCGGCGAGCGAGAGGACGGTCAGATCCGCCTGCTTTCCGGGGGCGAGCGATCCGACCTGCGCCACGATGCCGAGCGCTCGCGCCCCGCCCAGCGTCGCGAGCTCGAGCGCGTCCGCCGCGGTCAGCGCGTCAGGCCGTCCCTCCCGCGCGCGGGCCCCCACGATCGCCGCCCGCATCTCGTCGTACATGTCGAAGGACGGGGTCGACGCCGGGCTGTCGGTCGCGATGCACACACGGATCCCCGCCTCCCGCAGCGCGGCGAGCGGCGCGACGCCGCAGCCCAGGATCCCGTTCGAGCGCGGGCAGTGCGCGACCGCCACGTCGTGCTCGGCGAGGAGCGCGATCTCCTCGTCGTCGGCCTTCACGCAGTGCGCCGCGAGGACGTTCGCGTCGAGCAGTCCCGCCTCTGCCAGCGCGCGGATCCCCGTCGTCCCGAGGGGAGGGACGAGCAGCTCGGCGAACGACTGCCACCCGCCTCCGCCCGTCCGCAGGAACTCCGTCTCGTCGTCGCTCTCCGCGAGATGGGTCGCGACCGGGAGGCCGAGGTCGGCGCAGGCGCGGTAGAGGTCGATCGTGCACGTGTACGGGGCGTGCGGCGAGACCCCGATCCGCACCGTCTCGGGCAGCCCGGCCAGGCGTGCGCGCATCGGCTCGAAGCGCTCGGAGATCGACGTCTCGTCGGCGCCGAAGACCTCCAGGTAGATCGTCGCCCGCAGCCCGAGGCCGGCGCACGCGGTCGCCGCGGCGCCGCTGAAGCTGCAGTCGCCGACCGTCGTGATCCCCGAACGGAGACAGCTGTGGACGCCCAGGCGCGCGATCGCCTCCATGTCCTCGAGGTCGATCCGGCTCTTCCGCTCCACGTGGAGCCCGATCCACTCGGCGAAGCGAAGTCCGTCGCCGAACCCCGCGTAGACCTCGTACTCCAGGTGCGTGTGGGCGTTCACGAAGCCCGGGAGGATCACCGACTCGGGGTAGTGCTCGCCGTCGCCGAGCTCCGCCCGCTCGCCGACGCCGGCGATGGTGCCGTCGTCCGCGATCGCGACGGCGCCGTCGCGGATCGGGCCGCCCTCCACCGGGACGACCCAGTCGGCCGAGACGACCTTCAGAACAGGCCTTCCGCGTAGTCCTCGTCCCACCCGCGGTTCCAGCGGCGCTCCATGAGCACCGAGAGCCAGATGGCCATCTCGAAGAGCAGGACGAGCGGCACGACCTCGAACGCGAGGGAGACCGGGTCGACGGTCGGAAGCAGGATCGCGAAGACCAGGAGCCCGACGAACGCGATCTTCCGGTTCCGGCGCAGCTGGTCGCTGGAGACCACGCCCAGGCGAACGAGGGCGAGGACGAAGATCGGCATGAGGAAGGCGAGCCCGCCGGCGAGGAGCGTCATCGCCGCAAACGTGTAGTAGTAGCTCGCGCGGATCTGGATGTCGTAGAGCTCGGCGTCGTACGAGGTGAGGAAGTCGAGCGCGCGCGGAAGGACGACCACGTACATGAAGGCGACCCCGCACACGAACAGCGCCGTCGCGAGCCCGAGGAACACGAGCATGACCCGCTCGAGGTGGGGTTGCATCGCCGGCGCGAGGAACGCCCACGCCTGCCAGAGGATGACCGGCAGCGCGAGGGCCAGCGCGGCGATGAGACTGACCTTCACGGAGGTCGTGAACGGCTCGGTCACGCCGAGCGTGACGAGCTTCTTGTCGTCCGCGAGCGGGCCCGTCAGCCAGCTCATGATCCGCTCGTGGAACGTGAAGGTGACGAGGAAGATCGGGATGATCGCCACCAGGGCGATGATCAGACGCGAGCGCAGCTCCTCGAGGTGCTCGACGAGCGTCGCCTCCTCGCCGTGGCCGAGACGGCGCGGGAGCCACCTACGGAGCATCCGAGGTGGCCTCTAGCGGACGGTTTCCCGCTCGGCCCGCGTCTCGGACTCGGCCGAGTCCGGCGCGGAGGACGCGGGGGGGAGCTCGACCGAGGTCGGAGTCGGCGTCGTGGTCGTGACGGCCTCCTCGACCCCTGTGACCGAGTCCTTGAACTCGCGCATGCCCTTCCCGAGCGAGCGGCCCATCTCGGGCAGCCGCTTGGCGCCGAAGATGAGCAGGAGCACGATCAGCAGGATCATGAGCTCCCAGATCGAGATGCCGAATGGCATGCGCGCACCTTAGCACCGGTGGGACGGAGAACCGTTGCGGCTACCATGCGACGTGGCGGGTGGCTTCTCCGCCCATCCACGTCCCGGGAGGTTCCCTCTTCGCATGGCACAGCTCGAGATCAGGAATCTGCACGTCGCCCTCGAGGACGGCACCGAGATCGTCAAGGGCGTCGATCTCGAGGTCGGCCTCGGCGAGAAGCACGCGATCATGGGGCCGAACGGCTCCGGGAAGTCCACGCTCGCGTACGCGCTCATGGGGCATCCGGCGTACGAGGTGACCGGGGGGCAGATCCTCTTCGACGGCGAGGACATCACGGAGCTGGGCGCCGACGAGCGCGCTCAGCGAGGCCTCTTCCTTGCGTTCCAGTACCCGCACGCCGTTCCGGGCGTCACCGTCACGAGCTTCCTGCGCAGCGCGATCAACGCGAAGCGCAAGGCGGCCAACGGCGGCGAGGACGATCCCGTCCGCATTCCCGAGTTCCGCACGGAGCTGCTCTCTGCGATGGAAGACCTGCGCGTGCCGCGCGAGCTCGCGTCGCGCTACCTGAACGACGGCTTCTCGGGCGGCGAGAAGAAGCGGGTCGAGATTCTCCAGATGGCCATGCTCAAGCCGAAGATCGCCGTACTCGACGAGACCGACTCCGGCCTGGACATCGACGCCCTCAAGGTCGTGGCCAACGGGGTCAACGCTCTCGTGGGCCCGGACATGGGTGCGCTCGTCATCACGCACTACCAGCGCATCCTCGACTACATCACGCCCGACTTCGTCCACGTCTTCGTGGACGGCCGGATCGTCGCCGAGGGCGGCCCCGAGCTCGCACACACGCTGGAGGCCGAGGGGTACGAGGCGTTCACTCCGGCAGGCGTCGGAGGGGAGGCAACATGAGCTCGACGCACGAGACTGACGTCGTTCGCCAGATCCGCTCGGAGTACAAGTACGGCTTCTCGAACCCCGACGCCGCGAAGGACTACTTCTTCAAGTCGGGGAGGGGCATCTCGCACGAGGTCGTCGAGGCGATCTCCGAGCACAAGCAAGAGCCGGACTGGATGCGGAAGTTCCGCCACAAGTCGCTCGACTACTTCTTCGCCCGTCCGATGCCGAGCTGGGGAGCCGACCTTTCGGGGATCGACTTCGAGAACATCTACTACTACATCAAGCCGACCGAGAAGCAGGCCGACTCGTGGGAGGACCTGCCTGCCGACATCAAGGACACCTGGGACAAGCTCGGGATCCCGGAGGCGGAGAAGAAGTACCTCGCCGGCGTCGGCGCGCAGTACGAGTCCGAGGTCGTGTACCACAAGCTCCAGGCCGACCTCGAGGCGAAGGGCGTCCTCTTCCTCGACATGGACTCGGGCCTGCGCGAGCACGAGGACATCGTCAAGCAGTACATGGGGACGATCATCCCGCAGAACGACAACAAGTTCGCTGCCCTCAACTCGGCCGTCTGGTCGGGCGGCTCGTTCATCTACGTCCCGCCGGGGGTGCACATCGAGATGCCGCTCCAGGCCTACTTCCGGATCAACGCGGAGAACATGGGCCAGTTCGAGCGCACGCTGATCATCGTCGACGA
>DASUCN010000078.1:0-18419 GCA_036276015.1 Gaiellaceae bacterium | reverse complement strand
CGACGAGGAGCTCTCGGTCAACGCGGTGTCGAACGGCGGGATTCGCTTCGAGGTTCCCGCCTGACCGGTCCCTTCCGAAGCTGGAACGGTGTCGAGCCCCACGCCCTCTTCCCGGGCGTGGGGCTCAAGGCCATCGCAGGCGGGCAGGTCTTCCTCGGGCACGTGACGTACGCGCCGGGGACTGTCGTCGCTCGCCACTCGCACCCGGAGTCCGAGCAGGCGATGTGGATCGTCGAGGGGTCGATGGTGATGACGGTGGGCGACGAGACGCGCGAGCTAGGACCGGGAGACGTGGTCGTGGTCAACCGCGGGATCGAGCACGAGCTCGTCTCCGAGGGCGGCGTGACGTTCGTGGAGGCGATGGCCCCAGTGCCGCGCGATCACATCCCGAACGCGGAGCGCGACCTCGTGCTCGGCGCCCTCGGCGACTCGCTCCACGTCGACCACTAGAACTCGGACGAAGATGGCCATCCCAGACTTTCAGACGCTGTGCGGCCGCTCCTCGCGCTCCATGCGGACGCAACGAGACGACGCAAGCAGAGCTCCGTGAGCTTCTCGCGACAGAGGGCTCGGGCTCTTGGTCGGGTACCACTGCCGTGAGCCTGGATCTAGCCACAACCGATCAGTTCTGGACGGCTTGTCAGTCTCAGTGGCGATGCGGCTCGGCAGGCCGGAACGGAGCCATGAGATGACGCGATATCTGATCTCGTTCGACGATGGCGCGATGACCTTCCCAGAGGAGGACCTTCCCGACGTGGCCGCCGCTGCGTACGCGGTAGTCGAAGAGGCCGAGGAAGCCGGCGTGTGGGTGTTCGGCGGCGGACTGCATTCCTACGAGACCGTGAGCGTGGTGGACACCGACGGGACGGTCACCGACGGCCCGGAGAACAAGGCGTACATCGGCGGCTTCTCGGTCGTCGACGTCGCGTCGCGCGAGGAGGCGCTGGAGTGGGCGGCCAAGATCGCCGTCGCCTGCCGCTGCGCTCAGGAGGTTCGCGAGTTCGTACCCGATCCGAGTGTCTGATGCGAGCTCCGACCGACGATCGAACCCTGTCCTAGCCAGGCAAGGTCCGCTGTGGTGAGCTGGAGGTCATGGCGTGCAGACGATCCGCCACCCCGATGTCGGCGCCGATGATCGCCCGCAGGCGAGTTGCTCCGGAGAGACGGCCGCGTGATCTGGAGCCGACCACACGGCTCAGGCGCGACGCTCGATCACTGACTCCGCCGGTCGAGCGGAGGTGATCGGATCTGCATGCCGATGCACGATCCTCCAGCCTCCGCCTTCCGGGCGGATGATGCTCGTCACCCGCAGCGCCCCTGAGGCGGTCTCCTCGCTCCCGCCGATCTTGGCTTCGAACCGCTCGACCTCGACGAGATAGGCCAGGTCAGGTGTCACGTACATCGCCAGCGTCTCGAAGCCAGTGGCACCGCCGTCTCTGTAGTTCGCTGCGGCGCGCTCCATGGTCTCAGCGACCCGCGGCCACCCGACGGCTACTGGCCCGAACGGATTGGCGAGGCTCGCATCCTCTCGGTGCGAGTAGAGAACCTTCGCCGGCTCCGGATTACCGCGGAAGAACTCGTCCAAAGCACCGTGGTACTGGTCGACGAACTGATCCAGATCCGGAGCGACCATTCCTGTCCACCTCCATCTCCTCGCTGTGCCACTGACCCAGCGAGGATCATTACCAGCGACCTCGGGAGGTTGGCGACCTGCAAGTTGCGCCGAGCTGGCCGAGCGGGTCGTGGCACGAAAGCCGCTGTGGCTGTTCGCTGGACCGGCTCGACGCAGGCGGCCGTGTGTCGCCGACGACAGGTACAACCGGCCGCATGACATCGCGGTCGGTCCGCCTCACGAGCCCGGAACGCGTCCTCTTCCCCGACGACGGAATCACGAAGCAGGACCTGTTCGACTACTACCGCGCGATCGCGCCGGTGCTCGTCCCGCACCTGCGCAACCGGCCGTTCACGATGAAGCGCTACCCCTACGGCTCGACCGGGGACGTGTACTTCCAGAAGCAGGCGCCGAAGGGGATGCCGTCGTGGATCCCGACGCGAACCTTCCGCACGTACCCGCGCGAGGGTGGGTCACGGCTGGTGGACTTCGCGCTCCTCAACTCGCCGGAGGCGGTGCTCTGGATGGTGCAGATGAACTGCATCGACATGAACGCCTGGTACTCGCGAGTCGACAAGCCCGAGCGTCCGGACTTCGTGCTCTTCGACCTCGATCCGCCCGACGGCGGCTTCGCGCTCGCGATTCGCGTCGCCCACCTGATCCGCGAGGAGCTCGAGCGGCTCGAGCTCGAGTCGTACGTCAAGACGAGCGGCGCGGACGGGATCCACGTCCTCGTCCCCATCGCGCGGCGTGCGACCTACGAGCAGACCTACGCGTTCGCCGAGGCGGTCGCGCGCAGGCTCGAAGAGCGTCACCCTGGACTCGTCACGACCGAATGGCTGAAGCGCAAGCGGAAGGGCGTCCTCGTCGACCACCGCCAGAACGCGCGCGGCAAGACGATCGCCTCGGTCTACTCCGTGCGGCCGAAGCCGGGCGCGCCGGTCTCGACGCCTCTTCGCTGGGACGAGCTGACTGAGGATGTGACGCCGCGTCGCTTCGGGATGCGCGAGGCGCTGGAGCGGGTCGAGCGGCACGGCGACCTGTTCGCGCCCGTGCTCGAAGGTGCGCAGGCGCTCGGGCGTGCGCTGAAACGGCTGAGCGCATGAACGCACGAAGCAGGTGAGCGGGCAGTGCCCGCAGCAGGTTCACAACCAGAGCACAGTCTAGGCTGAAGGCGCGGAGGGGCGCCGGACTCGAACCGGAACCGACTCGCGTCGGTCAGCATGGGTGTGAACCTGCTGTCCCGCCTCGGGACGTCACCCTCCGACACGTGTCCAAGGTACGGCCACGACGTGCTTGCGGGTGCGCCTGTGGAGTGATTGGCGCAGGATCGGCACCGATAAGGTGTCCGCGTGCCCGAGCTGACCGCGATCGGGATCGTCTCGTCGAACCTGCGCGCCTCGATCGCCTTCTACCGCCTGCTCGGTGTCGACTTCCCCGAGGACGGCGAGGGACACATCGAGGCGACGCTGCCGAACGGGCTGCGCTTCATGCTCGACGCCGAGGATGTAATCAAGAGCTTCCGGCCCGACTGGACACGGGAGCGCGGAAACCAGCTCGCGCTCGCGTTCGAGTGCGCGAGCCCGGCCGAGGTCGACGAGCGCTACGAGCTGGTCACGGCGGCCGGGTTCGTCGGCGAGAAGGAGCCGTGGGACGCGTTCTGGGGCCAGCGCTACGCGCAGCTCTCGGACCCGGACGGCGTCCCGGTCGACCTCTTCGCCGCGCTGTAGCTCGGCATCTGCGTCCCTCTCGAGGGTGAAGCGCAGCCGTCAGCCGATAGGCTCCAGCCGTGGAGCTGAAAGTCGGCACGCTCGTCGCCTATCCCCCGCACGGGATCGGGCGCATCTCCAAGCGCGAGAAGAAGGTCGTGCTCGGCGTCGAGGAGGAGATCGTGCTCGTCGAGCTCGGGAACGACCTCTCGGTCACGCTGCCGATCTCCCGCGCGGAGGAGCTCCTTCGACCGCCCGCCACCGAGGCCGATCTCAAGAAGGTGCAGAAGACACTCCGTGAGGAGGGCGTCGTGAGCGACGAGATCTGGTCGAAGCGGCTCGCGCAGGCGCAGGAGAAGCTGCGCAGCGGCGATCCGATCGACCTGGCCGAGATCGTGCGCGATGGCGTCAAACGGGAGCAGGGCCGCACGGCCAACGGCACACCGATCAAGCTCTCGACGAGCGAGCGGGCGCTCCACCTGAAGGCGCGCGAGCTGCTCTCCGGCGAGATCGAGGTCGCGCGGGGCGTCGACCGCGAAGAGGCCGAGGCCTGGATCGACGCGCAGCTCGCGGCGACGAAGTAGTCGTCAGATCACGTCGTAATCGTCAGATCTTGCGACGCGGGGCGGGCGAGCCCCACTTCGAGCGACCGCGGCGCGACGAGTAGACGCGGCGCGGCGGCGCAACCTGCATGCCGCCGGACGCGAACTGCTCGGTGTGGCCCGCGAGCCGAGCGACGCGGCTGACGTCCGCCTGCTGATCCGGGAGGACGAGCGTGACGCCGACGCCTGCGCGTCCGGCGCGCCCGGTGCGCCCCACCCGGTGCACGTAGCCCGAGTGCTCGGCCGGGGGATCGAAGTTGATGACGTGCGTGATGTCGGCGAGATCGAGGCCACGAGCGGCGACGTCAGTCGCGACGAGTGTCGACGCCTTCCCGGATTCGAACTTCCGGAGCGCGCGCTCGCGCTGGTTCTGGTTCATGTCGCCGTGCAGTGCGACTGCATCGACCTGGTGGAACGCGAGCTTCTTCACGAGGCGATCCGCGCCGCGCCGAGTCCGGACGAAAACGAGCGCGAGCCCGCGCTCGGCCTCGCCGAGGAGCTCGGTGAGCTTCTCCACCTTGTTCTCGGGCTTCACGGAGATGAAGCGGTGCTCCACCTCGCCCTGGTTGTCGGTGATCGGCGCCGCCTCGTAACGGGCGGGGTTCGACGTGTACGCGTGTGCGAGCTCGCCGACGGTCGCATCGAGCGTCGCGGAGAAGAACATCGTCTGCCGCGTGCGCGGCATGCGCCGCACGATGCGGTCGACCTGCGGCTTGAAGCCCATGTCGAGCATGCGGTCGGCCTCGTCGAGCACGAGGATCGTGACGGCGTCGAGTGTGACCGCCTTGCGCTCGAGCAGATCGTTCAGACGGCCCGGCGTCGCGACGAGAACGTGCGCGGTGCGGGCGCGCTTCGCCTGCGCGGCGACGGGCACTCCGCCGTAGACGGTGGCGACCTCGATGCCCTTCGGCGCCAGCGCCTCGAACTCTCCGGTCACCTGGAGCGCGAGCTCCCGTGTCGGGACGAGCACGACGGCCGCAGGACGCCGATCGCCGGCCTCGAGGCGCTCGACGATCGGGATTGCGAAGGCGATCGTCTTGCCCGACCCGGTCGGGGCCTTCGCCAGGATGTCGCGGCCGGCGAGCGCGTCGCGCAGGACCTTGGCCTGGATCGGGAACGGGCTCGTGATGTCACGCTCGGCGAGCGCCCGCACGATGCGCGCGGATACGCCAAGCTGGGAAAAGGACTGCTGCATTGATTCACTCCTATGTGTGTTGCTGGGTCGAGATCCGTCTGCCTCGACCACTCATAGGAGGAACCGAAGAAGTCAAACCTCACGGGACGACGACGCCGTCCGTGCCAGCAGGGTAGCAGCCGTTGCTCCCGGCAGGGACGGGGGCCGCGTGGGCGCACGTACACTGGCTCGACACCGGACGAATACAGACGGCGCCGCTCGCGCCCTCCCTATCCGTTCACGACAGGAGGAGACGCGATGGCGACATCGGCGAACGAACGCCTGGGATCCGAGCAGGACGGGATCTCGCACCGCGTCGCGCGGCGCACGGCCAACAGACGGACCGTGGCTGTCGAGAAGCCACGGGTCGACGCGCAGGGTTTGGTCGAGCTCGCCTGCGAGTGCAACCAGTTCGACTGCGAGCGCACCGTGAAGGTGCCGCTCTACGTCTACCAGCGGATGCTCGATGCCGACCAGTACCTGCTCCAGGCCGGGCACCATGCATTCCCCCAGTACCGCACGATCATCTCCGTGGGGCTCATGAGGATCGAGGAGCGCGGCTGAACGCCGAGTAGCGACGTACGATCGACCAGCGTGGGCGGCGAGCTTCCACCCGGCTGGCTCGAGGATCTTCGGGAGTTCCTCGCGATCCCGAGCGTGAGCGCCGAACCGGCGCACGCGGGGGACGTCGAGCAGGCAGCGGAGTGGGTCGCGGCGCGGGTGCGGTCGCTCGGCGGATCGACCGAGGTACGCGAGGGCGGCCGGCTCGTTGTGAGCGAGATTCCGGGTCCGGCCGGTGCGCCGACGGTGCTCGTCTACGGCCACTACGACGTCCAGCCACCGGCGCCGCTCGAGCTCTGGGAGTCGGATCCGTTCACGGCCGAGGTGCGCGGAGAGTGGCTGTATTCCCGCGGCGTCGCCGACGACAAGGGTCAGCTCTGGATGCAGCTGAAGGCAATCGAGGAGCTTCTCGCCGAGGGGCCTGCGCCCGTGACGTTCCGCGTCGTCTGCGACGGCGAGGAGGAGACGGGCGGCGACGCGATCGTCCGCTTCCTCGAGTCCGACACGGTCCCGGTCGACGCATGCGTCGTTCTCGACGGGTGGATGAAGACGCGCAACACGCCCGAGTTCGTCGTGGCCACGCGTGGTCTCGTCGCGCTCGACGTGGACGTGCGGACGGGCGAGCGAGACCTCCACTCGGGCCACTACGGCGGAACGGCGCTCAACGCGATCCACTCTCTCGCCGAGGCGCTGACGGCGCTGTTCCCGCGCGACGGCCGCCTGCCGGAGCCGCTGCGCGCAGGGGTCACGCCTGCCAGCGACGACGAGGTCGACGGATGGCGCGATCTGCCACCGGGGTCGGCGGAGCTCACGCGTGTCGGTGCCATCCCGCTCGACCCGCGCGCCGCGGAGGAGTTCTACGAGCGCGTGTTCGTGGAGCCCTCGCTCGATGTCACCGGAATCCTGGGCGGGAAGCCGGGACTGCGGAACACGACACTCGTCTCGCACGCCTCGGCGGGGATCACGATCCGCGTCGCGCCCGGCCAGGACGCTGACGAAATCGCCCGATCGGCCGAGCGGCTACTACGCGAGGCCCTTCCTCCGGGCGCGATGCTCGAGGTGACGGGGGTGGACGTCACGCCACCCGCCGTCCTCCCGCGCGACACACCCGCGCTCGACGCGGGGAAGGATGCGTTCGAGAGCGTGTTCGGACGACGCCCGCTCACCGTCCGTGTCGGCGGGACGCTCCCGATCACCGCCGCGCTCGCGGCGCGCGAGATCCCGACGGTCATGGCCGGGCTCGCGCTCCCGGACAGCCACACGCACTCACCGAACGAGCGGATGCTGCTCGAGACGTTCCCCCTCGGCGTCGCCGCCGCGAAGGAGACCTACCGGCGAATCGGCGCGGCCGGGCGCTAGTCCCCCAATCGCCCCAGTCTGGCGCGACAGAGGTCGCTAGCGACAACGTTGCCCTTCTGTTCGTACAGCGTCAGTGCCTGCTCGAGCGCAGAACGGGCTTCAAACGTGTCACCGCCCAGTTCGCAGACCTCTGCGAGGTCGATCAAGGCGTCGGCGTGTGCGGGGATGAAGTCGCTCGTCTCCGCGAACTCGACCGCCTGGCGCGCGAGACGATCGGCCTCCTCGCCTTCGCCGCGGCTCGCGAGAACCTTCGCGCGGATCGACCTCCAGAGGATATGGCTGTGGATGTCGTTCGCTCGGCATGCCTCCTCGCACTCGTAGGTCAACCGCTCGGCTTCGTCCAGCCGACCCTGCGCGTACACGGCGGCGGCAAGAGCGTGCGCCATGGACGAGAAGTGGCTCTTCTCGCCGATCTTCTTGAGCGCCTCGTAAGCGGGCTGCAGCTCCCGCTCGGCGGCTTCAGGGTCACCGTGCCAGATCCTGATCACCGAGAACCAGAAGCTGACGATCCAGATCCACTCGTCGGCCTCGCGCATGGCGGAGAGCGCTCGGTCCATCAACTCGTCAGCCTCTTCGCGCAGTCCCAGCATCGCCGCCAGACCGGCCGTTGCCCCTGCGATCTCGGCGTTGAGCAGCGGGTCGCCCCACTCCGTCGCGAGGAGCTCGCGGCAGCGCTCGTAGGCTTGACCAGCAGGGGTGGGGCCGAGCAGGAACGCGATCACCAGCCACTCGACGGTCTCGCGCTCCTCGAAGCGATCGCCTGTTCGACGCACATGGGTCAGCGCGCGCTCGGATGCCGCACCGCACTGTTCCGCCTCCCGGTTCAGATAGTGCGCCTGCGCCACCAGCCGCCAGACCCGCGTCAGACCGAGCTCGTCGCCCAGGTCGTCGAAGACGCTGATGGCGCGCTCCGCGACCTCGAAGAGCTCCCGCGGGGTGACGTCCTCATCCATGAACAGGCGGAGGAACCCCCGCTGGACGAGCGCATGCGCGGCGAGGCCGCGATCGCCGCTCGTCGCCGCAGCTTCGACTGCCTCGGTCAGGACGCGGTCCGCCCAGGTCAAGTCCGGCAGCCCCTGGATGACGCGAACGTTCGGGATGAGGTCGACGCGCAGCCGGTCGTCGGGTGAGAGCAACGCAACGCTGCGTGAGATGAGGTTCACGCCCGCCGGACCGTCGCTTCGCATGAAGGCGCGCCTTCCCGCCGCACCGAGTCGCTCCGCCCCGCGGCGGCCGAGGACGCGGGTCTCGTGGTCGACGGGCCCGAGCTCGTCCCGGTAGCGAAACGCCTGCTCGTAGTGGTACCCGACGACCTCGTCGAGCTCGAGCGTGCGATCGGCGATCCTGTCCTCGAGCCAGCCGGCATGCCGCTCGTGCAGGGTGGCGCGGGTCGCCTTCGGAATCGACTCGTAGGCCGCGTCGCGGATGAGGATGTGACGAAAGCGGTATCCCTGCTCGCCCGTGAAGACCGGCTTGTCGACCCGGACGAGATCGCGTCGCGTCAAGCCGAGGAGCGCAGCCTGGACGAGCTCGAGATCGGATCCCGTGAGCACGCGCACGGAGGACGCATGGAAGACCTTCCCCTCGACGGCGGCCGCCTCGATCGCAGACCGTTCCGCGTCTGGCAACTGATCGAGGCGCGCCGCCAGGAGTGCCTGGATCGTCGGCGGCACGTTCACGGCCTCGCCATCCCGTCCGTCCTCGCGAACGAGCGCGAGTAGCTCCTCCACGAACAGCGGATTTCCGCCAGCGGCTTCCACGATCCGGCGCCGCGAGGCAGGGTCGAGCTCGCTCGCTCCCTGGAGGCCGTCGAGCAGGCTCGCGCTCTCCTCCTCCGAGAGGGGCTCGAGGAGCACCGTCGTCGAGTTGAGCTTTCCCCCACCCCACCCGGGCCGGAGCTCGAGCAACTCCGGGCGCGCGACACAGACGAGCAAGACCGGCGCGTCGGTGACCCAGTCGGCGACGTGGTCGACGAGGTCGAGGAACGTCGGCTCGCCCCAGTGGATGTCGTCGAGCACGAGCACGAGGGGCTGCCGTCGCGCGAGTGCCTCGACGAGGTGCCGCACCGCGACGACGATCTCTTCCGTCGTGCTGATCCGGTCCGTCAGCCCGAGGATCTCACCGAGGCGCTGCGCGGCGCCGGAAGCGTCCTCCGCGAGACCGAGCAGCTGTTCGAGCTTTGCCAAACTGACCGTGGTCGCCGAGAGGTCGTCGAGCTCGGCCGCTTCGCGGATCGCCTCCGCGACGGGCCAGTAGGTGATCCCCTCGCCGTACGGTAGGCAGCGCCCGCGCGCGACGAGAGCCCTGCCCTCGATCTCGAGAACGAATTCCCTGACGAGGCGCGACTTCCCGACCCCGGGGGCGCCGAGGACCGTGAAGAGCTGGCACGAGCGGTCGCCGATCGCCTGCTCGAAGGCGTCACGCAGACGTCGCCGCTCCCGCGCGCGCCCCACCATCGGAGCGTCGAAGCGGGGGGTCGGGCTGCGCTCGACGGGATGCACGTCGACGAGGATCGCGTGGTCGCCGCGCGATTCGGCCTCCACTGCCGCGTCCACGACGCGGAGCGTGCGCTCGTCGACGAGGATCTCCCCTGCCCGAGCCCGGTGCTGGAGGCCAATCGCAGCCTGTACAGGACGGCCTGCCACTACCCGGCGGCCGCCGTCGCCCTCCACGCCAACGAGCACTTCGCCGGTCGCCACCCCGGCGCGTAGGTCGAGCTCCGCGCCCGACGCTTCCTCGAGCTCCGCTCGCACCTCTGCCAGGCGCCCGCGCGCCGCCACCGCCGCGCGCACTGCCCGGAGCGCGTCGTCCTCGTGCAGCGCCGGAACTCCGAAGAGCGCGGTGAGAGCCCCGTCGATCGACCGCTCGACTGTCGCATCGTGCGCGGCGAGCACGGGGATGATGAGCTCGAAGCCGCGCGCGGCGACCGCGCGCAGAGACTCGGGGTCGAGCTCGTCACCCGATGCCGTCAGGTCGCAGGAGAGGACCGAGACCGTCTTTCGCGCCTCGCGCGGCCGCGGCGGCGGTTTCTCCTCCGCAGCGGCAGGGATCGGGTCGGGGCGAGTCTGCAGAGCCGGTGGATCGAGACTCGAATCCTGGACGAGGATCGACCGTTGGAGCTCCTTGAGCGCCGAACCCGGCTCGAGCCCGAGCTCGTCGGAGAGGAGGGCACGTCCCTCCTGGTAGGCCTCGAGCGCGTCGGCCTGCCGTCCAGAGCGGTAGAGGGCCAGCATGAGCTGCGCCCGCAACTGCTCTCGGAGCGGATGCTGCCGGACGAGCGCCTCGAGCTCGCCCACGATCGCCGCGTGCCGGCCGGCCGCGAGGTCGCTCTCGATTCGCTGCTCGAGGCACGCAAGCAGTAGCTCCTCGATCCTGGCGATCTCCGCCTGCGCGAACGGCTCGTATGCGAACTCGGAAAGAGGGCTTCCTCGTACGAGGCGAAGCGCATCGGCGTACTCGCCCTCCGTGAGACACTGCTCGAACACGGAGAGGTCGAACTCTCCCGGCTCGACCCGCAGCTGGTACCCGGGTGAGCGCGTGGCAATACGGTCGCGCCCCAGAGCCTTTCGCAGCTGCGACACGTACACCTGGAGCGCCTTGGCCGCCGTCTCGGGAGGTCGATCGCCCCAAATCGAGGCGATCAACACATCTGACGAGACGACTCGATTGGCGTTCAGGAGCAGCACGGCGAGCAGCGCTCGCGGCTTGGTCGACCCGACCTCGATCGCACGCCCGTTCTCGCGAACCTCCAGCGGGCCGAGAATGCGGAACTCCATTGCCCCTCCGACGCTAGCCGACGCCGCCGCCTAGGGCGCCCGCCTTTCTCGCGGCTTTACCCGCC
The DNA here is from genome assembly GCA_036276015.1 of Gaiellaceae bacterium. Taxonomy (GTDB): domain Bacteria; phylum Actinomycetota; class Thermoleophilia; order Gaiellales; family Gaiellaceae; genus GMQP-bins7. The sequence goes on along the minus strand of DASUCN010000078.1, from coordinate 7,561 downwards.
GTCACCCCGGTTCTTAGGCGACGCGGGTGACTCTGCTCGCACAGCGGTCGCACGAGGCGATCGGTAGCAGACGAGGAGGATCCGATGAGAACCACGCTCTCACTCGCCATCGCAGTCGCAGTCCTCGCGATCGGCGTTCCGACCGCAGCCGCGGACTGGTTCGAGCGCGCCGCCGCCAACGCGGAGCGGAACAGCACCCCCACGGCGTACGTGGACGCCTTCGAGCGTTCCGATGCGACACGCGTCGAGGTGGCGCCGTCGCCCGACTGGTTCGAACGCGCTGCGGCTGCAGCAGCTCGCGACCGGAGTGCGACGCCCTACGTGGACGGCTTCGAGCGGCCCGGGGCGGCGAGCATCCCGACGGTTCCGGCGAAGCCGACCGCGACGGATTCGGAAGCGAACATCGCCTGGCCGCAGGTGGGACTCGCCTTCGGCTTCGGTCTCGTCCTCGCATTCGGCCTCGTCGCGATGATGCACCTGAGGCCGGGGCGACCCCTCGCGCAGTAACCGCGTCACGATCCGTTCACCCGGCCAGCAGCCGCCCCGCGGGGCGGCTGCTGCGTTCTCGGATCAGCTTCGAATCGGCGTGCGCAGCGGCGCGTCCGACTGATCCGCGCCCGTGTGCTGGAAGAGCTCGATCACGTGACCGTCGGGATCGAACATGAACACCTGGTCGTAGCCGTCTCCGCGCGGCATCGGACCGCCCGCGAGCTCGACGTCGTGCTCGTCCAGGCGAGCGACCGCCGCCTCGAGATCGTCGACCTCGAGCGCGATGTGGGTCGCGAGCCCGGTGGCGACACTCGGCCCGGGATCGCCCGTGCCCGCGCGGCCCGTGGTCTCGCCTTCGACCAGCAGATGGATCTGATCCTCGCCCACCTGGAACCACGCACCCTCGAACACGAAGTTGTGCGGGCGCGCGACTTCCTCGAGGCCGAGCGCATCGCCGTAAAAGCGTCGCGAGCGATCGAGATCGGCGACGATCAGGCCGCAGTGCTGAAGCCGTGGAGTCACGGCTCGAACGCTACGGGAAGGAGATCCCATGCCGCTGATCAGGGTCGAGCTGTTCGACTACCGCATGAGCGAGGAGACGAGCGCGGCGCTCATCGAGAAGCTCACGGACGCGCTCGGTGAGGCGACCCACCCCGGCCTCAAGGAGCACACCTGGGTCATCGTCGAGGGTCACAACCCGAAGAACTGGGGGCTCGCAGGCAAGCCGTGGCCGGTCGACCAGATGCCGCCCGCGTCGTCGTCGTAGGATCGAGGCGAACGAGGAGAGGAGAGACGCATGCCGGTGATCGAGGTGAAGCTCTACGACACGCGTGTGACCGAGGAGTCGGTGCCGAAGATGATCGAGGCGCTCACCGACGCGCTGCACGAGTCGAGCGGCGCGGCCAAGGAACGCATCCACGTGATCATCCAGGGCGTTTCGCCGGCCCACTGGGGCCAGGGCGGAAAGCCCGGGCCGTGACGCCGAAGCCCGCCTTCCGGCGGGCTTCGATGGTGAAACGAGCAAACTGCTCGTAGCCGACTGACACCCGAGAGCAGTGTAGAGCGATGGCGCGGAGGGCGCCGGACTGAGGACATCGGCGCATCAGGCTTCTGCGGAGTGTTGGTACTGCCTTGTTGCAGCTACGTGACAGAAGCTGCCACGAGCTCGAGCTCGACCGGCTCTGCGCCCGGCACGATCGCCTGCGTCTCGCGCGCGTGGAGGAGCGTCGTGCGCACGATGAGCTTCGCGCGCGCGAAGTTGTCGAGCTGTGTCGGGACCGGGCCGACCCGCTGCCCCAGCGCGTAGCCGGCCGCGTTACAGCCCATCGCGCGGTACGACTCGAGCGTGTACAGCGGCGACATGCCGAAGAGCTCGAGATTGTCGAGCGGCTGGAGGTCGGAGCGATGGATCACCGCCGTCCCCTTCGACTGGAGGCCGATCGCGACTCCTGAGCCCGAGAGCCGCGCGCCGTCGTGGGCGATGAACGCGACGTCGGCAACGCGCCGCACGCGCACGAGCCGGGGCTCTCCCCCACCCTCGCGAACGCCCTCGCAGACAGCGTCGAGGACGTCCCGATGGTCGAGGCCTGAGATCGTGCGCCTGATCGAGTCCGCGAAAGCCGGCCCGACAGCGACGACCACGTCGGTCTCGTCCTCGGCCGCCCGAGCGACTCCTGACTCGCTCACGATCGGCCGGTCATCCGCCGCCTCGCCGAGCGGCTCGTCTGCGCCTACGACGTGCGGCAACGACTGCAGCAGCTCCCAGCGCTCGCCCTCGAGCCGGTACCCGGTCCCGGGACCGGCGTACTCGTTGGGGTCGTTCACGGCCGAGCGCACGACACCGTCGGCGTCGATCACGGCGGAGGTCTGCAGGTAGTCGGCCGAGACGCGCTGGCGCTGCATCGCAAGGACGGCCTCCGCGACGTCGCCGAACCCGGCGCGGTCGAGCGCGAGCGCGACGTCGAGACCGGAGACGCCGCGGAGGAGCAGCTCGTCCGCCGCCTCGACGTCCGCCGCACGGTCGCGATCCGGCATCTCGCGCGCGTCGTAGCCCGACGTCGCGACGGCGACCTCCTCGTCGGAGATCGGCGGGAGGCGGAGCTCGGCGAAGACCGCCTGCACCGCCCGCGCCGCCCGCTCGCGAACGCGCAGGAGCTCGTCCTCGGCGACGGGCTCGATTCCGGCATCGACCTGCCAGTCGCGCTGGATCGTCAGCCACTCGTCGAGGTCGTCGGCGTCGAAGTTGCCACCGCCGAACGTGTTGTCGTGGCGCGGCATCACCGAGTAGCCGGACGTGACGAAGTCCGTCCCCGGCAGGAACTGCCCCATGAGCTTCGCGGTCTTGCGGATCTCCGAGTGCGAGGCGATCGCATCGTTGCCGGAGGCGACCTCGAGATCGAGCCAGGCCGCGAGGACGTTCTCGCCGAGGATCGCCCGTGTCCCACCCGGCACTGCCAGGACGAGCGCCACGCACGAGATCGAGCCGTTCTGGACGCCCTGCGAGCCCGCCGCCCGCACGACCGCGAGGCAGCGCGCTTCGAGGTAGAGCATCGACATGCCCTGCGCGTAGCCCATCAGGGCCTCCGAGCCCGTGCCGGAGGTGAAGCGCACCTTCACGCCGCGCGACGCGTACGCCGCCCCGAGGAATGCCTTCGACCACGGCGTGTCGTCACCGTCGACGAACACGGGCTCGGTGCCGTAGACCGAGAGTGTCTCCGCGTACGTGACGAGGCCGCGAATCGCGAGCTCGAGGTTCCTCCGCTCCTCGACCGCGCACTGCGTCATGACCCCGGGCCGGCCCGTCTGCGAGCCGACGAGGAGGGCGAGCGCGTTGAGCGGCGCGTAGCGGGCGACGCCGACCGTGGTCTCCATCTCCGCGAAGCCGCGCCGCGCCGCCTCGGCCGCGTCGGCGGCGAGGAGCGCCGGGCTCTCCTTGAGATTGGTCACATGCGCCTGGTTGCCAGGCGCGCGGCGGGCCCGGAGCTTCTTCAGCGCGAGCATGAGCTCCACGGGATCGAGGAGGCCGATGACCCGCGCGAGCTTCGCCGGCGTGAGGCCGCGCGAGAGCCGCACGAGCTCGGCGCGCGAGACGTTCACGTCGACGAGCCTGCGTGCGAGCTCGACGTCGTCGAGCGCCATCGCCTCGGTCGCGACGTCGAGATCGAGCCCGTGGGCCACGACGAACCGGTCGATGACGTCGAAGTCGGTGGCGTCGCGTCCGTCCATGCGCGTGACCACGCCCTCGGAGACGACGAGCTCCGGCTCGGGGTCGTTCGGCCCGTTCGCGGCGACGAGCCCGAGCTCCGGGTACGGCGAGACGAGCTGCTCGAGGTGGAGATCCCGTGTCGCGCGGGAGGCGAAGCGCCGGCTACCCATGCGCGAGCAAGCCTCTCTCGGCGTAGACCGCAGCCGCCTCGCGCACGAACGCTGCCGTCTGCCGTGCAGCACGCTCGTCGAGCGTGACCGCCCAGCCCTCGAGCTGGGCCGCAGTCGCGCGACCCGGGCGCAGCGCCGTGTAGATCTCGAGCAGGAGCTCGTCGGGAACGGCCGCGAGCTCGGCCGCGCGGTCCAGGTTGGCCGCGAGCTGCGTGCGACCCGCCGCGCGGGCGATCTCGGCCTGGAGCCGAAGCGTCGCAGGCGTCGCGCGAACGTCGTCTGCCCGGAGATCGCCCGTCCGTGCCGCGTCGAGCGTCACCTCGGCCAGCGCCCTTCCGCTGGGCGTCGTCACGAGGTCGGGGCGCTTCGTGCCGAGGGGGTAGTCGCCGATGGGATCGAAGGTCATGCCGCTCAGACTCTAGGCTTCGCTCCAGCCCATGGGCAACGCGCAGCGGTTTCAGGGGAGAGTGGCACTCGTCACGGGGGCGTCGAGCGGAATCGGCGCTGCCGTCGCGAGCCGTCTGCACGACGAGGGTGCTCGCGTGGCCTCCCTCGACCTGCATGCGAACGCGCCCGAGGGAGTCCTCGCGCTCGCGGGTGACGTGTCGCGGTCGGCCGACGTCGAGGCGGTGGTCGCGGCGGTGGAGGAGCACCTCGGGCCGATCGACGTCCTCGTCTGCTCGGCCGGAATCCCGGGCGAGTCGCTGGCCACCGTCGACGTCTCCGACGAGGAGTGGCGCCGTGTCCTGGCGATCGACGCCGACGGCGTCTTCTTCTGCAACCGCGCGGTCATCCCCGGCATGGTCGAGCGCGGCTACGGCCGGATCGTCAACGTCTCCTCGATCGCGGGGAAGGAAGGCAACCCCATGGCGGCTGCCTACTCGGCCGCCAAGGGTGCGGTCATCGCCATGACGAAGGCGATTGGCAAGGACGTCGCGCGCACAGGCGTGCTCGTCAACTGCGTCGCGCCCGCCGTCATCGAGACCCCGATCCTCGACGGCATCACCCAGGAGCACATCGACTACATGATCGAGCGCATCCCGATGGGTCGCGTCGGCAAGCCGGATGAGGTCGCGGCGCTCGTCTGCTGGCTCGCGAGCGAGGAGTGCTCGTTCTCGACCGGCGCGACCTACGACATCTCCGGCGGCCGGGCGGTGTACTGAGCGTGCGGTACGTCCGCGTCCGGGGGCCGGAGGGCATCGAGAGCGGCCGCGTCGAAGACGGCCGCGTCGTCCTCGACAGCGGAGCGACGGTTCACCCACTCGACCTCGACACGCTGCAGCTCCCCGACGGCTACACGCTCCTGACGCCGTTCGACGCGCCCGAGATCTGGTGTGCGGGCGTGACGTACGAGCGCTCCCGCGACGCGCGGGTCGAGGAGAGCGCCGTGAGGGACGTCTACACGCTCGTCTACGACGCGCCCCGCCCCGAGCTCTTCATGAAGGACGCGATGATGCGTCGCACCGTCGGGCCGTGGGCGCCGATCGCGATCCGCGACGACTCGAGCTGGAACGTGCCAGAGCCCGAGATCGGCCTCGTGCTCGGCAAGAAGGGGCGCGTCGCCGGCTACACGATCGGCAACGACGTCTCCTCGCGCGAAATCGAGGGCGCCAATCCGCTCTACCTCCCACAGGCGAAGATCTACGCCGGCGCCTGCTCGTTCGGGCCTACGGTGTTCGTACCCGAAAGCGGCCCCGCCGCGTTCCAGATCACGCTGCGCGTGACCGACGAATGGGGCCAGATCGTCTTCGAGGGCGAGACGTCCACCACGCGGATGAAGCGCTCCTTCGAGGAGCTCGTCGAGTGGCTCGTCCGCGACAACCCGGTGCCGCAGGGAAGCATCCTCCTGACGGGCACGGGCCTCGTCCCGCCCGACGACTTCACGCTGCAGCCGGGACACTTCGTCGAGATCCACGTGCCGGAGATCGGCACGCTCGTCAACCCCGTCGTCCGCGCCTCGGAGCTCATCGAGAAGGAGCCCGTCCCATGACCGAGACCGTCACCAAGACACCGGCCCGCAACTACGTCGGCGGGGACTGGCGCGAGAGCGCCTCCGGCGAGACGTACGAGAAGCGCAGCCCGTGGCGCCCATCCGTCGTCACCGGCGTGTACCCAGCTTCGGACGCGGACGACGCGCGCGCGGCGATCGCAGCCGCGGGCGAGGCGTTCCCCGCGTGGTCTGCGCTCCCCGCCGGGCAGCGCGCCGCATTCTTCACGAAGGCAGCCGCGGCGATCGAGGCCCGCGCGGAGCAGGTCGCGCAGGACATGACCGCGGAGATGGGCAAGCCACTCCGCGAAGCCCGGATGGAGACCCTGCGTGCGGCAACCATCCTCCGCTACGCCGCCGGCGAGGCGTTCCGGCCGATCGGCGAGCAGTACGAGCCGTCGGTGCCCGACCAGCGCCTCTACACGCTGCGCCGCCCGCTCGGCGTCGTCGGGCTCATCACGCCGTGGAACTTCCCGATCGCGATCCCGGTGTGGAAGCTCGCGCCTGCGCTGATCTACGGGAACACGGTCGTGCTCAAGCTCGGGTACGAGGCCCCGCGCACAGGGCTCCACGTCGCCGAGTGCTTCGCCGAGGCCGGGCTTCCCCCGGGGGTCCTCAACGTCCTGACGGGCGCGGGCTCGAAGGTCGGCGCCGAGATCGTGTCGAACCGCGACGTGCGGGCGATCTCGTTCACCGGGTCTGTGCCGGTGGGCCGCTCGGTCCGCGACGAGGCGACCGCGCGCGACTGCCGCGTCCAGCTCGAGCTCGGCGGACACAACCCGCTGATCGTGGCCGCGACGGCCGAGCTCGACCGCGCGGTCGAAGGCGCCTACGCGGGCGCGTTCTGGTCGGCCGGGCAGAAGTGCACGGCGACGCGCCGCATCCTCGTCGAGGACTCCGTCTACGACGCCTTCCGCGAGAAGCTCCTCGCGCGTGTCGCGGCCAGCAAGGTCGGGGATCCCAGCGATCCCGAGGTCGAGGTCGGCCCGGTCGTGAACGAGGGTGCGCTGGAGGAGATCCTCGGCACGATCGAGCGTGCGCGCGCAGACGGCACAGTGCTGGCCGGAGGCGAGCGCGCCGACGACGAGGGCTATCTCATCGCGCCGACCGTCGTCGAGGGCCTCGCCGACGACGCCGAGCTCTCCTGTGAGGAGGTGTTCGGCCCGGTGACGGCGCTGTATCGCTACACGTCGTTCGACGAGGCGATCGCGCGCGCGAACGCCGTCCGCTTCGGACTCTCCGCCTCGATCTTCACGCGTGACCTGCGCGAGACGCAGCGCTTCACGAGCGAGATCCAGGCCGGGATCATCCATGTCAACTCGCAGACCGCCGGCGCGGACGTGCACGTACCGTTCGGCGGCGTGAAAGGCTCCGCGTGGGGCCCGCACGAGCAGGGCCGCGCGGCGATCGAGTTCTACACCGAGTCCGTCACCGTGTACCAGGACGCGCCCCTTGCCTGAGCACCGCACCCTCGTCACCGGTGCGCTCGGCTGCCTCGGCGCGTGGACGCTGAAGGCGCTCCTCGACCTCGGCGAGGAACCGGTCGGCTTCGACCTCGGCTCCGACGACGCGCGCCTGCGGCTGGTGCTCACCGACGAGGAGCGCGCGCGGGTCACCCTCGTCGCGGGCGACATCACGGATGCCGACGCGGTCGGCCGGACGCTCGACGAGCACGCCGTCACGAACGTCGTCCACCTCGCCGCGCTGCAG
>DASUCN010000077.1:0-4549 GCA_036276015.1 Gaiellaceae bacterium | reverse complement strand
CGACGAGGAGGCGAGGGCCCGGTGCTCGAGGAAGCGCGGCCGCAGCGGTGGATCGACTGGTGGCCGGCCCTCCTCCTGCCGCTCCTGGTCGTCTCGCTGATCACTCTCTTGCTCGCTCTCGGTGAGCTGTTCGGACGGCCGGTCGCGAGTGAGTCGCCGCCTCAGGACGCGTCGCAGCCCGGCGGGGTACCACTGCCCGGCGCCGCTTCGGGCGGTGATGGCACCGACTGGCCCGTGCACTGGCTCGTGTTCGCCGTGCTGGCGAGCGTCGGCGGTACCGTCGCGGGGGTGTTGCTCGTGCGCGACTGGCGTCGTCGCCGCCGGGAGGCGAGGTCGACGGCGGCCGGGGAAGAGCTGATCGTCGCCATCGAAGAGTCCCTCGCCGACCTCGAGGGCGAGCCTGATCCGCGGCTGGCGGTGATCAAGGCCTACGGGCGAATGGAGCGCGCGCTCGCGCGGGCAGGCACCGGGCGACTGCCGCCGGAGACGCCGCTGGAGTACCTGGCGCGGGTACTCGCGGCAGCGCAGGTCTCGCGTGCGTCGATCACCGGGTTGACGTCGCTCTTCCAGCGGGCGCAGTTCAGCCGGCATGCCGTCGACGCGGCGATGAAGCGTCAGGCGATCGACGCCCTGCACGACCTCCGGGGAGAGCTGGAGCATCCCGGCGTCCCTGGTGCCACTCGATGAGCGGTCGGCGCGCGCTGGCTCTCTCGATGACAGGAGCGATCGTCGCCCTCGCACTGGTGCTTGCTGTCGCGAGCCACCAGCGCGGCCTGGCGCTCTTCGCCTACCTGCTGCTGCTCGGCGGCGCGGCGTTGACGGCTCTCGTCTGGCTGACAGCGCGGGCCAATCCCGTCGCCGACGAGGTGTTCTGGGAGCCGTCGCCGGTGCAGGCTCTGCGGATTCCACAGTTCGACGAGATCGCGCGGGAGGTCGAGACCGTGTTGGAGCTCGGCAGCGATGCGGACGGCAAGCTCCGCACGCGGCTGCAAATCGTCGCCGGCGCACGGCTGGCGGATCGCCACGGAATCGAGCTCGACGGGTACCCGGAGCAGTCCCGTGCAGCGATCGACGATGAGCTCGCGTGGCTGCTCGTACGGAACCGGGAGCGTCTCGAGTGGGTCGAGCTCCCCGCCCTCGGAGCAGCCGAGCTGGACCGCATCATCGCAAGCCTGGAGCGACTCTGATGGCCGAGCTCGAGCTCGCCGGGGTCGCACCGCGCTGCGCGCGGATTCTCGACGAGGTCGAGCGAGCGGTGGTGGGCAAGCGCGACGCGCTCGAGCTCGTGCTGATGGGTCTGCTCGCGGACGGGCACGTCCTCATCGAGGACTTCCCCGGGCTGGCGAAGACGCTGATCGCGCGGTCGTTCGCACAGGTCGCGAGCGTCGACTTCGCACGGATCCAGTTCACGCCCGACCTGATGCCGTCCGACGTCACCGGCTCGTCGATCTTCGACCAGAGCTCCGGCGAGTTCGAGTTCCGGCCGGGGCCGGTCTTCACGAATCTGCTTCTCGCGGACGAGATCAACCGCGCACCACCGAAGACCCAGGCGGCGCTGCTCGAGGCCATGCAGGAGCGGCAGGTGACGATCGAGGGCATCACCCGTCCGCTCGCGCGGCCGTTCGTCGTCATCGCGACCCAGAACCCGATCGAGTACGAGGGCACCTACCCGCTGCCGGAGGCCCAGCTCGACCGCTTCCTGCTGCGGATGGCGGTCGGCTACCCCTTGCTCGACGACGAGGCCGCGATGATCGGGTCGCGACGCGAGCGCAGATCGGACGACGTCGAGCTCGAGCCGGTCGTCGATGCGGCGACGCTCGTCGCGATGCAGCGGGCCGTCGAGGACGTGTACGTCTCCGACAGCGTCATCCGCTACGCCGCCCAGCTCGTCGCCTCGACGCGGAAGAACAGCAAGGTGCAGGTCGGCTCCAGTCCGCGTGGCACGCTCGCGCTCTTCAAGCTGGCACGCTGCCGCGCCGCGCTCGACCAGCGCGACTTCGTGCTCCCGGACGACGTGAAGGCCGTCGCCGTGCCGGCGCTCGCGCACCGGCTGATGCTGAAGCCGGAGATGTGGGTGAAGCGCGTGCGACCCGAGGAGATCGTCACGGAGACGCTCGATCAGGTCGCGGCTCCCACCGCCGACGAGTCGGCCGCCAGAGATACGTGACACGCACCGTCTCGCCGCGGCTTGGCTCGTATGCCGCACTGGCAGCGCTCGGACTCCTCGCCGCGCTGGCCTTCGGCCGCGCTGAGCTCGTCGCGTTCGCCGCGCCGTTCGCCCTGTTCGTTCTGCTCGGCTTGGGGGTCAGCCGGGAGCCGGGCCTGCAGTTTTCGTTCGCGCTTGCCGCCGACCGCGTCCTCGAAGGCGAGGAGATCGACGCCGAGCTGCGCATCGGCGCCGCGTCGCCGCTCGAGCGGCTCGACGTGATGCTGCCTACCTCCGCTGAGCTCCCTCTCGAGCCGGTGCCGCTGCCGATGGCCATCCGGCTTGCGGGTGGTGAGACACGCACGCTCCGGTTCCATGGCCGCTGCACACGCTGGGGGGCATATCTCCCCGGCGACGTGGTCGTTCGTACACACGACCGCTTCGACCTCGTCTCCCACGAAGGAACGGTCGACTGCCGCGTGCCGCTGCGCGTGTATCCAACCCAGGAACAGCTGCGCGCGCTGATCGACCCGCTCGAGACGCAGGTGCTCGCCGGGAACGAGGTCGCACGCGCAAAGGGCGACGGGATCGAGTTCGCCGACGTCCGCCGCTTCGCCCACGGCGATCAGATCCGTCGGATCAACTGGCGGGCGAGCGCACGACGACGCACCCTCTTCGTCACCGAGAGCCATCCAGAACGCAATGCCGACGTCGTCCTCATTCTCGACGGCTTCAGAGAGTTGCGCCGCGACGGACGCGGCACACTTGCGACGGCCGTGCGCGCCGCGGCGTCGCTCGCCGCCGCGTATCTCGACCGTCGCAACCGCGTGGGCGTCGTCACCTTCGGCGGGCAGGTCAGCTGGTTGATGCCCGGGATGGGCGTCCGGCATCTCTACCTCCTCGTCGAGTCGCTCCTCGAGACGGAGATCGCGCACTCGTACGTTTGGCGAGGAATCGACATGGTGCCGCCGCGGACACTGCCGCCGCGTTCGCTCGTGATCGCATTCACGCCGCTCACCAACTGGCAGATCACCGAGGCACTGCTCAACCTGCGCGACCGCGGGTTCGATCTGGTCGTCGTCGAGATCTCGCCGCTCCCCTACGTCGACCCGAGCGTGGACGAGGCGCGCCGACTCGCCTACCGCCTCTGGCTGCTCTGGCGCGAGGCCGTCCGTTACCGCTTCGCCCGTTCCGGTGTACCGGTCGTCGAGTGGCGGGACGACGTCCCGCTTGCGACCGCCCTCGAGGAGGTGATCGCATACCGACGCTACACGCGCCCCGCGTGAGGCTCGCCGCTGCCCTCCTCGCCTGTGCCCTGGGTGGTGTCCTCGCTGCCTATCCGGTGGTACGCGCGAGCCGCGCCGTCGAGGGAGTCACGCTGCTCGGCATCGCGGGCGTCGCTGCGGTCATCTTGACGCTCTCGACCACCATCAGGCTGCTGCCGCTGCCTCTGCTCCTCCTGGCGGCGGGGCTCGAGCTGCACCACGTGCTCGAGCCGGTTCCTCGACTTGCGCTGGCTGCCTTTGCCGGCGCCTTGCTCCTGCTCGCGGAGCTCGTCGCATGGTCGCTTTCCCTGCGCACGCTTGCAGTCGTCGATCGCAGCGTCGTGATCGCACGGATCGGCTTCTTCCTTGCAGTAGCGGCCGGTGCGTCAGCGCTTGCCGCCGCGATGCTGGGCGCATCGACGGCTCGCCTCACGGGCGGGCTCGGAGACGCGGCAATCGGGACGGTGGCGGCAGTACTCCTGCTGGCCGCGATCGCCACGAGTGCCCACCGTCTGCGCTGACGTCCACCTGGGCTCGTCTGTCGAAGCGGATGAAGGGACGCACCCTCGACCTTCTGCATGTCAAGCCGCGCCGACCAGCGCGACCCCCGACGACCCTCGACGAATCTCGACGAATCTCGACGAATCTCGCTATCAACCATGCGAGTTTTTGCCATCTCACGGCGGCTCGCTCGCACAGCTACGTGAGGCGGTAGTGGACGTTTCGGGCATGAGTGGGGCGCGAGTAGGTCCCGAACGGCCATCTTGCGCCCGCACTCGACGCGCGCCTTGGGTCCGACTCGTGATCGCGTACGCCGGGGTCGGCGGCAAGGGAGCGGGAGTTGGCGGCGGGGCGAGCTGAATCAGGACGTGAGGACAAAGCCCGCCGAAGCGGGCCTTGTTCCGCGATCTTCGATGTGCCGCTCTGCGCCTCTTCTGGAAAGGCCTTCGACACGTTGTCGTACTGCTGGCCCAAGACGGATTCCCATTACCCTCGGTGTCGTCGCAGGCGTCGAATAGGGAGAGCGTCCCCGCGGACTCACCGGCTCCCGACCCCGTGTACCCAGTGCACGTCCAGCAGTCGACTGTCGTCGGGTAGAGCGCGTACGTGCCGCCGAGGTCGTCCACACACCTCGATC
>DASUCN010000076.1:0-6031 GCA_036276015.1 Gaiellaceae bacterium | reverse complement strand
CGGCCGTCCGAACAGCTCACCGAGAGCGAGCAAGAGAGTGATCAGCGAGACGACCAGGAGCGGCAGGAGGAGGGCCGGCCACCAGTCGATCCACCGCTGCGGCCGCGCTTCCTCGAGCACCGGGCCCTCGCCTCCTCGTCGGCGGGGTGCCCGCTCGACCCAGCTCAGGTATCCGAGCCCGACGACCGCGAGCAGCATCATCGTCAGCAGCGCCGCCATGAAAACGCCGCCCCCTCCCCGGATCGAGAGCGCCGGCACTTCGCCCCGCAGTCGGGAGAGCAGGTCCGAGCTCGACGCCGCCACGACTGCGGCGGCGAGCACAGCAAGCACGCCCACGACAGCGACGCGACGCACCGGATTCGGTGTCGCAGCGTTTCCGACGACGGCCACCGCCTTCGGCCAGTCGCCGTCGTCCAGTGGCTCATCGCGGAATGGCTGCATGGCTTCCTCTCGGCGCGGGTCACGCCCTCTGTGGCGAGCCAGGCACCCGACCGGGGCCCATCTTCTCATGCCTCCTGGCGGAGGCTCGAGTCAGTTCGCGCGTGGAGCGATCCTCACCGCCGCGAACGTGTGCGTTCGCGCGCCGCCGTACTCCGTGAAGCCGTCGAAGACCTCGTAGCGCCACATGCCGGCCTTCGGGAACACGACGCGTGCGCGATACACCCCGACACGCCCCGTCGGTCGGGCCGCGAACGTGAGCGGCTTCGCGGCGCCGCTCAACGAGCGGTCGGATGGGACGCGCCGAATCGTCAGCTTCGGCTTCACGCAGCAGAGCGGCTGGCTGGCCAGACCGTGCTGGAGCACCGTGATGTCCACGACCCACGTGGCGCCTGCGGACACTCCCTTCGGCGTCGAGCTCAGCTTCACTGTCGCCCAGTTCCCGGCCAGCGCGGTGCCCGCGTAGACGAGTGCGACGGCTGCTGCAAGGACGAGTGGGACACGCATCGAGACCCTCCTCAGTTCGATGCCTCCCGTACACCGCGCGTACGTGACGGGTTCCGCGACCGGCTGCGGCGCGCGCGCCTCAGCGAGACGTCAGCGCCGCGGGCGCCGCACCCACCAGCGCAGCGCGAGCGGGTGGTCGCCGGTGAGATGGAACACCGCGAGGTCGAGCGCGAATACGAGCGGCAGCCAGGCATAGACCTCCCACAGCAGCTCGGTACCTTGCACGGATCGCAGAGTACGTCGCGTGCGTTACCCTCGCAGTACAGATCGAGCGCAGCGACGAGGGGGTCGGGGAGATGAGCGCTTCGGGTCGGGTCTACATCTGGGTACGCGTGGAGTTGGGCCGCCTGGTGGAGGCGACGAGGCGGCACTGGAGGCGCATCGTCGTGGGCGCCTTTTTCGGCTGGTTCTTCGCCGTCGTCGGCGGGGCTTTCGCGCTCGCGTCGCTCGAGTTCCACGGCCTCGTCTCACAGGCGACGTCGGACGAGCTCGGAATCGTGATCGTGCTGTACGGCGTGGGGATCGGAGCGCTGAACGCGTACGTGTTCAGGCCCGCCGAGCGTGATCTCGCACGTCGCTACGAGAAGCGGGAGAAGCCTCCCCACGGGCCCATGTAGACGGCGTTCCACCCGTCGAGAATCTCGCGCGCTGCCGGGCTCGGGTCTCCGTAGACGACGAAGCGCGTGATGTCGACGCACTCCATGAACCGCCTCGCCCACTTCTGGAGGAAGCCGTTCACGTGCAGGATCATCGCGTCGGAGTCGGCGTACTTCTCGAAGATGTGGACGGCACTCTCGTCGCCCGAGACGTACCACTCGTACGCCAGGGTCCGAGGCTCCGTGCTCGTGCCCTCGACCATCTCTCGCATGAGCTCCTCGAACGTGCCGAGCTGGCCGTCCTTCACCGCCAGCTCGATGATCCAGGCAACGTGACCTTCCATCTGTCCCTCCGTTCGTCGCGAGTGGCCGGCGGCGATCCTACGAGACGAGCCAGAGCGCGCGCTGAGGTGTCGAGAGCCATTCGGCGCCGTCTGCCGTGACGAGGAGGTCCTCCTCGAGCCCGATGTAGCCGCGCCCCGGCACGGCCGTGCCGAACTCGAGTGTGAAGACGTTTCCCTCCTCGACGATCCCCATGGGTGCGGCGCCGTAGCGGTCCCAGCGGGGTGCGAGCACCGTACCGCCGTCGTGGGCGGCACGACCGAGCTGATGGCCGAGCGCATACATCGGCTCCGGATATCCCGAGGCGACGAGACTTGCACGGGCGGCGGCGTCGACCTCCCAGCCGGCCGCGCCTGGGCGCAGGGTTGCCGCACCCGCGTCGACCGCTGCCCAGAGCGCAGACCACGCCTGCCGAACGTCGTCCGGCGCGTCCGTCTCGCCCTCGCCGAGGAAGTACCAGACACGCTGGAGATCGCTGCAGTAGTCCTCGCGCGAGACGCCGAAGTCGACGTGCAGGAGCTCGCCGCGCCTCGTCTGGAGCGGGCCGGGCGGGCTGTGGCCGACGTCCTTCTCGGGCCCGGCGTTCACGGCGGGGCAATGCTCGCGTCCCCAGGCGTAGCCGAGATCTCGGCGCTGGATCTCCGAGTGCATGAGATCGGCGATCTCGAGCTCGCTCAGCCCCGGGTGGAGCGCGGCGGTCACGGCGTCGAAGATCTCTTCGGTGACGCGCACTGCCGCCCTGATTCGATCGACCTCTGCGGGCGACTTCCGTCCGCGCACCGCGTTGACGATCGCCTCCGACGAGATGAGTCGATCGACGTACGGCGTGTCGGCGAGCGTCTCCTGCAAGATGCGCCAGAGGCCGTGGGTGAGCCCGTCGGCCGCCGGGTCGCTCTCGGAGTAGTTGAGCGCGATCGAGCGCGGCGCGAGGCGCTCGACCTGCTCGAACAACGCCGGTCGGATGCTCTCGTCGTAGGGGACGACCTCATAGGCGCCGAGCTGGTCGACCGTCGGCGCGTCGAAGCGCCCGACGATCGCGACCCGCTCTCCGGTCGCCGAGACGAGGAACGCTCCTTGCCACGCGCTGTACACGCCTGCGATCAGGTCGAGGGCAGGATCGTGGGTGAGAGACGTCTCACGGACGAACGTGAGCCAGAGGTCGACGTCGTACTCGCGCAGGATCTCGACCGCCTGGTCGACCTTCTCGCGGGCGATGCTCGTGGTCGCGGCCACGACCGCGGACGCTACCTGTGCCTCAGGAGCGCTCGACCACGAATGCGAGCGTGTAGTAGCCGGGAATCGGGACGCGCACGGCGCGCAGCGCTCGGAGCAGTCGCGGCCGACCGCGCGTGAGACCTCGCCCGACGCGGAACAGCAGAGGATCGAGGAGCGGGAACCACAGGAGGCTCGTCTCGAGCTCGACGAGCTGCAGTCCCGTCTCGCCGACCAGCGTGCGCACGGTGTCGACATCGGTGTACTCGCGCAGATGCGAGGTGTCGAGAACCGACGCGCCGTCTCGCTTCCGGAAGTACCACGCCCACTGCTTCTTGTAGACGGTCGTCACGTACGCGCGCGCACCCGGCCTGAGGATGCGCCGCAGCTCCGCGAGGTACGCGCCCTCGTTGGACACGTGCTCCATCACCATCGTCGAGATCGCGGCGTCGACCGAGGCATCGGAGATCTCCGGCGCGGATTCCGCCGAGGCCACGATGGTGGTGATCCAGGGGAAGCGCGCCGACACGCGCGCGAGCCGCTCGGGCTCGAGGTCGACGGCGTACACCGCGCGGCTCGGGCCGATGTACCCGTCGCGCGCCAGCGCGGCGAAGTGCGGCCCGTCGCCACAGCCGAGATCGGCGAGGACGAGGGGCCCCGGAGGCAACGCACGTCTCAGGAGGTCGGGGAGACGGTCGACGTCGAAGTGGACCGCGGTCTCGGTGTACCGCTCGCTCACGCGAGCGAGGTTACGCGCCCGACGGCCTGCAGTCGCCGGTCTCGCCCTCGCAGCAGCCGATCTTGAACCGGCAGCGCGGACACTGCCACGTCCCGTGTCGCCACTCCATGTGCGCGCCGCAGCGCAGGCAGAGCTCGACGATCTCGCGGACGCTCACGGCGATCACAGCCTCACCTTAGGGCGGCAGGAGGACGGCTACGATGGCCTGTCCGGCGCCGTGGCCGAGTGGTTAGGCAGAGGCCTGCAAAGCCTCGTACAGCGGTTCGAGTCCGCTCGGCGCCTTGAGCCCTGGGGAGGCTGCAGGCGACTCCTTTCGGTTAGGCCCAAGACAGCACGTCTCCTCAGGGAAGGAGGAGACATGAAACTCAAACACGTTGCGGTGATCGCCGCGACGGGCTTCTCTACCTTCTCCGCGGCACACGTGACCGGCTCTTAGGGAAGACGGAGCGCGGCACCGCCGTCTAGTACGGTGGGTACCGACCCGAGGAGGATCACATGCAGGTCGTGAATGCACGCGCGACGTTCGTCTCGTCCGACGCGATCGACGAGTCCCTGACCACCCTCGTGGCGCGGAGCGTGCTCGAGGCCGCGCTGACCGACGAGAAGCCCGCCGAGCTCTGGTTCGAGTTCGCGAGCGACGAATCGGCCGACGTCGGCAGGCTGTCGGTCGAACTGTCCGACACCGACATCGAGGAGCTCCTGCGCATATCGCCAGAGGACGAGATCGCTCTCTCGCTCAACGGTGAGACGATCGAGAGCCTGTTCGGCGATCCCGACGTGGAGGCGCACGGTCTCAAGGGCGCCATCGCCATCGCCGTGACGAGCGCTGCATTGCTCGCTCCCGCCGGCCAGGCTGCGCTGCCGCAGTCCGTCGGTGCGGCCGCGACGACCCAGAGCTCGCAGGTGCAGGTGACCGCACAGGTTCGGCCGGCTGCGACCGCGCAGGTCGCGGGCGTGCAGAGCACGGTGCAGGTCTCGAAGGCGCAGGTCGCCAAGCTCAAAGGCTTCAAGCTCCTCCGTAGCGGTCTCGCGCGGTAGCGGCACGGCTCATCGGTTCCGTGGCTAGGCTGCGGAACCGATGACGGCCGTGCGGATCGACGGGAAGGAGCTCGCGCTCAAGGTGCGAGCACAGGTCGCGGACGACGTGCGCGCGTTCGGTCAGCCGGTCTGCCTGGCGACGATCCTCGTCGGCGACGATCCAGCGTCACACGTCTACGTCGGGTCGAAGCACAAGGCCTCCCACGAGGCGGGAATCGACTCGCGCGACCACCGTTTCCCGTCCGACACGCCGCAGGGCAAGATCCTCGACCTCATCGCCGAGCTGAACGCCGACGACGCCGTCGACGGGATCCTCGTCCAGCTCCCACTCCCCGCGCACATGGACGAACCGACCGTGCTGCGCGCGGTGGATCCGGCGAAGGACGTGGACGGCTTCCACGTGCAGAACGCGGGCCTCCTCTATCTCGGCGAGCCCTTCCTTGTGCCGGCGACGCCGTCAGGCGTGATGGTGATGCTCGCCGAGCACGGCGTCGAGCTGAAGGGCAAGGAGGCGGTCGTCCTCGGTCGCAGCGAGATCGTCGGCAAGCCGATGGCGATGCTCCTGCTCGCCGAGCACATGACCGTGACGATCTGCCACTCCCGGACCGAGGATCTCGCGAGTCACACGCGCCGCGCTGACGTCCTCGTGGCCGCCGTGGGGCGGCCAGGGCTCGTGACGCCGGACATGGTCAAGCCCGGTGCGACCGTCGTCGACGTCGGCGTCAACCGCACCGACGAGGGCAAGCTCGTGGGCGACGTCGACCCGGCGGTCTTCGAGGTGGCAGGTCTCATAACGCCGGTGCCCGGCGGCGTCGGGCCGATGACGATCGCCATGCTTCTTCGCAACACCCTCACAGCTGCGCAACATCGGCGTGCCTCAGTTGCGGTTGCCGGCTCCTAGGCGCTAGCGTTCCTCGCGTTGTGACCATCGACGTCGGCCCTAGGTCGCCGTCACCGTAGTAGGAGGACGTACGTGGAGCAGGGCACCGTCAAGTGGTTTTCGAACGAGAAGGGCTATGGCTTCATCGAGCGCGAGGGTGGGGACGACGTCTTCGTCCACTTCTCCGCGATCACGATGGACGGCTTCAAGACCCTCACCGAAGGCCAGCGTGTGGAGTTCGAGGTCGTCCAGGGTCCCAAGGGTGCCCAGGCCGCGAAC
>DASUCN010000075.1:0-46841 GCA_036276015.1 Gaiellaceae bacterium | reverse complement strand
CTGCGCCGCGAGCTCCCGCGGACGCATCTCGCGGAGATCCACGACCTTCGTCACCTCGATCCCGACCTCGGCTAGCTCGTCGGCGATGGCGAGCGTCTCGTCGTCGGAGCCGATGACCGCAGCGCGCTCGCCCGGCTTGATTGCGTAGTCGCGGATCAGCCGCCGCGCGCCGTCGGGGAGCATCACTCCGACGAGGTCGTTCCCCGGAAAGACGATCGGCTGCTCGAGCGCGCCCGTCGCGACGACGATCCGCTCCGCGCGGAAGCGGTACAGGAGCGTGCCCGCGTCGACGGGGACGAGGCCGCCCTCCCAGATGCCGAGCGCACGCGCCGGCGCGAGCACCTCGACGCCGTCGAGCGCGAGACCGGCGTGGCGCGCGTCCTCGTCGACGAGGACGACGTCCGGTCCGGCCTTCGCCGCCTCGAGCGCCGCTTTCCGACCGGCCTCGCCTGCGCCGACGACGAGCACGCGCGCACGCCGGTGCTCCGTGTCGTACCGGCGCGAGTGCCCCGCGTGCGGGTCGAGCTCGCCGAGGCCCGCCGCGCTGCGCAGGAACTTCTCGTACAACGGCCAGGCAGCGCGTGGCCGGATGAAGGTGCGGTAGTAGAAGCCGACCGGCGTGAACGGCCCGCCGACCTTGTCGGTCACCGACATGAGGTCGAAGTCGAGCGACCAGCGCACGTTCTGCCCCTCGACGACCGCGCCCTCGCGGATCGGCTCGGTGCACACCCGGACGTTCGGCACGCCGTCGACCGTCATCTGGCAGTTCGGGCAGTGGCCCGAGCAGCAGAGAAGACCGCGCGGCCGGTGGTACTTGAAGGAGCGTGAGAAGACCCGCTTGCCCGCAGCGAACGCGGCGGAGGCGATCGTGTCCCCTTCGAAGCCCGTGATCTTCCAGCCGGCAAAGGTGAAGGAGATCGCCTGCGAGCGGTCGATCCGCTCGCCGTCGCGCGCGTCGAGCCTCACGCGGCTGCGCTCCCCGTGCCGCCGCTCAGCGGCTCGGAGCCTTCCGCCGCGGCGCCGCCCGCGCGGCCGCCCGGCTCGGGGAGGATCACCTGGAGCACTTCGTTCGTCCGCGTGTCGCGCTCGGCCAGGAACCACTCGCCGCACCCCGTGCGGTGCTGCCACCACTCGCGCTGCACGCCCGCGACGTTGTCGCGGAAGTACACGTACTCGGTCAACTCATGGAGCGTGGGCGAGCCGGGCGGTCGCTTCGTGACCTCGCCGAAGTAGGCGTACTCGTCCACCGGGCGCGGACCGCAGAAGGGGCACGGGAGAAGGAACGACATCTAGGTCTTCAATTGCACTCTCAGCAATGCTGTGCCAGACTCCGCAACGAACCTACACCGATGTCGCGCACTCGTCAACCTTCAACCCGTCGAATTGGCGCTGCCGAGCGTGCGATCACTGTGCTCGACACCCTTGCAGACGGAGGCGAGCTCGGCACGAACGAGATCGCGAGGCGCACGGGCATGACACCGAGCACGGTCTCGCGGCAGCTGGGGACGCTTGCGGCATCCGGCCTCGTCGAGCGGGTCGACGCAACGGGCCGCTACCGGCTCGGCATCCGGCTCGTCCACCTCGCGAACGCCGTCCTCGCTCGGCTCGACGTCCGCGAAGTCGCGCGCCCGCACCTCGACGCGCTCGTCGAGGCGACGGGTGAGACGGCGACGCTGTCGGTGCCGGGCGACGAGGACGCGATCACGGTCGATTTCGTCCCGGGCTCGCATCAGATCCAGCCCGTCTCGCGGCTCGGCCGCCCCTCGATCGCCCACGCGACCTCGGCCGGCAAGGTGATGCTCGCGTTCTCGGGCCGGGAGCTCCCCGAAGGGCCGTTCCGCGCATACACGACACGCACGATCACGGATCCGCAGGCGCTCGCGACGGAGATCGAGCAGGTGCGCGTGCGGGGCTACGCGCAGGCGACCGGCGAGCGCGAGCCGGGTCTCGCGGCGATCGCGGCTCCCATCCGCTCCGCGCGCGGCGAGCTCGAGGCGATCGTCGCGCTCCAGGGGCCGAGCGAGCGGTTCGACGGGGAGGCCGTCGAGTCGGCCATCCCGCTCGTGCTCGAGCGCGCCGCAGCGATCTCGCGCGAGCTCGGCTGGAGCCCGGGCTGATGCAGTTCGACACGAAGATCGCCGTGGTGCTGCGAGACGATCTCGCCGTCTGGCAGAAGACGAACGTCACCGCGTTCCTCGTCAGCGGCATCGCCGCCACGGTTCCGAGTGTGGTCGGTGAGCCGTACCGCGACGCGTCGGGGAACGAGTACCTCCCGATGTTCGTCCAGCCGGTTCTCGTCTACGAGGCCGGCGCACCGGCGCTCCGGCGCGCGTACGAACGCGCGCTCGCGCGCGACATCACTCCCGCGATCTACACGGCCGAGCTGTTCGCCACCGGACACGACGCGGCGAACCGCGCCGCGGTCGCGGCGGTTCGGGCGGACGAGCTCGACCTCGTCGGCATCGCCTTCCGGGCGGAGCGCAAGGCGGTCGACAAGGTCGTCGACGGTCTTCGCTTCCACCCGTAGCTACGCCGATTCGGCGAGCCTGTCCGCCAGGGCGCGCACGCTCGCACGCAGCTCGTCCGGGCTGCGAATCGTGAATCCGCAGCCGAGCCCGGCGAGCACGGTGGCGGCCCAGTCGAGCGAGCTCACCCGGATCCGCAGCAGCGTTCCGTCCTGCTCCTCTGTCAGCTCGGCGAGCGTCGCCGGCACGCGCTTCGCCGCCTCCTCGAATGGCAGATCGAGAACGACCTCGACGTCCCACCGCCAGGGCGTCCGCGCCAGCGACGTCGACACGTACGCCACGGCGTCGAACCCCTCCGGCGGTCCGACGGCCGCGTCGTCGACCAGCGAGGGGCGCCGGATGCGGTCGACTCGGAACGTCCGCAGGTCGTCGCGGCCGTGGTCGAAGGCAGCTAAGTACCAGCGCCCCGTGTGCACGACGAGACCGAGCGGGCTCAGTTCGCGCTCGGTCTCCTCACCCGCATACGAGCGATAGGCCATGCGAAGTCGCCTCCGCCGCCGGATCGCCTCGGCGAGCAGGAGCACCGTCTCGCCACCCACCGGAGCCGAGCCGCGCGACGACGCCGTGAAGTCGAGCGTCTCCTCGAGCGCTTCGACGCGGCGTCGCAGGCCGTCGGGGAGCACGCGGTGGATCTTCGCGAGCGCGCCGTCGACGGAGTCGGCCGAGCCCGTGAGCCCGAGCCGCCCCGCCGCGAGCGTGCCGAGCGCCACGACGACTGCCTCGTCGTCGGTCAACATGAGCGGCGGAAGGCGGTACCCGGGCCGGATCCGATAGCCGCCGCCGACTCCGCGCTGACCCTCGATCGGGATGCCGAGATCCTGGAGAGCTGCGATGTACCGGCGTGCCGTTCTGCGGTTGACGCCGAGCCGGTCGGCGATCTCCCGCCCGGTCAGGAGCGACTGAGCCTGCAGCAGCTCGAGGAGCTCGAGCAGCCGTGCAGTCGGTGTGAGCACGACCCCGAGTCAAGCAGAGATAGCGGGCGAGATCTGCCCTATTTGGGCGATAGGGTCGGCGACGCGCGAGCGGATTCGAGAGGAGCGAGATGAGAGCAGACGTGAGAGAGCGAGCCACCTCGCACGACTTCGACTTCCTGTTGGGGCGTTGGACGGTGTACAACCGGCGCCTGGTTCGACGTCTCGCCGGCGCCGACGAATGGGACGAGTTCGACGCGATGGCGGCCGCGCGATCGCTTCCAGGCGGGCTCGGCAACGAGGACGTGTTCTGCACCTCGTACGGAGGCGGCTTCGTGGGTATGTCGTTCCGTTTCTTCGATCCGGAGACGGAGCTGTGGTCGATCTACTGGGCCGACACGCGACGCCCCGGGACGCTCGATCCCCCAGTCGTCGGGTCGTTCGACGGCGACGAGGGCGTCTTCGAGGGACACGACACCATCGACGGTCGTCCGATCCGCGTTCGCTTCACGTGGTCAGGCGTGACGACCACGACACCTCGTTGGGAGCAGGCCTTCTCGGACGACGACGGCGAGACGTGGGAGACGAACTGGATCATGGAGTTCGCGCGCGCGGGAGCCGCGCCGTGAGCGCGCTGGAGCAGTTCGAGCTCGAGTACCACCACACCGCAAAGCTCGCCTCGCCGCAACCGAGCCTGACCCTCGGAGCCGCGGTCCTGAAGTGGTACGACATTGCGCCGGAAGACGCCGCCGTCCCGATCGCGATCCGCGCAGTCGCGCGCCGCTGCCTCCGCGACGCGGCGAAGTCGGGAGCCCTGGACATCGGCGGCGACTGCGGGTTCGTGATCCTGCATCGCTGTGCGAACGACTTCTACTTCCTCCTCGTGTCGACGTGGCGAAACGAGAACGAGCTCTGGGAGACGGTCTGGGCGAAGCGAGGCGTGAGCGACGTCTTCTTCGGCCCCTGGCCGACCGAGGGAACGCACAGGCCGACGTTCTGCGTCTGGGAACTCGGTGTGGTGGCACACGAGCGGCTCGCCTGGACACGGTTCCTGCGCTCCGCCCACGACGAGGCCGCGCGACGTGCGTACCTCGGCGACCTCTACGTCGGCGACGTCTGAACGGCGCGGTCAGGCGCGGCGGAGCGTGATCCAGTCCAGCGTCGCGAAGCTCGGAAGGCGGACCTTGAGCGTGTTGCCGCGGCACTGGAACGGCACACGACCACCCGCCGCACGCTGCGTCTTCGTCGGCGGCCCGTTCACGCTGTACGTCTTCCCGTCCTTCGTCGCCGTGAACTTGCCCCACGACGTCGTGCGCTCGCCGTTCGCGAGCTGGAGGAGGCCGGTCGTCGCCGTGTACCGGTGCAGCGAGAAGAAGCGCCCCGTCGCAGTGAGCCGCATATCGCCGATCGTGTTGTGGATGACGATCCCGGTCGTCCCGTACTGATAGGCCCCGTCATGGAACTGCATGTAGAGCTTGCCCTTGATGTCGTACCCCTCGACGGGGACGAGCGCCTTCGTGACACGCCGTGTCTCGGCGCGATCGGCGACCCAGTCACCGCGCAGGCACCTGGGCGATCCGAAGCCGCCTCCCGGAGCCGGTGAAGCCGCAGCGCCGAGCACCGAGACGGCACCCGCGAGCGTGACACACGAGATGGTCAGGAGCAGGCGCACCGGACACGCACCGTAATGAGCGGCGCGGACGCTGCTATCCCCCCGCCGAGGGAGGAACTAGCGGCCCGGGATCCAGTCGGTGCCGGCAAGCGGCACCTTGGCCATCGCCGCCGCCTCGACCGTGAGCGCGACGAGGTCCTCCGGCTCGAGGTTGTGCACGTGGGACTTGCCGCACGCGCGGGCGAGCGTCTGCGTCTCGAGCGTGAGGACACGGAGGTAGTTCGCGATCCTGCGTCCTCCGAGCACAGGGTCGAAACGCGCGGCGAGATCGTCGTCCTGGGTCGAGATGCCGGTCGGGTCCCGACCCGCCTGCCAGTCGTCGTAGAACCCGGCGGCGCTGCCGAGCTCGCGGTAGGCCTCGTCGTGCTCGGGAGCGTTGTCGCCCATCGCGACGAGCGCGGCGGTGCCGATCGACACCGCGTCGGCGCCGAGCGCGAGAGCCTTCGCGACGTCTGCGCCGCTCCGGATTCCGCCGGAGACGATCAGCTGCACCTGGCGGTGCATCCCGAGCTCCTGCAACGCGTCGGCCGCGATGCGGGTCGCGGGCAGTGTCGGGATGCCGACGTGCTCGATGAAGACGTCCTGCGTCGCAGCGGTCCCGCCCTGCATGCCGTCGACGACGATCACGTCGGCGCCGGCCTTCACCGCGAGCTGCACGTCGTAGTACGTTCGCGTCGCACCGACCTTGACGAAGATCGGCTTCTCCCAGTCGGTGATCTCACGGAGCTCGTGAATCTTGATCTCGAGGTCGTCCGGGCCGGTCCAGTCGGGGTGGCGCGAGGCGGAGCGCTGGTCGATCCCTTTCGGGAGCGAGCGCATCTCGGCGACGCGGTCGGAGATCTTGTGGCCGAGGAGCATTCCCCCGCCGCCGGGCTTCGCCCCCTGGCCGACGACGACCTCGATCGCGTCGGCGCGGCGGAGATCGTCGGGATTCATCCCGTAGCGGGACGGCAGCAGCTGGTACACGAGGAGCTTCGAGTGCTCGCGCTCTTCCGGCGTCATGCCGCCGTCGCCGGTCGTCGTCGAGGTGCCGACCTCGGACGCGCCGCGCCCGAGTGCCTCCTTCGCCGGCGCCGAGAGCGCGCCGAAGCTCATCCCGGCGATGGTGATCGGAATCTTCAGCTCGAGCGGCTTCTTCGCGAAGCGCGTTCCGAGCGTGACGTCCGTCGCGCACCGCTCGCGGTAGCCCTCGAGCGGGTAGCGAGAGATCGATGCGCCGAGGAAGAGGAGGTCGTCGAAGTGCGGCAGGCGCCGCTTCGCCCCGAAGCCGCGGATGTCGTAGATCCCCTCCGTCGCGGCTCGCTGGATCTCGGCGATGACTGTGCGGTCGTAGAGGTACGACTCGCGGAGGTTCCACGGCCGCTGCGCCGCACCGGGGTCAGACCCGTAGGGTCTGACCCCTGGGGTGTCCGTAGCGGACATCAGGCTGTCCCCGTGGTTGAGCCCCTACGGGCGCGGGGTCTGACCCCTTCCCTGTCAGTTCCGGACATCAGTACGCCGCCGCGTTGTCGACCTTGAAGGTGTAGAGCTGGCGCGCCGAGCCGTACCGGCGAAAGTCGGCCGGGTCGGCATCCACGCCCGCGGCGGCGAGCAGGCCGCGCAGCTGCGCGACGTGCTCGTCGCGCAGCTCCTTCTCGACGCAGTCGGCACCGAGGCTCGCGACCGACCCGCGCACGTAGAGCCGTGCCTCGTAGATCGAGTCGCCGAGCGCTTCGCCCGCGTCCCCGCACACGACGAGACAGCCCGTCTGGGCCATGAAGGCGCTCATGTGCCCCACCGAGCCGCCGACGACGATGTCGATCCCCTTCATGGAGATCCCGCAGCGCGACGAGGCGTTGCCGCGAACGACGAGAAGCCCACCCCGCCCCGTGGCGCCCGCGGACTGACTCACGTTCCCGTCCACTTCGACGCGGCCGGACATCATGTTCTCGGCGATCCCGGTGCTCGCGTTGCCGTGCACGCGCACGGTCGCCAGCTTGTTCATGCCCGCGCAGTAGTAGCCCACGTGCCCGTCGATCTCGACCTCGATCTCGGCGTCGAGGCCGCACGCAACCGCGTGGGCTCCGCTCGGGTTGACGATGCGCCAATGCCGCGGACCGGGCGCGCCTCCCGCGAGGTCGTGCAGCCGCTGGTTCAGCTCGCGGAGCGGGGTCGTCGCGAGGTCGACGACCTCGACGGCGGCCTGCGCGCGCTCTGCGACCGCAGCCATCAGACGAGCGCCTTCTCCCACGCGTAGACCACGCCAGGCTCCGGCTCCCAGGCTTCGGCCTCCGCGGCGCCAGGCAGGACGGCGATCGAGCGCCACTCGGACGACATCGCGACCCACTCGTCCGTCTCCGCGAGGACTGCGGGCTTGCACGCGATCGGGTCGCGCAACACGGCGAAGCCGTCGGCCGTCCCGACCGCAAACGTGTAGAAGCCGTCGAGGTCCTCGAGACAACCGTCGAGCGCCTGCTCGAGGGAGGCGCCCTCCCGGAGCCGCCAGGCGAGATACCCAGCCGCGACCTCGGTGTCGTTCTCGGTCTGGAACTCGATGCCCTCGCGCCGCAACGACTCGCGCAGCCGATTGTGGTTCGACAGCGAGCCGTTGTGGACGAGGCACAGGTCGAAGCCGGTCGAGAACGGGTGTGAGCCCTCCGTCGTGACACGGCTCTCGGTCGCCATCCGGGTATGCCCGAGCGCATGGGTGCCCTGCAAGTCCTCGAGGGCAAACGCCTTCACGAACTTTTCGGGCAGGCCGACCTCCTTGTAGATCTCGATCACCTGCCCGGCGCTCATGACGCGCAGGTCGGGACGGCTCACACGAACCCAGCGCTCGGCGTCCGACGCGTCCGCGTCGACGACGAACACCGCGTGACTCGCGCGCACGGCCGGCTCCGCGCACGTTCCGAACGCGTCGCAGAGCCCGTCGCGCACCGCGCCCCACCGCTCGGTCGAATCCGACGAGTAGAGGGTCAGCTTGCTCGAGCCACTCGGAACCGGGTTGCGATAGACCGCCACGCCCGCCGAGTCGGGCCCCCGGCTGGACATCTGCACGAGCATCGCAGCGAGGTGACGCCCGAGATCGGCCTCGATCTCGGGCGACTTCGCAAACAGTCCGACGATTCCGCACATATGGTCAGTATCTCCACATGCGAGTGCCCAATCTCACGCTCTTTCGTCGATCAGTATGGAGATAGTCCACACGTCTAGAACCGCGTGAGGTACTCCCGGATCTCCCAGGGCGTGACCTGCTCGTGGTACCGGAACCACTCGTCTCGCTTCACGCGCGCGAAGTAGTCGACGTAGTCCTCGTCACGACCCCGGCCGAGCGCGGCGCGAAGCACGCCGTCGCTTTCGAGCTCGCCGATCGCCTCGAGCAGGTTCGCGGGCAGCGACTCGAGGCCTCGTGAGCGAAGCTCGGCCTCCGGGATGGTGTACAGGTTCTCCGCGTTCGGCTCGCCTGCGTCGAGCCCGTTCTCGATCCCGTCCAGCCCCGCTGCGAGCACTGCCGCCGCCGCGAGGTACGGGTTGCACGAGCCGTCGATCGTGCGATCCTCGATCCTGCCCGGCCCCGGGATGCGGAGCATCTGCGTGCGGTTGTTGTAGCCGTACGAGATCCATACCGGCGACCACGTCGCGCCGCTCGCCGTCGAGCCCATCTTGAGGCGCTTGTACGAGTTGACGGTCGGCGCGGTGACCCCGGAGTACGCGCGCGCGTGAGCCCGCAGGCCACCGATGAACTTGTACCCAGTCTCCGAGAGGCCGAGCCCGCGCGGATCCGACTCGTCGAGAAAGAGGTTCGTGTCGCCGTCCCAGAGCGACATGTGGAAGTGGCAGCCGTTCCCCGTCAGGTGGGTGAACGGCTTGGGCATGAACGTCGCGATCATCGCGTTCTGCTCCGCCAACGTGTGCACCATGTAGCGGAAGAAGATCGCACGGTCGCACGAGACGAGCGCGTCGTCGTAGGTGAAGTTCTGCTCGAACTGGCCGTTGGCGTCCTCGTGGTCGTTCGCGTAGTTGCCCCAGCCGAGCTCGTTGCAGTAGCGCGAGACCGTGGTCAGGAAGTCGTATCGGCGCGTGAGGCCGGCCATGTCGTAGCAGGGCTTCTCGAGGGTGTCGTACTTGTCGGCGATCTCGATCGAGCCGTCCTCACGCACCGTCACGAGGAAGTACTCGAGTTCGAGGCCCATGCGGAACTCGAAGCCCTTCTCCTTCGCACGTGTGATCGTGCGCCGCAGGATCGTGCGCGGACAGTACGGCCACTCCTCGCCCTCCACCGTCACGTCGCACGCGAAGCGCGCGAGGTTCGACTGCCAGGGGACGGGCGTATAGCTCGCGAGGTCCGGGATGGCCGCTATGTCGGGATCGCTCGGCTGCTGGCCGATCTCGCCCGCAGCGAACCCGGCGAAACCCGCCCCGTCCTCCAGCAGGCCGTCGAATGCGTCGCGCGAGCCCACGGGCACGAGCTTCGCGCTCGGTCGCGCGTACATGTCGACGAACTGCGCGAACACGAACTCGATCCCGCGCTCCTGCATGTCCTGCCAGACGGCGTCGGCCGTGGCTGCGCTCCCACCCATTCGAACTCCTCCTCTGACGTCGGTGGCGTAGCCCTACCAGCCGGGCACGCTCGCGTGAAGGTGGGAATCCCACACCTTCGCGGGCTCTATGTGTGCTGTTTCGCCGACCCCAACGCCTGCTGGAGCTTGACCATCTTGACCGCGATCTCGATCGCGAGCCAGTCGTCGCGGCGAAGATCGAGTCCCGAGAGCTCGCCGATGCGCCGCAAGCGCTGGCGGAGTGTGTTCGGATGTACGTAGAGCGCCTCCGACGTCGCGCTGATCGAGCCGTGCCGGCGAAGGAACTCCTCGAGTGTCGCGAGGAGCTGCGATCCGCGCTGCGCGTCGTACTCGGCGAGCTTGCCCACTGCGTCGACCGTCGCGTCGCGGATCCCACCGTCCACTGCGACGCGCAGGAGGTACTTGTACGCGCCGAGATCGTCGTACGCGAGCACGGTTCGCTTGCCGGCGAGGGCGACGGTGCCGATGAGCGCCTGCTGCGCCTCGGCGAAGCCGTCTGCAAAGGCGATCTCGCCGACGCAGACGCTCGAAACGCCGACCGCAACCGGCTCGTCGAGCTCGCCGTGGAGCCGACGCAGCCGCTCGACGAAGGGCGTGCTCGAGGGCGACGTCAGCCGCACGAGCGCGCGCAGCGAGTCCTCGCGGTGGTCGAAGAGCGAGCCCGGCGCCGCTGCGCGGAGCGCGCGTGCGAGAGCGTCGCTCCATGGCTCGGCGATCAGGACGACGTGCGGCTGGTCGAGGTCGCATCCGAGCCGCGCCGCTCGACCCTCGAGATCCCCGCGTGATCGCCCGCCGGCGAGCTCCTCGAAGAAGTCCTTGATCAGGTTCTTCTCGGTGAGCTGCTCGATGACCTGCACCTTCTTGATGCCGACCGCGACCTGGCTCGCGACGGCGCGGCCGAGCTCGACGCGCGTGCTCCCCTCGGCGACGAGGAGCCCGATGAGCTCGCCGGCCGCAACGAGCGGGATCGCGAGGCGCGTGCTGCGGCCGCCGCGTGCGAGCTCCGGGCCGAGCTCCGCGAGGCCGAGCGTCTGTCGCGCGCTCCCCGGCTCGGGATCGCTCGCGACGCGGTCGAGCTCCTCACGCGCTGGCTCGAGGAGGTACACGTGGCAAGCGCGTGCCCCGAGCAGCGGCCGTGCATCGCGGACGACGGCCCCGAGGAGCTCGTCGAGCCCGTCCGCCCGGGCGATCGCCTCGGCGAGCTCGGTGAGCTGCTCGAGCTCGACCACGCGCAGGCGCGTCTCCTCGTACAGGCGCGCGTTCTCTATCGCGCTCGCGACGAGCGACGCGGAGGTGACGAGGAAGTCGACCTCGTCGTCGGTGAACTCGCGTGGGGCCTCGGTATGCGCGGTGATCGCGCCGATCGCCTCTCCGCCGCGCCCGACGATCGGCATCGCCAGGAGCGACTGGTAGCGCTCCTCCTCGAGCTCGGGCACGTACTTGACGCGCGGGTCGGCGAGCGCGTTGTCGCGGATGAACGCCGGCTCGCCGTTCTCGATCGCCCACCACGCAAGGCTCTCCCCACGGTCGAACGCGACCTTGCCGGCCTGCTTCTCGTACGGCGGCGACGCCGCGCGCATCACGAGCTGGTCGTCCTCGATGAGATAGACGAAGCATCCGTGGACGCCACTGGCGGTCGACATCAGGCGGACGACGGCGGCCAGCACCTCCGAGAGCTCGAGCGTCGACGCGACGGTCGAGACGATCCGGTGGAGGAACTTCTCGCTCGTTTGCAGGGACATCGCAGCGGATCGTACGGCTCTCGGACCCTGTGGACAACTCGGCACCGTTTCTTCGCACTTACAGTGCCAGGCACTGTAAAGAGCGACGGAGCGTCAGATGAGACACGGGTCGCCGGCAGCCGTCGCCGACGTCAGTGCTGTGCGATCGCGCCGATGTGGTGCTCGTAGGCGCCCGTCTCGACGATCTCGACGATCTGGTCGACCGCGAGTCGGATCTCGTCGTTGGTCGTGAAGAAGTGCGGGCCGAGGCGGATCCCGGCGCCCGGGCGGAAGTCGCCGAGGACACCGCGCGACTCGAGCTCCGCGTAGACCGCGGCACCCTCGGGCACCGCGAGGATCACCGCGCCACCCCTGCGTTCGGCTTCACGCACGCTGTAGACGTCGATGGCCGCACGGTCGGCGAGCTCGATCAGCAGCGCCGTCTGACGGAGCGAGTTCTCGCGGATGCGAGCGACCCCGATCTCCTCGATCAGGTCGTAGCCTGCAGTCCCGGCCATGTGCGCAGCAGGAATCGGCGTCCCGGTCAGGAACCGCGCCGAGCCCGCACTCGAGTACTCCATCTTCTCCTCGAATGCGAACGGCCGCTCGTGGGCCTGCCAGCCGGTGAAGGTCGGGTGGAGGCACTCCGCGAGGTCGGGCCGCACGTACAGCCACCCGTTCGCCGGGCCTCCGCAGAGCCACTTCACGGACCCGCCGACGGCGAAGTCGACCGCGAGGGCGGTGAGGTCGACGGGAACGATCCCGGCCGACTGGTAGCAGTCGAGGATCACGCGCGCGCCGACCTCGTGTGCGCGACGGACGATCGGCGCGACGTCCTGGATCTCCGACTCCTTGAACAGGACATGGCTGATCGGGACGAGGAGCGTCCGCTCGTCGATGCGCTCGACGACCTCCTGGTCGGACTCGCAGACGACGACCTCGAGATCGGGCTGCGCCTCGTACAGGTAGCGCACCGACGGGAAGTTCGCGCGCTCGTAGACGACACGGTTGCGCCCGGAATCGACCGGCCGAAAGCACGAGAGTGCGATCGCTTCCGCGATCGCGACGTTCTGCTGCATCACCACCGACCCGGGCGGAGCCCCCACGATCCGCCCGATCTGGTCGCCCACGCGCATGGGTGTCTCCCACCAGCCTTCGGCCCACGCGCGGATGCCGCGCTCCTCCCACATACGCGCGAACTCCGCGAGCAGCTGCGGTACACGGCGCGGCATCGGCCCGAGCGTGTGGCTCGCGAGGTACGTCGTATGCTTGAGGATCGGAAACTCCGAGCGGTAGTCGAGGAGGTCGCGCATTGGAGCGGAGTCTGCCCGACATGGGCTCGTGGGACTCGGTCTTCGACGAGACGTATCTCCAGACGTACCTCCCGTCGGTCGATCTCGAACGCACGCGAGCCGAGGCACTCGCTGCCGCCGCACTCGCCGAGATCGAGCCTGGAGCGGAGATCCTCGACTGCCCGACCGGCTTCGGTCGACACGCGGTCGTCCTGGCGGCGGAGGGATACCGCGTGACGGGACTCGATCGCTCCGAGACACTCCTCGCCGAGGCCGAGCGACGTCGTGGCACCGCGGAGTGGCCGCGCTTCGTCCGGGGGGACTACCGCGAGCTGCCCTTCGACGACACGAGCTTCGACGCCGTCTTCAACCTCTTCTCGTCGCTCGGCTACCTCGGACGCGAAGGCGATACCGGCGTCCTCCGGGAGTTCCTCCGCGTGCTCCGACCAGGCGGTGCGCTGATCGTCGAGACCGCGCACCGCGACGGCTTCGCGCGCTTCGCCCAACCCTTCGCCCGGCGAACGTGGGATCGGCTCCCCGACGGCTCGCTCTACCTCGAGGAGCGGACTCCCGACTGGGCGGCCGGCACGATCGACACCTACCGCGTCATCGTCTCTCCCACCGGCGAGCGAGTCGAGCGCCCCTACGTGCTCCACGTCTACTCCGCGAAGGAGTGGGTCGAGATGCTGGGCGAGGCCGGATTCACCGACGTCGCGGCCCTCGGCGCATGGGACGGCGTCACACCGATCACGCCCGACGCATGGCGGCTGATCCTGCGCGCCCGCTGAGCTAGGCTCGCGCGCGATGCGCGTCCGCTTCGACCGCTTCTACACCTACGCCGAGCTGACCGAGACGCTCGAGGCGTGGGCGGCGGAGCATCCCGCGCTCTTCTCCTTCGGGTCGATCGGCACGTCCTACGAGGGCCGCGACATCTGGCTCGCCACCGTCACGAACGCGGAGACCGGGCCGCACGACGAGAAGCCGGCGGTGTTCGTCCACGCGCAGATCCACGCGATGGAGTTCACGGGCACGACAGCCGCGCTGAATCTCATCGACCACCTCCTCCACTCCGACGACGCGCGCATCCGCCACGCCGTCGACACACGCACGTTCTACGTCGTCCCGCGCGTCAACCCCGACGGCGCCGAGGCGGGCCTCGCCGACGGTCGCTTCCGCCGCTCGAGCGTGCGCCCGTACCCCCGCGACGAGCGCCAGGACGGCCTGCACCGCGAGGACGTGGACGGCGACGGCCGCGTCCTCTTCATGCGGCTGAAGGATCCGAACGGCTCCTGGAAGGCGCATCCCGACGATCCGCGCGCGCTGATCGCGCGTGCGCCCGACGACATCGAGGGCGACTTCTACCGCGTGCTGCCCGAGGGAACGATCGAGAACTGGGACGGCGTGACGGTCCCGATCGCGCCGCCGCTCGAAGGCCTCGACCTCAACCGCAACTGGCCCGCCGACTGGGCGCCCGAGGCAGAGCAGCAGGGCGCCGGGCCATTTCCGACGTCCGAGCCCGAGGTGCGCGCGCTCGTCGAGGCCATAGTGGCCCGCAAGAACATCACCTCGTACGTCGGCTACCACACCTTCTCGGGCGTCCACCTGCGCCCGTGGTCGGGCCACCCGGACGACGACTTTCCGGTTCCCGACCTTCGGGCGTTCAAGCTCATCGGCGAGGAGGCGACCCGGCTCACCGGCTACCCGTCGATCTCGATCTTCCACGACTTCAAGTACCACCCGAAGATGGTCATCAAGGGCGGCGACGTCGACTGGATCTACGACCACCTCGGCGCGTACGCGTGGGTGACCGAGTTCTGGAGCCCGCAGCGCCGGGCCGGGATCGAGAACTACCACTTCATCGACTGGCTGCGCGAGCACTCTCCCGAGGACGAGCTGGCGGTGCTGAAGGTCGCCGACGAGCTCGGCGAGGGCTATGTCGACTGGTACCCGTTCGAGCATCCACAGCTCGGGCCGGTCGAGCTCGGCGGCTGGGATCTCGTGCGCTTCTGGTTCAACCCGCCGCTCTCACAGCTCGAAGCGGAGGTGAGGCCGCACGCCGACTTCGCCGCCTATCTCGCACTCGTCTCGCCGCGCCTCGAGGTGCGCTCGTTCGAGGCCGAGCCGGTGGCCGACGGTGCGTTCCGCCTACGGCTCGTCCTCGAGAACGCCGGCTGGCTGCCGACGAACGTCACGGAGAAGGCTCTCGAGCGACGGGCCGTGCGCCCGATCGAGGTCGAGCTCGATCTGCCGGAGGGCGCAAGCCTCGCGACCGGCAAGCAGCGCGAGGAGGCCGGCCAGCTCGCGGGACGAGTCGAGCGCAGGCAGGTCACGTGGTGGGGAACCGACCACTCGACGGCAGAGCGGACCTTCGTCGAGTGGGTGGTGGAGGCGACGCCGGGAGACCGCATCGGCGTGGTCGCACGCCACGAGCGCGCCGGAACCGTGCGCGCGGAGCTGACGCTCTAGAGATCCTTCCGCAGGTGGACGTCCTCGGGCTCGACCTCGAACAGCTCGGGAAGAGGCTCGGCCATCGGCTCGTAGCCGCGGTGGCGATAGAAGTCGACGGTGTTCACGGACGGCGTAGCCGAGACCACGATCGACGCCGCGCCGGCGTCACGGGCGATGCGCTCGAGCTCGTCCGACAGCAGGCCGCCGATGCCGCGTGCCCGCCGGCCGTCCGTCACGTGGAGGAACGCGAGCTGCGCCATCCCCGGCCGTGTGGTCGTGACGACGACACCGACACCGACGAGCCGCTCGCCCTCGAAAGCGCCGAGCACGGCGGCACCGTCGTTCATCCACGCCTCGAGCTCGGCACGCTGGGCTGCGACCGAGTGCTCCCCCTCGCCTTCTCGAAACCACGGCGGCGCGCTGAAGTCGCCTTCGCGGATCACGAGCGCGGATCCGTCCTGGAGATAGATCGCGTCGATCCGCTCGGTGCGGTCGATCTCGGCCACCTGCCCGAGCTCCTCGGCGCGAAGACGCCGGAGCACGATCGACGCTCCCGCCATCCGCGGTAGCTTGCACGCATGCGCGCGATGGTGCTCGACGCGCCGCGAACACCGCTGCGCCCGGCCGAGCTCCCCGATCCCGATCCGTCCGACGGCGAGGTGCTGCTCCGCGTCCGCGCCTGCGGCGTCTGCCGAACCGACCTGCACGTCGTCGACGGGGAGCTTCCCCACCCGAAGCTCCCGCTCGTCCTCGGGCATCAGATCGTCGGCGAGGTCGTGCACGCGTCCGAGCGCTTCGCAGAAGGCGCCCGGGTGGGCGTCCCGTGGCTCGGATGGACGTGCGGCGCGTGCCGCTTCTGCCTGACCGGAGCGGAGAACCTCTGCGAGCGCGCCCGTTTCACCGGCTACGACCTCGACGGCGGCTACGCCGCGCTCGCCGTGGCCGACGAGCGCTACTGCTTCCCGATCTCGGAGCACTACCCCGACGAGCAGGCCGCACCCCTCTTGTGCGCAGGGCTCATCGGGTACCGGTCACTCCGGCTCGCAGGCGACGCGGAGCGGATCGGTCTGTACGGGTTCGGAGCGTCGGCGCACATCGTCTGCCAGGTCGCGGTCGCTCAGGGACGACGCGTTTTCGCGGGCACGCGTGCGGGCGACGAGCAGGCGCAGGCGTTCGCGCGCTCGCTCGGAGCGGAATGGGCCGGCGACGCACTCGCAGGCCCGCCCGACGAGCTCGACGCCGTGATCGTGTTCGCGCCCGTCGGCGCGCTCGTGCCGGCGGCGCTCGGCCACGTCCGCAAGGGGGGCTCCGTCGTCTGCGCCGGAATCCACATGAGCGACATCCCGGCCTTCGCCTACGAGTTGCTCTGGGGGGAGCGTGTCGTGCGCTCGGTCGCCAACCTCACCCGCGCGGACGGTGAGGAGTTCCTCGCACTTGCTCCGACGATCCCGGTCAGAACCGAGGTCGAGACGTTCCGGCTCGAAGAGGCGAACGATGCACTCGATCGCCTGCGTGGCGGTCGGCTCCGCGGCGCCGCCGTGCTGATCGTCTAGAAGCGGCCGATCTC
Source organism: Gaiellaceae bacterium (assembly GCA_036276015.1). Classification (GTDB taxonomy): domain Bacteria; phylum Actinomycetota; class Thermoleophilia; order Gaiellales; family Gaiellaceae; genus GMQP-bins7. Next base: position 30,146 of record DASUCN010000075.1, on the reverse strand, counting down.
CACGAGTCCCGGGTCGGTCGCGTGGTCGACCTGGAGCGTCGTGTGCTCGATCGCGAACTCGTCGTGGAGCAGGCGCTCGAGCTCGCGGCGGCGTCCGTGGCAGTCCTCACCAGGGCGCACGAGTACGTGTGCGGAAAGCGCGGGAAAGCCGGAGGTGATCGTCCAGACGTGCAGGTCGTGCACCTCGACGACCCCGGGCGCAGCGGCGAGTCGGCGGCCGAGCGCGTCGGCATCGATGTCGCGCGGCGTCGACTCGAGGAGGATCGCGGTGGAGTCGCGGAGGATCGTCCACGTGCTCGCGAGGACGAGCAGCCCGATGAGAATGCTCACGAGCGGGTCGGCCTCGACCCACCCCGTTGTGAGGATGACGACGCCCGCCACTGCGACGCCGAGCGAGCCGAGGAGGTCGGCGAAGACATGCCGAAACGCCGCCTCGACGTTGAGGCTGTGGTCGCGCGCCCGCGCGAGGACCGCGCCGGCCGCGAGATTCACCGTCAAGCCGACGAGCGCGATCGCGAGCATCCAGCCGCCGAGCGGCTCGCCGGGATCGCGGAGGCGCATCCCCGCCTCGACGAAGATCCAGATCGCGAGCGCGACGAGCAGCACGCCGTTCGCGAGGGCGGCCAGGACCTCAGCGCGCTTGAAGCCGAACGTCCGCTCCGAGGTCGCGGGCTTCGCCGCGAGCCAGGCTGCGACGAGCGCAAGTGCCAGCGCCACGTTGTCGGAGAGCATGTGGACGGCATCGGCGAGCAGAGCAAGGCTCCCCGCGACGACCCCACCGACGACCTCGACGAGCGTGTACGTCGCCGTGAGGGCGAGTGCGATCGCGAGCGCGCGCCTGCTCCGGACGCGGCCATGATCGTGGGCGTGGCTCACGCCGGTGGTTCTACCGCGCGGAGCGTGCTGTCGTCGCGACGTCCGACTCCACAGGCGGCGGCGCGACGTTCGTGAGGATCGCAGCGGCCAGAAGCACCGTGAGCGCGACGATCGCCTCGCCGACGAGGCTTCGCCGCACGGAGGGATCGCGGCCCGCTTCGATCTGTGGCCGGACGAGGAAGTGGTGCAGTGCGCCCCATGTGAGCGCGAGCGCGACGATCGCGAGCTTCAGGAGGAGAAAGCGTCCGTAGTGCGTCGTCCAGAGATCGTCGAGCGCGGGCAGCCGGACGAGCGCGAGATACGCCCCGGCGAGCACCATCGCACCGACGAGCACGACGGCGAGCCGCGCGAAGCCGAGGAAGGCGGCTCGCCGAAGCTCGGGTGCGAGAGGCCAGACGAGGAACGCGAGCGCGGTGAGACCGCCAACCCAGACCGAGGCAGCCACCAGGTGCACCCAGTCGGCGAGCTGGGCGAGCTCGCTCGCGTTCGGCTCGGTCGCCTGGTGCCCCGAGAGCGAGAGGCCGCCGCCGAGGCCGAGAGAGATCGCGAGCGCCGGCCACCGCAGCTCGAAGCGATCGAGCACCCACCCCACGAGGAGCAGCGCGGCGACCACACCGAAGCCCACCGTCATCACGAGGAACGCGACGCCGAAGCGTGTCTTCTCCGCGAACGGCTGGAGGTCTCCGTACGGGAGGTCGGCGACCGGGAGCTGAAGGGCATTCGACGCCCGGAGGACGAATGCGGCGATCCCGACGTCGATGACGAGGAAGGCGGCGACGACGGAGACCACGTGGAACCCACGCTCGAGTCGCGCCGGAACCGGGCCGCGGAGGATCAGCAGGCGGACGACGAGCGGGCCGATGAGGAGGGCGAGCGCAGCGAAGAGCGCCCACCGAGCGGCGTCGTCGCGCCAGGTCGTTCCCGATGCGCCGACAGCCTCGGTGGGCGGCGGTGCAGCGATGCCGACGCCGAACGTGTACACACCGGCGGGCGAGTGGCCGTCGTCCCCTATGACGCGCCAGCGCACGGTGTATCCCTGGCCGGACACGATGCGCGAAACCGGTGCGACGACCACGTGCCCCCCGTCCTCCGTCCTGGCGACGCCCGACAGAAGCGTCCCGTCGGGAGCGAGAACCTGGATCGCGTTCAACGTGGTCGTGACCGGCTGGTTGAAGCGGAGCCGTATCTCCGCCGGCGGCGTGTCGAGACGGGACTGTGTCGCCGGCTCGGCGTCCTCGAGCGTCACGTGTGCCAGGGCCGACCCCGGCACGAGGAGCGCCACTACGAACGCGGCGAGGACGGCGCGCGTCACGGGCCTCCTCCGACTCCGTACCGGCCGAAGATCGGCGCTGCGTCACGATCTGCGAAGAGCAGCACGGCGAGGAGCACGAACGTGAGCGCGAACCCAGCCCGCCAGACCAGCTGACGCGGACGCACCGCCTGACCGAGCGGGAAGAGCGATGCGAAGACGAGCATCCAGCCGATCGCGTGATGGAGGAACGACGACCGCGCGTAGAGCCAGTCGTTCTGCTCGTGCACGAGGAAGGCGATCCCGGAGACGAGTAGTGCGATCCCGGGGACGAGCGACCACGACGGGCTCGCGAGCTTCCCGCGCACGACGGCGAGCTGAACGGCGCCGGCGAGCAGCGCGGCCTGCGCCCACACCGCGTGCGCGAGCAGGTGCATCGTCGAGAACGTCGAGAAGATCGTGATGACCCAGAGGAAGACGCTCGAGGCGATGACCACCGCCGGGAACAGGTACGCCCTCCAGCGGCGCCGGCGGAAGACCTCCGGCCCGACGAGGAGCTCGGAGACGAGCAGGAGGCCGACGAACAGCGCGACCGCCCCGGCGAGCCAGTGGGCGCTCTCAGCGCGCGGAACCATGTCTCTCCTCGGCCTCGAGATCCTCCACGAGGCCCGGCGCGACGAGGAACGCGAAGACCAGCCCCACGACGACCACGAGCAGCGGCGCCTGGAAGACGTAGTCCCACAACCCTTGCCCGGCGCGATCGAGGACGACGATGCGATACGGCTGGGCCACCGCCCAGACGAGGCCGGCGAGGACGGTCAGCGGGCCGAGGAGTTGCACACCGAGCAGTCGCCGTGAGCGCCGCGCCGGACGCGCTTGCCGCTCTTCCCTCGGGATACTGGTCGCGATCTCAGAGCTCACCCGGTACCTCCAGCCTGGAGAGTCTTGCGGCCTCGTGCCGTGTTGCGCAAGGCTCGGTTCACATCTCACCGGCGCGGATGAGGCACACTCGTGGCATGCGTGCGCGCATTCTCGCCCTTGTCGGCGTGGTCGCACTCGCAGCGGGCGCGGTCGTTGCCGTCGCGAGCACGTCTGCGAGCGGGCTGCCTTCGTACACCGACGGGTACGCGAAGTGGACGCGTCTCAACAAGAAGCCGTTCACGAGCACCGGTTCCCTGTCGCGCGCCCATCCGGGCGTGAAGAACGTCTACGCGAGCAAGAAAAAGGGAGCCAGCCGCTACCCGAACGGGACGGTGATCGTCAAGACGATCCAGCCGGCCGGACGCAAGGGCATGCCCTTCCAGGTCGCAGTGATGCGGAAGACGAACGGGCGCTGGCGGTACGACGAGTACCAGCTGTCCGGCACACGCTACGGCCGCCTCGACTACTCACAGCAGCTGTGCCAGGGCTGCCACGCGCAGGCAAAGGCGAACGACTACGTGTTCACACGGTAGAGCGACTACGTCGAGGCCGGGTACTTCTTCCGGCGATAGGTCATCCAGAGGGCCACGATCCCGCCGATGACCATGATCAGGCCCATGATGATCCCGACGAAGTTCAGGAAGTAGGCGAACAGGATCCCGGCGATGATGAGACCCAGGCCGACGATGTTCAGAGGCAGCTTGTCCATGGCCGCATCTTCGCGGGACGGACGCCAGTCCTCGTCCCCCGATCGGGCTGGCTCGATGGAGCGGAATCTTGCGCTTAGGTCGCTGCGCGTCTGCTGCGCTGCCACGTCATGAACAGGGCGCCAACTCCACCGATCAGGCAGATCACGCCGATGATCCAACCGACGAGTCCTCCCATGATCATGAAGATGACGGCCGCGACGAGCAGGCCGAGACCGATGATGTTGACTGCCATGGCGCCGGTATTCGCGCCGCGGCGAAGAAGTCCTTGCGCTAGCTCGATGACGGACGAGCGCGCTCGAACGCCGCGATTGCGCGCTCGAGGTGCTCACGCTCGAGTGCCGCGGACATCTGAACGCGGATCCGAGCTGTCCCCTCCGGCACCACCGGGAAGCCGAAGCCGGTGACGAAGACGCCGTCGTCGAGGAGACGCGCCGACATCGCCATGGCGTCGGCAGTCTCGCCGATGATGATCGGGACGATCGCCGCCTCACCGTCGAGAGGCGCGTAGCCCACCTCGGCGAGCATCGCGCGGAAGTCGCGCGTGTTTTCACGGAGCCTCGTCAGGAGCTCCGGCTGCTCGAGCATCAGCTCGATCGCGCGCAGCGCGCTGCAGGCGACCGTCGGCGGAAGCGCATTCGAGAAGAGCTGGGGTCGTGAGCGCTGCGCGAGAACGTCGCAGATCTCCTCCGACGCGGCGACGTACCCGCCTGCCGCGCCGCCGAGCGCCTTGCCGAGCGTTCCCGTGATCACGTCGACCTCGCCGAGGAGGCCGAAGTGCTCGACCGTGCCCTTTCCGGTCTCGCCGAGGACGCCGACGCCGTGGGAGTCGTCGACGATGACGGTCGCGTCGTAGGCGCGTGCCAGCTCGACGATCTCGGGCAGCTTCGCCAGGTCGCCCTCCATCGAGAACACGCCGTCGGTGACGATCAGCTTCCGCGCCTCGCGGGGTGCGGCCGCGAGACCCTCACGCAGCGCGGCCATGTCCGAGTGCGGGTAGATCACCTTCGACGCGGGACGCGACAGTCGGATCGCATCGATGAGGCTCGCGTGGTTCAGCTCGTCGGTGAGGATCACCGTGCTCGCGTCGGTGAGACTCGGGATGCATGCCTCGTTGGCGTTCCAGCAGGAGACGTACGTGAGCGCAGCCTCGGTACCCGAGATCTCCGCGAGCTTGCGCTCGAGCGCGAGATGCGGCTCGAACGTCCCGCAGATGAAGCGCACCGAGGCGGTCCCGGCTCCGTACCGCTCGAGCCCTTCGATCCCGGCGCGGATCACCTCGGGATGGCCCGCGAGGCCGAGGTAGTTGTTCGACGAGAGGACGATGACCTCGCCGCGCCCCTCCATCTCCACGACAGGCCCTTGGGGCGACTGCAGCGTCAGGAAGTGCTTGTACGTGCGGGCTTCCCGAAGCGCGCCGAGCTCGGCGCCGAGCTGTTCGTCGAGCGCGGTCATGCGCCGAACGCGAGGCCGGGGGTCAGGTACGAGGTCAGGTACGGGGTCAGACCCCGGAACCCGTCCGAAACGGTCATGGCGTGACTCCGTTCGGTCGCAGGACGATCTTGCAGGCCTCGCCTGACTCGAGGAGCGCGAACGCCTCCTCGTAGCGCTCGAGCGGAAGCTCGGCGGTGATCAGCGGGCGGAGGTCGACCACGCCGTGCTCGAGGAGCCAGCGCGTGGTGTACCAGGTCTCCCAGATCTCGCGGCCGTTGACGGCGGTCACGGTGAGGTTCTTGAAGATGAGCGACTCCGCGACGTCGATCGTCGCCGGGCGGGCGGGGATCCCGAAGAGGACGACGTTTCCGCCGTGGCGCACGACCGAGAAGGCGTCCTCGATCGCCCGCAGCGCTCCTGACATCTCGAAGACGACGCCGACGCCGATCCCCTCGTTCCGCTCGACGAACCACCCCGGCACGTCGTCGACCTCGTCGACGTTCACGACGGCGTCGGCGCCCAGCTGCTGCGCGAGCTCCATCCGGAACGGCACGTGGTCGGAAGCGAACAGCCGCCCCGCGCCGAACGCCTTCGCGATCGCGATCGTGAACAGCCCGACGGGGCCACACCCGAGCACCGCGACGGCGCGGCCGGCGAGATCCTGCGTCGACGTGGCGAACACGGCGTTCCCGAACGGCTCCTGCAGGCAGGCGATCTCCGGAGGCAGCTTCGAGCGGTCGTTGCGCCAGACGACGGACGCCGGCACGACAGCGAAGTCGGCGAACCCTCCGTCGCGATCGACGCCGAGAATCCGCGTCTGCTCGCACATGTGGGCCTTGCCGGTGCGGCAGTGGAAGCAGACCCCGCACGTGACGTGGCTCTCCGCCGACACGTAGTCGCCTTCGGCGACGTCGCGCACCGCACTTCCGACCGCGACGACCGTCCCGCAGAGCTCGTGACCGAGCGTGAGCGGCGGCTTGACTCGCTCCGACGACCACTGGTCCCAGCGCTGAATGTGGAGATCCGTGCCGCAGATCGACGCTGCCTCGATGCGCACGAGCACCTCGTCCGGCCCTGGTGTCGGTACGGGCACCTCCTCGAGCGTGAGCCCGGGGGCGGACTCGCGCTTGCGGATGGCGCGCATCGTCTCCACGGCGAAGCCATCCTGCCACGGGAGCCTCGCCCGCGAGCCGGATACGATCGCCCGCGTGCACGATCCGTCCGCTCCGTCACAGGACGCTCTCGAGGAGACCTACGACAACCCGCTCGAGCGCCTCCAGCTCCTGGGGTCGGACGACGAGGCCATCGCGGCGTTCCTCGACGAGATCGACGTCCGTGGCCCGCGTGATCGCGAGATGCTGCGGGAGCTCGCCCGGGAGTCGTCGCTCGCCCGGCCCGAACGCTTCGAGGAGGACCATCGCCGTGTCCTGGTCGCACTCGAGAGCCTGCGGCGCCACGGCCACCACGGGGCGCAGGCCGGCAGCGCGCTCGGCCCGCTGCGCACGCCGATCCGCTACCTCGTCGAGCTCGTCGCGCGCTACGTCGTCGTGTCGTACGGGAAGACGGTGTCGATGAACCTGCGCAACCTCTACTGGATGCGCGAGATGGAGTCCGCACCCGACTCGCGGGAGCGCGAGCTCCTGCGCTCGGCACGCGCGGACGCCCAGGCACTCGTCGAGATCACGCGCGGGCGCGAGATCGGCGTGCCGACGTTCGTGATCGGCGCGATCCTCGTCCCGGCGGCTCTCTCCATCTGGCGACTGGCAAGCGGGACCGTGCGCGAGTGGTGGATCGCGGTGCTGACGGGAGCGATCGGCGTCGCTATCGGGTTTCTCATCTCGTGGTTCGTCCTGCGCGGCGCGGCACTCGCGAGCCGGAGGATCCGACTGTCGGTCGCGGAACCGCTGCGCGAGCTGTGGCTCTCGATCGGGCACTGTGGCAGCCCGCCCAAGGATCAGTCGCGGCGCTTCGCGGTCGTGGCAATCTCGCTCACGCTCGGCGTGTGGATCGTGCTGCCGCTGCTGGTAACGCTCTCGCTCGCGCGCTGATCAGCCGTCTGCCGCTGGCCGCGGGCGCAGGTAGACGAGCCAGTACACCGCGCCGACCAGCACGGCGCCGCCGAGGATGTTCCCGATCGTGACCGGGAGCAGGTTGTCCACGAGGAAGGACTGGACGGTGAGCCCGGAGAGGTCGGGCTGCGGATCGAGCGTGGCTACGAAGTCGTCGTCCGACTTCACGAGCAGCGCGATCGAGATGAAGTACATGTTTGCGACCGAGTGCTCGAACCCCGCGGCCACGAACGCGGCGATCGGCAGGATGATCGCGAGGATCTTGTCCGTCGTCGTGCGCGCGCCGTAGGTCAGCCACACCGCGAGGCATACGAGCGCGTTGCACAGCATCCCCAGCGCGACCGCCTGTCCGAAGCCGAGGCTCGTCTTCGTCACCCCGATCGCGAGGATCGACTGCCCGACCGCCCCCGCGCCGAAGGTGTACTGCTCCGAGACGAAGAGGAGCACGGCAGTCGCAAACGCCCCGACGAAGTTCCCGAGGAACACGATGGTCCAGTTCGCGAGCAGCTGCGCGGTCGCCACCCTCCGGCTCGCCCACGCCATCACGATGAGGTTGTTGCCCGTGAACAGCTCGGCGCCCGCCACGACGACGAGGATGAGGCCGAGCGTGAACACGAGCCCCGCGAGCAGGCGCACTACGCCATACGGCAGCTCGCTCCCGCCCGCGGTGACCGTCGTCGCGAAGATCGCGCCGAGCGCGATGAATGCCCCGGCGAGCACCGAGAGGACGAAGACGTCGAACCGGGACATCCCCGCCTTCGTCACGCCGACGTTCTCGGCCTTGCGGGCGACTTCCGCCGGCGGCAGCGCATCGAGCCCCGTAGGGGTGAACGGCGCGTCGCTCACACGGAGATCGTGGTTGCCCGGCCGGACGGGGCGCCTGTCAGAACGTCGCCGCCGCTCGGCACACCTCCCCCGAGGGACTCGTCGCGCGTGCGACGATCCGATCCGGCCCGGCCAGATTCGCCACGACGCGGCGGAGCTCGAACGAGCCGCTCGGGGCACGCGTGACGCGCGTCGTCCTCACGACGACACCGGACGGCCGGCTGAGCACGACGGTCCAGCGGACGCCGTTCCGGTTCTGGTCGACCTCGAACTCGACCTCGATCCCGCCGTTCTCCTCACTGAGCTTCAACTTCGACGTACTCGCCTTCGTGCACGTCCCGCGCACGATCTTGTCGCCGTCCTTCGCCAGCCCCGCTGACGTCAGGACGAGCGCGACCACGCCCGCGACCAGCATCGCTCTCATCGACCCACCTCCCAGTTCGGTAGTGCCTTCTCTTCTACGAGAGTGCCCCGACGGCCGGTTTCGTGCACTCGCTGGTAGCGTCGAGACCGATGCAGGGGTTCGAGGTCGACGCAACGTCAGCCCGTCTCGCTGCCGCCGGAGGCGGGTACGAGGTCGTGCACGAGTCGCCCGGGCTCGAGATCGGCGTGTACATCCTTCTCGCCCCCGCGCCCGACCGGCAGACGCCGCACGCCTTCGACGAGGTCTACGTCGTCCTCGAGGGCGAAGGTGACCTCGAGGTCGAGGGTGAATCACGCCGGGTCGTGAAGGGCGAGGCCGTCTTCGTCGCCGCCCACGACGACCACCGCTTCTCGAGCTACGAGAAGCTCGTCCTCCTCGTCGTCTTCAACGGGCCTCACACCGCGTCGAAGGCACAGGCCTAGCGCGCAGTCGACTGCGCGCTCGCCGTCGGCCCCGACAGCCGTCCGTCGCTCGGCGTGACCGAGCAGCCGACGCGCTTCCCCGTGACCGCGAGGCCCTTCCGGAGGACGTCGGAGAGCGCTGCGCTGCGCACCGCGCGCACGAGCTTCCCGTCGACCGTCCACCGGTAGCGGTAGCGCACGATGTCGAGGTCGGGGTCCTCGGTCGCGAGCGAGGTCGCGACCCGGCACTCGACGACACCGCGCGGCGAGGGACTCTCCGGGCGAAGCGTCACCGCGATGGGATTCGGCGGACGATTTCGCACGAGACTTGCCTTCCCGACGACCTCTATGGGCACCTCGCCGAGCGTCTTGCCGTCGAAGTCGACGACGATCTGCCACCGCCCGAGAGTGCTCAGTCGCACCCGATGGGTGAACCACCAGTGACCGCGTCCGTGCCGGCCGACCACCGTCATCGTGAGCTCGCCGGCAACCGAGCCGTTGGGTCGAACGATCCGCATCCGGAGCTGGCCGCTGCCGGGCGGAAGGATCGCGCCGATCTCGACACGCGAGTAGAAGACGCTCGTCCCGCGCGTGAACGTTCCGGTTCGAACCGCCTGATCGTACGGAAGGTCCCGCTTCCCACTCAGCGGCTTCGTGCTCAACGTGAAGTCCTTGAGGTACGCCTCCTCCGGGATCGGCGCCTGTTCCACCCAGCCGCTCGGTTGCTTGTTGCACGCTCCGGAGAACGGCTCGTGGATCTCGCTCGCGACCTGCGACGTGAAGTGGAGGTGGGGCCACGAGGAGTTCCCGCTCGAGGCCGTCCAGCCGATCTGCTGTCCGGCGACGACGCGGTCGCTTCGCCGCAGCTCGATCCCCTTGCGGAGGTGCCCGTAGATCGTGAAGCGCCCAGTCCCGTGCTCGACCACCACGTGGTTGTCGAACCGAGCCGTGGTGGCGCCGAAGTTGCGGTCGTACTCGCCGTCCTGCACCGAGATGACCCGGCCGTCGAGGGCGGCGAAGACTGGAACGCCGAGGTCCATCTCGCGGAAGCTGCGGATGTCCGAGTCGATGCCTGTGTGCCCGTCGTACGTCTGCGTGCCGCACGCGTAGTCGCGGACCCCCGGGCTGGGGTCGAGATCGACGAAGTTGTGCGGATACAGGTCCTGCCAGAGGATCCCGGCCTGGGGGTAGAACGTGAACTCGCCTGCTCCGTCGACGCGCCGCGCGCTCGAGGGGCTGGAGACCACAAGCACGAGAGCGACGACGGCCAGGAACACCGCGGGGAGACGGGCCATCGGCGGCCCACCGTAGCGACGCTCAGCGGACGGAGACGGGAGTACCGATCTCGACGAATCGGTAGACGCGCTCGGCTTCGCCCTCGGGCAGCCGCACGCATCCGTGCGAGGCCGGGTAGGACGGCACGTCCGGCGACTGATGCGTCGCGATCCCACCGCGGAAGTACGCCGCGTAGGGCATCCAGACCCGGAACGGCACCGACCACGACATGAGCGACTTCGTGTAGACGCTGAAGTCGCCCACCGGAGTGATCCCGCCGACTCCGGTGGACGTGTGCACCGCTCGCACGACCTCGCCGTCCTCGACCATCAGGAGCACGCCGAGGTCGCGGTAGATCTCGAGGCGACGTCCGGGTCGGCGGGCAGCAGGCCTCGGCCGTTGCGACCGGACGAGCGCCAGCTGCGTCTGTCCGGTGACGGTTCCCGTCCGGTCGAGATCCTCCCAGCCCTGGAACGCGAGCAGCGCCTGCTCGGTGAGGTAGTTCGCCTCGCCCGTCGCGTCACCACGATCGAGGTAGCCGAGAGCCGCGAGCCGCTGCTGCACGCCACGCGTCGTGTACGGGTAGTCGTTCTCGCCCGTCTCCGCACGCCAGGCGCCGGGTCGCACGCCAAGCCTCAGTGTCGTCACGAACCTGCCCTCCGCCGCCACGACCGCCTGCTCCCGCTCTCCGTGCGGAGCGAGCGTCGCCGCGATCTGCCACAGGCGCATGCGTTTCGTCTCGGCCGATCCGGCTCCGAACGTCGCGCGGGAGAAGCTCGCGTACCACGTGCTCGGGTCACCGCGCAGCGAGCGCAGCCGTGCCCGCTCGGGAAACGCGGTCCGGATGCCCGCGCGACGCTCCGCTTTCGTCGGACCCTGCGTCAGCTCGCGGAGGGCTATCTCCGCCTCGCGGGCTCCGCGCGGCACGGTGCGCTCGACCCGGACGACCCAGCCCTTGCGGACGAACGCGACAGCGACCGTTCGCGGGGCCGGACGGCGTGGTGTCGCGACGCGTTCGGGCTGCGTGACCGCCGCCCGCGACGTCGCCGCAGGCTCGAGGTCGACGGCCAGCAGCCCCGAGAAGGCGAGGACGAGAACGACGAGCAGGATCCGCATCGGGACGTCCTCGCTTCGCCGCTCGCCACGAAATGCCTGCTGACGCTCATGAATCGGCGATCTCGATCGTCACGCAGCCGCCCGCTGCATTCCTATTCACGACATCCAGCAGTCGCTTCTGCCACCCGTACTTCGCTCGCAGCAGGTCGTCGATCGGGACGCCGTCGACGATGCGCGCTCGCGCGCGCAGCCGGATGGACCCCTATCGCCACGCGCGACAAGGACGACCTGCTGGACGCGATGAGCAAGGAGCTGTACGGACGGCTCGAGCTCCCCGACCCCGCGCGCGACTGGTGGGAGGTCGAGCATGTTCTTCGCGCTCGTGATTCCCGAGCTCCGAGGCACGCCGAACCGCGCGGCCTTCGAACGAGGGCTCGAACTGCTCCACGCGGGTCTCGAAGCACGTCGCGCCTCCTGACTATCGTCGCGGCGTGCGCACGCGCACGCTCACGCTTCGCGAGCTGAACCGGGCGACGCTCGCGCGCCAGTTGCTGCTCCGCCGGCACCGGATCTCGGTGACGAAGGCCGTCGAGCGCACGGCCGGACTCCAGGCGCAGTGGCCACCTTCGCCGTACGTCGGACTCTGGTCACGCATTGACGGGTTCGCCCCGGAGGCTCTCACGCGGGCGATCGCGCGTCGCCGCGTCGTAAAGGCGACGCTCATGAGGAGGACGCTCCACCTCGTGACCGCCCGCGACTACCTCGCGTACGGAGGGATCTACCGCGCGAGCATGCTCCGCGAGCTCGAGCGCCAGTGCACCGTCCTCGGCGACCAGGTCGATCTCGCGGAGTTGGGTGTGCGTCTTGCAGAGCTCGCCTCCGGGCCGCCCCGGAGGCGGCCCGAGCTCCTGGCCGAGCTCGAGCTCCCGAAGCTGCGCATCCAGGAGCGCTCACCGTGGCTACTCGCGTACGGCCTCGCAGCCGCAGCAGGCCTCGTCAACGGCCCAGAGTCGTCCGTCTGGCGCTCCCACACGGCCGGCACGACTTTCGTCTCGTCACGGAGCTGGCTGGGCGCCCATGGCGCGGACGGGGATGCCGCCGCGACCGATCTCGTCCGTAGCTACCTCGCCGCCTTCGGGCCTGCGTCACGAGCGGACGTCGCGAAGTGGACCGGGATGGCGCGGAGCGTCGTCGACCGAGGCCTGGCAGGACTCGAGCTCAGGCGGTTCAGGGACGAGGAGGGCCGCACGCTGTTCGACCTTCCGCGCGCTCCCCTGCCGGGAGGCGACGTCCCCGCCCCGGCGCGACTCCTCCCACGCTTCGACAACCTCGTACTCAGTCACGACGACCGCCGTCGCGTCGTCTCGAACGAGTATCGCTCCGCGGTCATCGAGGGCGGCGAAGTCCGCGCGACGCTGCTCGTCGACGGCTTCGTGGCCGGCCTGTGGTCTGTGCAGGACGGTCGCGTCCGACTCGAGCCGTTCGCGCCGCTGCCGCGCGTGACGCGCCGGGCGGTGCAGGAGGAAGCAGCGCGACTCGAGGCGTTCCTCCGCTCGGCCGGAAAGCTTTGATGCCCTGGCTCGAGTCCGGCGAGCTTCGCATCGGTCTCGGCTGCATGCGCCTCGGCGAGCGCGCGCCCGAGACGATCGCGGCGGCCGTCGCGGCGGGCATCACCGTCTTCGACACGGCACGTGCGTACGGCAACGAGGAGGTCGTTGCTCGTGCGCTGCGCGACGTACCGGGTGCCCGAATCGTGACCAAGGGAGGCATGAGCCGGCCGGGCGGTGCGTGGATCCCGGACGGCCGCGCCCGCGCGATCCGCGCCGACTGCGAGGCGAGCCTCGCGGCACTCGACGGCCGTGCGATCGACCTCTACCTCCTGCACACGCCGGATCCGCGGACGACGTGGAAGACCTCGGTGCGCGCGCTCGCACGTCTCGTCGACGAGCGTCTCGTGGCCCGCGTCGGGGTCTGCAACGTGAACCGGGCACAGCTCGACGATGCGCTCTCGCTGGCGCCGATCACCGCCGTGCAGGTGGGTCTCAGCGTCCTCGACGACAGCGCGGTGCGCCGGGGAATCCTCGAGCGGTGCCTCGAGAACGACCTCACGCTCATGGCGCACTCCCCGCTCGGTGGGCCGCGTCGCAAGCGCGCACTCGAGCGGCACGCGGCCCTCGCCGAGATCGCGGCAGCGCGTGGCGCGAGCCCGGCCGAGGTCGCCCTCGCGTGGCTGCTCGGGCTCGCACCGAACGTCGTCGCAATCCCCGGCGCGCGCAGCCCCGAAGCCGTGGCCTCGGTCGCCCGCGCCGTGAGGCTGCGGCTGGACGAGACGGAGCGAGAGCGGCTCGGCCGGCCGCGTCCGCGAGCCGCACGCGCGAGCCGGCGCGGCGACGTCGTCCTCGTGATGGGTGTCCCCGGAGCCGGGAAGTCACGCCTCGCGATCGAGTACGTCGAGCGCGGCTACACGCGGCTCAACCGCGACGAGCGCGGCGGCTCGCTGCGGGAGCTGGCCGACACGCTGTCCGAGATGCTCGCGGACGGCCCCACCGACGTCGTCCTCGACAACACATACCTCTCGCGAGAGTCGCGCAGCCACGTCGTGGACGCGGCGAACGCGCATGACGTGCCGGTGCGATGTATCTGGCTCGACCTACCGCTCGCACGGGCGCAGGTGAACCTCGTCGAGCGACTGCTCGAGCGCTTCGGGCGACTGCCCTCGCCGGAGGAGCTGAAGACGCACGCACGCTCGGAGCCTGGACTTCTCACTCCGACGCAGCAGATGCGGGCATTCCGCGGGCTCGAGCCGCCTGCGCTCGACGAGGGCTTCGTCGCGATCGAGCGCGTCGAGTTCGAACGCGCGCCGGGCGAGGGCCGTCCCGGTCTCTTCGTCGCAGCGGTCGCCGTCGACTCCGCCGCCTCACTCGACGCCGACGGCCCAGTTCTGGTCTTCGACTGGCGGCCCGATGGCGCATCCGACGAGATCGAGACGAGCGCGCTCGCGAGCCGCGCCGCAGCTCTGGAGACGGCGGTCTGTCCCCATCCTGGCGGACCCCCGACCTGCTGGTGCCGCCCGCCACTGCCCGGACTGGTGCTCGACTTCGCTCGCCGCCACCGCGTCGATCCGCGCCGCTCCGTCCTCATTGGTACGAGCCCCGCACACCGCACGCTCGCGAACGCGCTCGGCGCGCGCTTCCACGAAGCGTGAGCGCGTCAACTGCCGTCCGGCCAGCCGCCGCGGTGGAGCACCATCGGCGCGTGTGGAAGCCCCGCGTGTGGGTCGGCGATGAGTGCCTCCGTCCGCGACCGGTACTTCGGGCTTCCACGCCACCCGCCGGGAGGTGGACGGAGACCGTCAGCGAGGGCGGGATGTTCGAGCACCGCACCGAGCAAGACGCTGAGCCGGCTCACGACCTCGCTCCCGTGCCTCGCGCGCCAGGCATCCTCGATCTGAGCGTGCAGAGCAGAGTGCCGCGCGCGAAGATCTCGCCCGGCGGTCGTCGAGCGCACGAGCGCCGTCGTGCGGGACGCGCCCTCGACCACGACGTAGTCGGTCTTCGCGAGGAACGTCAGCGCCATCGCCGTGCCCTCCGGGGAGATCCCGGCGCGGCGAGACACCTGGCGGGCGTCCACGCCGTCGTCGTCGAGCACACGGAGCACGTTCGCGTCGAGCGCAAGGGACAGCGCGGCCTCGGCCTCGAACTCGAGCGTGTAGGCCATCAGGGCCTGCGCGAGGAGCGCGACCAACTCGAGGTCGCGGCGCGACCCCCGGGGCTTCCGCTCCGGAATATCCAGTGCCATCCCGTTCGCAGTGCCGAGAATCGGCAGGTACTCGGGGAGATCGACCTCGACCGACCGGACGACGTCGCGGAGCGTGGCGGCGAGCTCGTCGATGTCGGCCGCGCCGAAGCGCGCGCGCCAGCGTGACTCGATCTCGCGAAGCAGCTCCGGCCAGATCTCTGCGGCTCGACGTCCGGCGTCGGTGAGCCGCACGACCGAGTCGGTCCTGAGCCCGCGAGCGCTCCCGAAGCCGTCACGCACTCCGCCCGCTGAACTTCCGCCGCCCAACAGCTCGACGTAGCGCCAGCGTTCCACGCCTCCGACGGTCGACAGCACCCGCGCCTTCTGCAGCCCCGTGACCGCCTGCAGATCGCCGACCGTGATCCCGTCGCCGACGAAGCGAAGGAGGTTCGACCACATGACGAGCGAGGTGACGCGCGCTCCACCGCCTCCCTGGACGAAACGGCGCTCGAACTCGTTGTCGAGCTCGATCGTGTGCGCGACGAGCACCTGCGAGAGGAGCGTCGAGAGCGGCACGGCCGCGGCAGCCTACGAGCCGCGTGGAGTGCCCGCTGGACCGACGATCGCGTGGAGCTCGTCCAGCTGCCGCCGCAGACTGCCGCAGACGTCCTCGCAGAGCGCGTAGACGCCTGGATCCGCGATCGAGTAGTGGACGTAGTTGCCGTCCCTCCGGCGGCGGACGATGCCCGCCTGCCGGAGGACGCCGAGATGCTTCGACACGTTCTGCTGTGTCGAGCCGATGACCTCGGTCAGCTCCTGGACGGTGGCTTCCCCGTCACGGAGCCGATCGAGGAGCTTGATCCGCGTCGGCTCGGCGAGCGCCCTGAAGCGCTCGGCGATGAGCTCGACGAGGTCCTCGGGAAGTGGATGCTCCACGGTCATCTCTCGGCGTCCTCCAACCTTTCGCTCACGCAGGCGTCGGCCGCGCGTGGTGCGCCGTGCGGGTCGCCTCCGTGCGACCCGTCCAGAGTCCATACCCCGCGATGGCGATGAGCAACACACCGGGGATCAGGAAGAACCACGTGAACAGCGGGAACGACGGCAGGCTGTTGATCTGCTCGTAGTTGTCGACGTTGGCCTGCATCGTCGTCACGAGCGGCTCGTAGTGCGCAAGCCCGGCGGGAACCTGGGCGAAGATGTCCTCGTTCTGCTGCATCGTCGTGAGCAGCCCTCCGAAGTCGCGTTGCATCTGGGGCATGGCCTGGAGCATCGCCGCCATCGACGGGAGGTCCCTGGCCATCATCTGCTGCACCTGTGCAGGCGTCATGTTCAGGGCTTGGGCGAGCAGCGGGACGAGCTTCGCCGAGTCGGCCTGCATCCCCTCGAACCCCTTCATGTAGACCTGGAACTTGGCCAGGTTGTTCGCGCTCATCATCGGCGTGATCTCGCCGAGGGGCACGAAGACCTCGTTGTAGTACCGAGCGGTGGTCGCGACCTGGTCGGGCTGCATGATCGGCTGGAACCCGCTCATCATGTCCTCGCCTGCGCTCGCCCTGGTGGGAAGCAACAGCGCAAAGGGCGCGATCGCCAGCGCCAGGCCGATTGCCAAGACGACCCACAGCAACTTCCGGTTCATCCTGCACCTCCTGTTGTCCCGCGCATGCTCTCGCCCTCGCGCTGCGCGGCCATCCGGGGGTCGTCCGATCGCCGGTGTGGACAACTACGCAACCGCTCAACCCAGTAGTTGTCCGCAGCACCTTCCGGGAACGCGCGGTTCCGCAATGCGCCTCGCTTGGGGGACGCTGCAGACGACCACAGGAGGTTGAGATGAAGAGGCAGATCGTGATCCTCGGAGGCGGAACGGGCGGCACCATGACCGCCAACCGGCTGCGCCGCCGCTACGACGCCGACGAGGCTGAGATCCACGTCGTCGACCGAGACGATCGTCACGTCTACCAGCCGGGACTGCTCTTCGTCCCCTTCGGACTCACGCAGGTGGAGGAGATCGTGCGGCCGCGCAGGCGACAGCTCCGCGGCGGCATCGTCTTCCATCAGAACGAGGTGGAGTCCGTGTCGATCGAGCGCGACGAGGTGCTGCTCGACGACGGCACCCTCCTCCCCTACGACGTGCTCGTCGTCGCAACCGGCGTCCGCCTCCTCCCCGAGGAGACGGAAGGCATGACCGGCGACGGCTGGAACGAGCGCGTCTTCACCTTCTACACGCCCGACGGCGCGGAGCAGCTCGAGCGCGCGCTCGACGGATTCGACGGCGGTCGGCTGGTCGTCAACCTCGTCGACATGCCGATCAAGTGTCCGGTCGCCCCGCTCGAGTTCGCGTTCCTCGCGGACTGGTACTTCCGCGAGCGCAACGTCCGCGACAAGGTCGAGCTCGTGTACGCGACGCCGCTCGACGGGGCGTTCACGAAGCCGATCGCGTCCGAACGCCTCGCAGGCCTGCTGGCCGAGAAGGAGATCGAGCTCGTCGCGGAGTTCAACGCCGGTGAGGTCGACGGCGTCGGTGGCAAGCTCGTGTCGTACGACGAGCGCGAGCTCGACTTCGACCTGCTCGTCACGATCCCCGTCCACGGCGGGGCGCCGTACGTCGAGCGCTCGCCGGGGCTCGGAGACGCGCTCGGGTTCGTCCCCACCGACAAGCGGACGCTGCAGACCGACGCGAAGGCGAATGTGTTCGCCCTCGGCGATGCGACCGACCTCCCGACGTCGAAGGCCGGCTCGGTCACCCACTTCGAAGGCGAGGTGCTGACGGAGAATGTCGTGCGGTTCCTCGCGGGCCACGAGCTCGACACGGGCTACGACGGGCACGCGAACTGCTTCATCGAGACCGGCTTCCACAAGGCGCTCCTGATCGACTTCAACTACGAGACGGAGCCGCTTCCCGGCCACTTCCCGAACGCGCTCGGGCTGCCGCTCCTTCGCGAGTCGCGGCTCAACCACCTCGGGAAGCTCATGTTCCAATGGGTGTACTGGCACGCGCTGCTCCCCGGCCGAGAGATCCCCGGGATCGGGCCCGCGATGCCCATGACCGGCAAGAAGCACGAAACCGTCAACGCGTGAGCGAGGAGGAACAGAACGATGACCACGACCCTGATCGCAGACGCTCCGGTCGACGTCGACGCCGAGGGCTTCCTCGTCTACCCGGCGCAGTGGAACGAGCCGATCGCAGAGGCGATCGCGCGCGAGCACGGGATCCCGGAGCTGACCGACCGCCACTGGCTCGTCGTCCGCTTCATGCGGGAGCGCTACCTGGAGACGGGCACCGCCCCCTCCATCCGGTCGCTCGGAAAGGAGTCCGGCGTCCAGGTCAAGGAGCTGTACCAGCTCTTCCCCAAGGGCCCGGCGAAGCTCGCCGCCAAGATCGGCGGCATCCCCAAGCCGAAGGGCTGCATCTAGAAAGGAGCCACGTCATGACTGAGGTGCTCGAACATCCCGAACTCGCAGCTGCCGAGCCCGCGACGATCGAGAAGGTCTCGATCGTGATCTCGAAGGGCTCGCTCGAGGGGATCTACCCCGGGCTGATCATGGCCAACGGCGCGCGCATGGAGGGCATCGAGGCCGATCTCTTCTTCACCTTCTTCGGGCTGGACGCGATCCGAACGGACCGCTTCGAGAAGATCAAGGTGGCGACCGTGGGCAATCCCGGGCTGCACATGCCGACGCTCGTCGGAGCGTTTCCGGGCTTCTCCTGGCTCGTCACGAAGATGATGAAGCGGCAGATGGAGAAGATCGACATCCCACCCATCCCCGAGTTCATCGAGCTCGTCGGCGACTCGGGCGCGCGGCTGTACGCCTGCAAGGCAACAGTCGACATGTTCGGCCTGAGCATGGAGGACTTCGTCCCCCAGGTCGAGGACATCATCAGCGTCGGCGAGTTCTACGAGAAGGCCGCCGGCGGGCAGATCATCTTCACCTAGGCCGGCGAGTCGAGATGCGCGAGCGGCGCCTGCAAGGCGCCGCTCGTCTGCAACCGGACCTCTTCGCGCGGCGAGGAGATGGGGCGCGGAATCGCGCCAGTAGGCTGGGCCCTCATGGAACGCCGTGAGCACGACCGCGCAGAGGAGTTGCTGCACCGCCGGGTGCTGCTCCGGGATCTCGCGCTTGCCTTCGACGAGACGGTCGCGTCGTCCGTCGAGGTTCACGTCGAAGGCCGGAACTTCTACCCGCCGATCCTGGGCGACATCTCGTCTGCGACATCCTCGATCCACATCAATCAGTTCGGGTTTCGACCGGGTTCGATCGGCGACGAGTTCGCGGATGCTCTCGTGAGCAAGGCGGCCGACGGCATCCCTGTCCGGCTCGTCATCGATCGACAAGGCTCCGACCCGGATCGCGCGAGCCGTGCCTTCTACGAGCGCCTGCTCACCGCAGGCGTCGACGTTCGCGTCGTTCGAGCGGCTCAGGCACGCGGTCCGGTGCAACCCACCGCCGCAGGAGGCACGACACGGTGGAACCTGGATCGACTCGGGCACATCGACCATCGCAAGCTCGTCGTCGTCGACGGTCGCATCGGTTGGGTCGGCGGCGCGGGAATCGAGGATCACTTCTACGACGGTCGCTTCCACGATCTCTTCCTGCGCGTCACGGGGCCTGTCGTCTCTCAACTCCAGCTCGTGTTCGTCGCGACGTTCCGCTGGCTCGAAGGCGCGATCCAGGCCGAGTCGCTCGACGACCTCTTCCCGGAGTTCGAGCACGAGCCTCGCTCCGTCCCTGCCACGGTGCTGCACAACGCGCCCGGTGCCTACAGGCCGATCACACAGGCGATCGCGCACCTCTTCGACAACGCGAAAGAGACGCTCGACGTGGTGAACCCGTACGTCACGGATCGGCGCATGATCGAGCGCATCGCGAGGGCTGCGCAACGCGGTGCGCAGGTCCGTCTCTTCGTACCCGCGAACGCGAACAATTGGGCGTGCGCAGCGGCCCAGCGCCACCATCATCGGGCCTTGCTCGACGCTGGGGTGCGCATCCTCGAGTACCCGACGATGCTCCACGCCAAGGCCTTCGTCCGCGACGGAGAGGACCTCCTCGCAGGCACGTGCAACCTCGAAGCCTGGAGCCTTCGACGCTTCTTCGAGATCGACCTGCTCGTCCGCTCGCGCGAAGTCGCGACACAGTTCGACGAGCGGTTCTCGACACCCGCGGAGGTGGTCTCGGCGCCCGGGTACGCCCTCGTCGGCGCGCGTGAACGTCTGAAGTCCCGCGCGTTCGCGATCATCTCGCCTCTCCTCTGACGGCGCGGCGTAGCCTTCGGTCATGCTGATCCTGCTCGGGCTGCTCCTCCTCTTCCTGCTGCCGTCGCCCTGGAACATCGTCTCTCTGCTCGCCTGCATCGTGCTCTTCTTCGGCGAGCTCGCGCTGTGGAACCGAACCGTGCGTCGCCAGCGCAGGCGCGTCGGACCCGAGACGATGATCGGCAGGACTGCCACGGTCGTGACTGCGTGCCAGCCCTCCGGCCAGGTGCGCCTCGACGGTGAGACCTGGGACGCCCGCTGCGTGGAGTGGGCCGAGGTCGGTGACGAGGTGGTGGTCAGAGCGCGCGACGGGCTCACGCTCGTCGTGGAGCGGACCACGCCCCCTGCTTGACCGTGATCGTGGATGTCCGGGCCAACCCCTTGGCGCGACTTGCCGCGTTCGGTTGCTCGACTCCGATCCGCGCACGCGGAGGCGAGCCTCCGCCTCGCGAGAGGCGGAGGCCCCAGCCCTAGCGCGCGTAGTTCACGCCGCGGCCGGTTCCCCCACGCTGGTGGGAGCGACGGCTCGCGCGACCGGCCACAAGCGCCCGAAGACCGCGAACGCGAGGATGACGAGGCCGAGGCCTGTCAGGAGCAGCGCGACTCCGACCACGACGCTGAAGACCGAGAGCATCTCGGACATGAACCCCATGTCCAGTGCGGTGGCCAGGGCGGTCTCGGTGATCCAGATGTTTCGCGCGCTGTTCGAGACAGGCTGGCCGTTCTCGTCCTTCGCCGCGGCCTCGGGGTCGTTCGTGCCTGCGGGGTCGGTCGGGTCGTCGGCCGACTGGTACTGCCCCATCTCGGCGTACGTGAGTCCGCCGGTGCTCGAAAGCGTGTGCTCGCGCATGATCTCGGCCATCGCAAGTGCCTTCCGCCCTGTGTCCACAGGCTCGCCGGCCCAGTCGGGAGCGTGCTCGGCGACCGCCGGGTCCTCGATCGGTCCGAACGTGATGCCCTCACGTTCGATGTGTTCACGCGTGAAGCTGAACCCCCAGACTCCGAGAGCGACGACGGCGATGCCGAAGACGATCAGTACGGCACCAGAGATGTATCCACCGATCCGAAGAAACCGGCCGTCCTTCATTGTGACCCTCCTTGCGTTGAAAGCTGACGTCCACCGATCATGCTCGCTCCTGGCGGAAACGGCGACGCCCGGGTAACGGGACCAACGCTCACGAGTCCGTCGGCTCGGCGTCCTTGCTCGCCGGCGGCCTCTGTAGACCCTGGACTAGCGGCGGCGCGATCGTCGAACGCGACTGAAGCCGACGCCCGGACTCGAACCGGGGACCCCTTCATTACGAGTGAAGTGCTCTACCAGCTGAGCTACGTCGGCGGGGCGGGCTGAGTGTAGCCCGCGCGTCCCGCTACTTCGGGACGAGCCGGTAGGGGATGACGTCGTTGTCGAGCGGCAGGCGGTGCTTGTCCGGATCGTCGTGGTCGTACGGTCGCGACGGCAGGTTCACGAACGCGGCGACGTCGTGCCCGACGTTCTGCACCGCGTGCCAGACGCCGGCCGGAATCGAGAGCAGCGCACGGTCATGCGTGCCCAAGTGGAAGACATTCACCGTACGGTGGCTCGGGGAATCGTGTCGCGCGTCGAACAGCACGACCTTCAGGATCCCGGCGTACACGAAGATCCGATCGTTCTGGCTCTGGTGCAGAACCCAGCCCTTGATCTGCCCGGGCGTCACCGTCACGTGGTAGACGTAGACGAGAGGATCCTCGGCGAACCTCCAGCGAACGTCGTAGATCTCCGTGAGCGTCCCGCGCTCGTCGGCATGTGTCGGTTGCCGCCGGACGGCGACTCCGTCGATGATCGCCTGCAGCGCCGATCCCTCAGGTGTTACGGATGCGACGTCCTTGCGAGAGTCGTCAAGACCCTCGATTCCCGCCACGGTCGTCATGGGCGCACACTAGCTCGCCTTCCGCGCGCGCAGCGCGAACACCCGCTCGCGCAGACGCCACGTCCGTGTCGCCTGGACGGACTGAAGGGCAAGCTGGTACCGGCGAGCCTTCAGTCGGAACCGCTCACCGGCCCGCACAACCGCCTCCTCGAGCATCGAGTCGATCTCTGTGCGGAAGCCCGGGCGTCGCGAGCGCTCGAGCCACGTCGAGACGATGTCGACCCGCTCGTCGTCGGAGATGTCACGCCACATCGGATCCGGGAACTGGAGGTGCGTCAGTCGCCTGGACGTGACGGCGCGGACCCATGGCTGCTCGAGCCACTGCATCCACATGTAGCGATCCGTCTCGATACCCGACGGCGTAGTCCTCCACCCGTGAGGAAGGCGCAGGTATGCCTCGCTCGTGTGCGTCGCGGAGGTCAGCCCCATGGAGTTGTGGCCCGTGTGCATGAGCCACACGAAATCTTGGTTCGCGATGTCCCAGGGGTAGTAGACGAGCCCATCGTCGGGCTTGAGGAGCGCCGGGGCCGAGTGTGCAAGATCGGCGTTCGCCAAGAGCGTTCGCATGATCGCAATGTGATCCCGGAGGAGCAGATCGTCGTCGGAGAGGTAGGTGATCAGGCGGCCGTTCGCCTCTTGGAGCACGTCGTGCCGATACGCCTCTCCGTTCCGCGGACCCTTCGGCAGGTCGAAGAAGCGGACGCGCGGATCGTGAGCGAAGGACTCCACGATCACGCGAGTCGCATCCTCGACGCCGTCCCCGACGACGAACACCTCGATGGTCGCGTCTTCCTGGTCCAGCGCACTTCGCAGCGCGAAAGGAAGAAATGCCGCGTGGCGATGGGTAGGGACGAGGATCGTGGCGTCCATCACGCTGCCGGAACCGCTACGCGAAGCGCCCGCCGCAGCCGGACGAAGAGCGCCTCGAGCGCAAGCGAGGGGTTGAGGTTGAACTCCTCGAGCGCGCGCCAGGCGTCCCGCACGATCTCGCTCGCCTCGACGGCCCCGTCCGCCGCTCCCGCAGCGACGTCCGCGCGCAGCGCGTCGAGCCTGTCCGCGTGGACCGCCGCTGCCTCGGCACCAGCCGCGACGACGACGAGATCGCGGTACCAGGCCTCGAGGCCTTCCAGTCCCCCGAGGAGCTCGTCCCGCTCGGCGCCTCGCTGGGCGCGGCGGACGCGCTGCTCGGCGTCGCGGGACGTGAGGTCGAGCGTGTCGACGAGAGCCTGCTCGGCGTCGCGGGCCTCCTCGCCTCGCTCGGCTGCCGCGCCGAGAAGCACGCCCGCGGCGGTCGCGGGGTCGAAGCCGGGATCGAGGTACACCGAGCGAGCGGCTTCGATGAGCGCCCCACGGCGCACGGAGGCGTCCTGATCGAGGAGCCGGCGGGCACGATCGAGCCGCCCTCCCGACGCGCGCGCGAGTACGCGCACCTCGTCGTCGCTGCGCTCGGGCGCCTGCGCGGCGATCCACTCGCGCACGGCGCGCTCGGACAGCCGCCTGAACGGCACGAGCTGGCAGCGGGAGAGAATCGTCGGCGGCAGCGGGCCGAGCTCGGCGGCGACGAGAACGATCACCGCGTAGTCCGGCGGCTCCTCGAGGTCCTTCAGGAGGGCGTCCGCCGCGTCGTCGTTCATCCGGTCGGCGTCGAGAACGAGGTAGACGCGGCGATCCGCCTCGAACGGCCGCATGTGCAGGTCGTGGCGGAGGGCACGCACGTCGTCGATGCGGATCATCTCGCCGAGGGGCTCGAGAACGTAGAGATCCGGGTGCGTGCGTGACACGACGCGGCGCTCGTCACGGAGGAGCGCGCCCGCAAAGGCGAACGCAGCGGTCCTCTTCCCCACGCCGGCGGGGCCGTGCAGGAGGTACGCATGGGCTCCACCCTCGGCGAGCGCTGCGGTCAGGAGACGCCGTGCCTCGGGCTGCTCAGGTACGGACGCGAACGGCTCCATACACCTCCTCCGCGAGGTCGTCGGCGGCGCGGCCGGCATCGAGCACGACGATCCGCTCCGGGAAGCGCGCCGCGAGCTCGCGGTAGCCGGCGGCGACGCGCCCGTGGAACGCCTGCGACTCGCGCTCCAGTCGGTCGTGCTCGCGGGACAGCCTCGCACCGATCGCCGACGGGTCGAGCTCGAGGAGGAACGTCCGATCGGGCATGAGCTCGCCCACGGCTGCGAGGTTGAGATCGAGAACGCGGTCGAGCCCGAGCTCGCGACCCACGCCCTGATACGCCACCGACGAATCGACGTAGCGGTCGCAGATCACCGCGGCGCCGCGCTCGAGCGCCGGCCGGATGACCTCGTCGACGTGCTGTGCGCGAGCGGCCGCGTAGATCAGTGCCTCGGCCCACGGGCTCATGTGGCCGCCATGCAGGACGAGGTCGCGGAGCCGCTCCCCGAGCTCGGTTCCGCCGGGCTCCCGCGTCGCGACGACCTCGAGGCCGTCCGCCTCGAGCCGCGCGCGAAGAAGCTCGGCCTGCGTCGACTTCCCCGACCCGTCGAGGCCCTCGAAGGTGACGAACATCGAACGGCATCCTACGGCCGTCTCTAGGATGCGGCCGTGCGGGCGATCGTGACCGGAGGAGCCGGCTTCATCGGCTCGCACGTGGTCGATGCGCTCGTCGCCCGCGGTGACGAGGTCGCAGTCGTCGACTCGCTCGTCCACGGCAGCGAGACGAACGTCGACGCGTCCGCCCAACTCCACGTGCGAGACATCCGCAAGCCGCTCGACGACCTCGTCGACGCGGTTCGCCCGGAGGCGATCTTCCATCTCGCCGCGCAGGCGGACGTCCGGGTCTCCGTCGAGCATCCCGTCGAGGACGCGGACGTGAACGTGCTCGGAACGGTGCGGATCCTCGAGGCGGCACGCCGACACGACGCGCAGGTCGTGTTTGCGTCGACGGGAGGGGCCATCTACGGCGAGTGCGAGGAGCCGGCGCGCGAGGACTCGCCGTGCGAGCCGCTCTCCCCCTACGGAACGGCGAAGCTCGCCGCAGAGGAGTACCTGCGCTCGTACAACCGGCTCCACGGCACCCGCCACGTTGCGCTTCGCTACGGGAACGTCTACGGCCCGCGCCAGGACCCACACGGCGAGGCCGGCGTGGTGGCCATCTTCCTCGGCGCGATCGCCCGGGGTGAACAGGCCAGGATCTTCGGCGACGGCGCGCAGACGCGCGACTACGTCTACGTCGGGGACGTCGCGCGCGCGACGCTCTCGGCGCTGGGCCACGAAGGGGGCGTGTTCAACGTCGGAACCGGAATCGAGACCTCGGTCGTCACGCTCTACGAGCTCTGCGCTCGCGTCGCGGGGTCCGACGCTCCGGCCGAGCACGCGCCGGCCCGGCTCGGCGAGCTCCAGCGGAGCTTCCTCGACCCGCAGCGAGCCGCGGGCGAGCTCGGCTTCCGCACGATGGTCGAGCTCGAGGACGGTCTCGCCGCAACTTGGGAGTGGGTCACGAAGGAATAGGGCGAGGGCAGGCGAAAGTCATCGCCCGTGGATCACCCTCTCGTCGCCGCTCCCGACGCGCTCGTGCGCCCCTGGCGCACGGCCGCGTACGTCGCGGTCGCCGTCGCCGCGGTCGAGCTCCTGCTGCTGCTCCTGATCGGCGGCGGGAAGCTGACCGGCTTCGTCGCAGATCGCATTGAGCTCGCGGCCCGCGACGACGTGCTCGCCCCCGCGATTGCACGCGAGGCTCAGCCCGTCACGCACAAGCCCACCGCAGCCGTGGCCGTCGCGAAGCGTCCTCGCTCAAGAACCGTCGTCCTCGTCCTGAACGGGAACGGACGCACCGGAGCCGCCGCGGCGGCGGCGAGCCGGGTCCAGGCTCGCGGCTACAAGATCGGCGCGGTCACGAACGCGCCGCGCCAGGTGCCTCGAAGCATCGTCATGTACCGCCCGGGCTTCGCGGGCGAGGGCGGACGCCTCGGCAAGGATCTCGGCGTGCGGCTCGTCACGCCGCTCGACGGCATGCGGGTAGGCCAGCTGGGCCACGCGCACGTCGTCTTCATCCTCGGCCCCTAGACTCGACCCCGGTGGCTCTCGTCCGCTTCTGCTCGGCCTGCGGGGCCGAGCTTCCGTCGCGGCCGCCGGTCACGTGCTCGAGCTGCGGAACGCAGCACTGGCTCAACCCCTGGCCGTGTGCCAACGGGATCGTCGTCGACGCCGGGCGCGTGCTCCTGGGCCGGCGGGCGCACGCGCCGTGGTACGGGCTCTGGGGAGCACCCGGCGGGTTCTGCGAGTTCGGCGAGCACCCGGCCGAGACGGTCGTCCGCGAGGTGCGCGAGGAGATCGGGTGCGACGTCGAGGTGGCGGACTACCTCGGCACATGGATCGACGTGTACGCAGACGATCCGGCGGAGCCGGACGCCGGCGTCATCAACGTCGCGTACTACTGCGCAACGCTCACGTCGGACAG
Source organism: Gaiellaceae bacterium (assembly GCA_036276015.1). GTDB lineage: Bacteria > Actinomycetota > Thermoleophilia > Gaiellales > Gaiellaceae > GMQP-bins7. Next base: position 3,601 of record DASUCN010000075.1, on the reverse strand, counting down.
TCCCGCTCACCCGGATCCAGCGGAGGTCAGCGAGCTCGCGTGGTTCGCCTGGGACGAGCTTCCCGCCGAGCTCGCTCCTCCTGGCACGCTCGAGGCGGTCCTCGCCGCGGTCAGGAGCCCAGAGCGCAGCCGCCCGCGTTGACCGAGTCGCGAGCGACGTCGAGCGGCCCGCCCCGTACCCACTGGTTGCCGACCGGATCGAGCGTGTACGCGTTGTTCAGGTAGCGGTACGTGGCGCAGAGGTTGCCGCGGACTTCGTACTCGAAGATGCCGAGCGCATACCACGTCGCGGGGTTCTGCGGCTGCAGCTCGACGGCGTTGATGTACTCGCGCTCCGCGCGCAGGACATTCCCCCGCCGCTCTTCGACCCGGGCGAGCGAGACGAACGGATCGGCCGACAGCGGATTGAGGACACGGGCCCAGAGCGCGCGATCTCGCGCGCGCTCCGTGTCGGAGTCGGCGAGCGCGCGCGTCGAGCTGCGCTCCAGCTCGTCCGCGACCCGCGGAATCGCGAACGAGCCGACGAGGACGGCCGCGACGAGGACGGTCGAGAGCGCGAGGAACGGACGGCGAGGCGCCGGCCGGGTGCTGCGTCCCGCACTCGCGAGGGCTCCGAGCGCGACCATCGTCGGCGCCGTGACCGCGAGGAAGTCCCAGTTGTAGTCGACGAGTGCGTGGACGAAGTACGCGGCGGGAGCAGCCACGAGGGCGGCGGCTGCCGCCCGCTCCGCGCCGGCGAGCCGCCTGAGCGCGCAGACGCACACCACGAAGCCGGTGAGGACGAGAGCGCTGAACAGGCCGAGGCCCACGACGCCGCCGTCGGCGAGGTGCTGGAGCGGGACGCTGTGCGGCTGGACGACGTTCCGGGCGTCGTGGCGGAATCGCTTGCGGGCGATCTCGAACGTGCCGGCGCCCGCGCCCTCTGGACCGTGGTACTCGAAGACGTCCCACGCCTCCTCCCACCAGCAGAGCCGCAGATTCGGGTCGAGGGAGCTGAGCCGGCTGGGGTCGTTCACGACCTCCGCGCAGTCGCGTCCGGCGGAGACCGCATCGGCGGCCGCTACGGAGACGGCTGCGCCCGCAGCCAACACGAGACCGACCGCGAGCGCGGCAAGCCCACGACCCACGCGCCTGCGCGTGTCGTTCGCGAGCGACCGGCGGAGAGCGACGCCGACGACAACGGCGACGACGAGCGCGCCGACGAGCGTGAGTGCTCCGAGGACGGCACCATCGGCCTCCTGATCCCCGCTTGCCGCGAGATCGTCGGTGAGCCCGGGGCGGGTGAATGCCCACGCTCCGACGGCGATCGCAGGACCGGACGCGCCGAGGAGGAGCAACCCGCTCGGCACCCGCTCCCGCCCGACGACGAGCCACAGCGCGACGGCGCCGACCCCCACGACGACGCCGGCGCGCGAGAGCGTGAGAAGAAGTGCGAGGGTGGCGACGTATACGAGGAGTGCCCCGCCGACACGGACGCTTCGACGGTGCTCGGCCGCCGTCCCGATCCACAGACCCAGGACGATCGCGATGTCCGCGAGCAGCGCAAGCGCGTTCCAGTGCTCCACCGGCTCGTTCAGACGCGCGACCCGCTCGTACTCGATCAGGGCGGGAGCCGACTTCGTGACGAGCGCCCAGACGAGCGTCGCCCCGATGACGACCGAGAGCACCCATGCCGCCAGGCGAGCACCCACCTGCCGGCCCGCAGCCGCGAGCACGATCCCGAGACCGAGGAACGCGCAGTACGCCGCCGACTTGTTGAACGCGTCCCAGCTCCGGTCACCGACGATCGACCAGGCCATCGTCGTCCCGATCCACAGCGTGAGCCCGATTGCGGCGGCGATGAGAAACACCCCCGAGCCCCCGACGCGTGGGGTCGGCAACCGGCCGAACGCGACCGCGACGAGCGCGGCCGCAAGCGCGACGACCGCGGCGCCGCCGACGGGGAGCACACCGCCCACGTCGGCTCCGTCGCCCGCGAATGTCGCACCGAGCAGGACGCCTCCGGTGATCGCGGCGAATACGAACGTGCCCACGCCGAGCGCCCGGACGGAGGTCTCGGTCGCCGCGTCCATCGCGAGCCAACGTACCAGCGGGCCCGGTTTGTCCAGCCTGTCAGGCAGGGTATGACACCGGTCTGTCTAACAATTCGTTTACTCTCCGCACACCACCGGCTCACCCCGCGCCGAGAGACTGCCTCTGCCTAGGCTCCCGGCCTCCCCGATGAGACCTCGCTCGTGACAACGACTCGCCTCCTTCGCACGTTCGTCGTGACGGCGACGCTTGCCTTGAGCGCGATCGCGATGCTGGCGATCGCGAGCCCGGCGATCGCCGCATCGGACTGCGGGAAGAAGGTGCTCGCCGACTGGTACGACAACGGGCGCATCGACCGCCTCTACCCGCTCAACTGCTACGAGGACGCGATCGACGCGATCCCGAGCGACATCGGGCCGTACGTCGACGCCGAGGAAGTCATCACCCGGGCGCTGCAGAGCGCGTTGAACAACAAGCTGGCTCCGGGAGGCTGCGACCCGAGCGCCGACGGATCGGCCGACGACTGCGCGAACCAGTCGGGCGGCGGAAGCGGGAACGGCGGTGGCGGGAACGGCGGTGGCGGGAACGGGAACGGCGAGGAGGACCCCGGCAGCGGCGGCACCGGATCCGGCGAGACCCCGACGGCCGCACCCGGCGTGAACACGTCAGGACCGTCCTCCGTGCCGATCCCCCTTCTGGTGCTCGGCGGAATGTCGATCGTGCTCCTCGCTGCCGGAGGACTCGGGTACCTGTCCCGACGGCGTCAGGCCACTCGAGCGCACGGCCCGGACGACCTGCTCTAACCCGCTCGCACGTCGAGCCGCGGCGGGGCGCTGACGCGCACTCACGGCCGCACGAGGCCGGAAGGCTACAATCTGGGGGTGGTGTGCGATCGCGGAAATACCTGCAAATTGCATAAAAATTCTTCCGTCCGGTTCGCTCCCTACCATCCCCTGCCCGCTCGCTTGACGATCATTCCTCACCCGGGCGGGGGGACGTACGACAGGTAAACGCCGAACTCGGTCCGGGAGGAAGCAATGGCAACGGTGGAGCACGCGCAGGTCACAGGAGAGACGATCGACGAGGTCGTGAACACGGTCGTCGACGCGGAGGCGAGCGTTGCTCCGACGCGCTACTTCACCGTCCCGGGCATCGATCCCTACGACGCGATCGAGTGGGAGCTCCGGGACGCGCACATCCCGGGCAAGGACGGCCCGACCTTCGAGCAGAAGGACGTCGAGTTCCCGCGGTTCTGGTCGCAGACCGCGACGAACATCGTCGCGCAGAAGTACTTCCGCGGCCGCATGGCCTCTCCCGAGCGCGAGCGCTCGGTCAAGCAGATGATCGGCCGCGTCGTCGACACGATCGGTGGTTGGGGCCGCGAGGGCGGCTACTTCGCGACCGACGAGGAGGCGGAGACCTTCGAGGCCGAGCTCAAGGCGATCCTCGTCAACCAGTACGCGTCGTTCAACTCCCCGGTCTGGTTCAACGTCGGCTTCGAGGCGCAGCCGCAGTGCAGCGCCTGCTTCATCCTCTCGATCGACGACTCGATGGAGTCGATCCTCGACTG
>DASUCN010000074.1:0-3644 GCA_036276015.1 Gaiellaceae bacterium | reverse complement strand
GACGTCGTTCGTGATTCGGCTGACGATCGCGCCGGTTCGATTCCGCTCGTAGTAGCCGAGAGACAGGCGCTGCAGGTGGCGGAAGAGGTCGATGCGCAGATCGGCCAAGCCGCGTTCTCCCACCCAGCCCGTGTAGTAGGTCTGCGCGCCCGAGAACGCGAACACGGCGAAAGCCGTCACCAGGAAGGCGACGACGGCGAGCGCGATCGTACGCGTGTCGCCCGCGCCGATGCCGTCGTCGATGACGACCTTCGCGAACAGGGGCGGGAGGAGCGCGACGCCCGTGAAGGCGACGAGCGTGACCACCGCCATCAGCGCCCGTCCGCGGTACGGGCGGGCGAGCCGTGCGAGCGTGCGGAGGCGTCGTCGGGTCCGACGCCACGACCAGTCGTCGACCTTCGCGCCGCGCTCGTCCGTGAGGTGGCTCGAGAACTGCCAGACCTTCATCCGGCGACCACCTGCTGCAGGAGCCCGTGCTCGTGGATCTCGCGGAAGACGGGGCTCGTCTCGAGCAGCTCGGCCTGCGTGCCGCGCGCGACGATGCGCCCCTGGTCGAGGACGACGATCTCGTCGGCGAGCGCGATGGTCGACAGCCGGTGGGCGATGATGATCGTCGTCCGTCCGCGCATCACCTCGCGAAGCCCCGCGCGGATCTTCGCCTCGGTCGTCGCGTCGACGGACGCGGTTGCGTCGTCCAGGACGAGTATGCGCGGGTCGATCAGCAGCGCCCGCGCGATCGCAATCCGCTGCCGCTGCCCTCCCGAGAGCGTGATCCCGCGCTCGCCGACGACGGTGTCGTAGCCGTGCGGCAGCTCGAGGACGAACTCGTGCGCCTGCGCGGCTCGGGCCGCGGCCTCGACGGCCTCGAAGGGCGCGTCGGGCATCCCGAGCGCGATGTTGTCGCGGATGGACGCCGAGAACAGAAACGGGTCCTGGGAGATCACGCCCACCTCGCTGCGCAGCGAGCGCCGAACGAGGCGGCGGACGTCCACGCCGTCGACGAGCACGCGCCCGCGCGTCGCGTCGTAGAAGCGGGGGACGAGCGTGGCGAGCGTCGTCTTGCCCGAGCCCGTGGGGCCGATGAGCGCGACGGTGCGTCCGGCCCCGATCTCCAGGTCGACGTCCTCGAGGACGGGACGTGCCGGGTCGTAGCCGAAGGAGACGTCCTCGAAGACGATCTCGCCCGGCCCCTTTGGAAGCGGCTGGGCGTCCGGCTCGTCCGCGACCTCCTCGGGCTCGTCGAGGATCTCGAAGATCCGCTCGCCGGCGGCGACCGCACGCTGCGCCTGGCCGATCCACATCCCGAGCATCCGCAGCGGCATCACGAGCATCGCGAGCAGGAGGTAGAAGGAGGAGAAGGCGCCCAGCGACATCGAGCCGTCGATGACCATCCGACCTCCGACGAGCAGGACGAGCGCCTGCGCGACGAACGGCAGGAAGGTCAGCAGGGGGACGTAGAAGGCGCGCTGGCGGTTGGCCGCGAGCGTCTTCCGGAACACCGTGTCCGCGGCGGAGCGGAAGCGCTCGGCCCTCCGCTCCTCCTGCGCGAACGACTTCACGACGTGCACGCCGGTGATCGACTCCTCGGCCACGGTGGAGACCTCGGCGAGCGTCTGCTGGACGTCGCGCAGCACGGGATGCGACGCGCGGCTGTAGCGAAACGCCGTGAGGACGATCACCGGCGTGATCGCGAGGGCGACGAGAGCGAGCTGCCAGCTGTAGACGAAGAGGACGACGGTGACGGCCGCGATGGTGATGACGTGCTGCGCGAAGAAGATCAGCCCGTAGCCCAGGAAGAAGCGCACCGCTTGCAGGTCGATCGTCGCGCGGGACATGAGCTGACCCGTCTGGCTGCGGTCGTAGAAGCCGAACGAGAGCCGGAGGAAGTGCGAGTACAGCTCGTCGCGCAGGTCGTACTCGACACCGAGCGCCTGCCGCCCGGAGATGATCCGCCGCCCGTAGGTGAACGCGCCCCGCACGAGGCCGAGCAGCACGATCACGCCGCCGAGGGCGAGGAGGACGCTCAGCTTCGGATCGCCCTCGACCTCGTCGATCACGACACCGGTGAGGACGAGGACGAGGATCGCGGCGACCTGCGCGCCGATCGCGAGCAGCGTCGAGACGATGAGCGAGGCGCGATACGGGCGCAGGAAGCCCAGCAGGCGCACGAACGTGCGCCAGCCGGTCGGATGGGTGCTTCGTGGGTCGTCCGCGGGCACGGCTTCGTAGGGTACGGACGCGGTGGCGGCTCATGCTCGTAACCGTGCGGCAGAGCGCCGACCCTGGGTGTCAGTGCCTAGGTTCTGGCTAGGTACTCACCCGCCCGCGATCAGTCTCGCGGGAACGGGGCCTAGAGTTCGGCGATGCTCAGACGAGCGCGACCGGAAGATGCCGCCGTGCTCGCCGCGATTCTTAGGGCGGCCATGCGACGGGCGATGCCGTCGCTTCCGGAGCTCCACACGCCCGACGACGATCACCGCTTCTTGAGCGAGGTAGTCCTGCAGAACGAGGAGGTCTGGGTAGCCGAGGTCGACGACGCGCCGGTCGGCTTCCTGGCCCTCGGCTCACGTGGCGGCGTCGACTTCCTTCAGCACCTCTACGTCGCGCCGCAGTACCAGCGACGTGGGCTCGGCACAGAGCTTGTCGGGCGGGCGAAGGAGCGACGCCCGAGAGGGTTCCGTCTGTGGGTGTTTCAGGGGAACACTGGCGCACGGCACTTCTACGAGCACCATGGTCTACGGCTGATCGAGGTGACTGACGGCAGCGGCAACGAGGAGCGCGAGCCCGACGCGCTCTATGAGTGGGTGCCTGCTCCCTGAGCGGCCGACGTGCGCAGTCGTCGTCCCGTGAATCGAAAGGTGTGAGTGGCATCAACCAGACGCTCCCGGTCGAGCCTCGGCCACCTGAAGTGAGGGAGATGGGCTGACCTCCCCCAGGCGGGGGAAGTTCCGCCCCTTGGCCGATCCGAGGACCAGGGCATGAGAGCCGCCATCCAACAGAAGGGGGCAACATGCCCAAGAAGCTCGCAATGTTCACGGTGCTCGCCGTCCTTGGCGTGATCGGTGCTGGCGCAGCTGTCGCCGGTCAGCCTGCTAACCAGGGCTGCTTCGGAGTAGATCGAGCCGACTATGCAACCGAGAACGGCTCACTTGGCCACGACGTCGGTGGTGTGGGGTACTACGCGTCGGACCGTGCCGGTGAGAACGGCGCGATCAATCAGGCGTACAAGACGGCCTGCGGGGGCGACCCGTCGTAGAAGCCGCCCAAGCGAGGTCAACGGAGAGCGCCGTCGCAGGCGCTCTCCCGCTTTCGGGGGGCATTTCCCCGCTCGCTCCTACCTCGGAGGCTCGCGGCTCCGGGAGTCTGATCGAGGCAGGCACCCCGCGCGGCTTCGTAGGGTACGGATCGTGCTCGAGGCCGTGCCCAACGTCTCCGAAGGACGCGACGCGAGCGTCGTGGCGGCGATCGGGGAGGCCTTCGGCGCGGAGGCCCTCCTTCTCGACGTCCACTCCGATGCCGACCACAACCGCTCCGTCTTCACGCTCGCCGGGGACGACCGGTCGCTGGTGGAGGCGCTGCTCGCCGGCGTCGCTCGCACGGTCGAGCTCGTGGATCTGCGCGTGCACGAGGGCGTTCATCCCCGC
>DASUCN010000073.1:0-5532 GCA_036276015.1 Gaiellaceae bacterium | reverse complement strand
GCAGCTTCCACTTCGGCATCGACGTGTCGTGCCCGAACGGCACGCCCGTCTACGCCACGCTCGACGGCGTCGTGCGGCTCGAGTGGTTCCGGCCCGAGACCGTCGCCGTCGTGGGGCGCGACGGCCGCACCGAGTTCGGGTACTGGCACATCAAGCCCGCCGTCCGAAACGGCCAGCGGGTCAGCGCCTACCGCACGGTCGTCGGCTGGGTGCAGCCGCCCTGGGAGCACGTCCACTTTGCCGAGCGGCGGGACGGCTTCTACGTGAACCCGCTCCGACCGGGCGCGCTGGGCCCATTCACCGACACCACGATGCCGTGGGTCAAGCAGCTCCGCGCCGAGGTCGGCGGGCGTCCCGTTCGCATGGCGCGAGGCGCGGTCGACCTCGTGGTGGAGGCATACGACGAGACGCCGATCCGAGTCCCGGGTCGCTGGGGCGGCAAGCCCGTCACGCCAGCAGCCCTCCGCTGGCGCTTGACGACGCTCGCCGGACAGGTGGTGCTGCCGTGGCGCTCGGCGGTCGATCACCGCCTCCGGATCCCCTCGAACGATCTCTACTCCGCGGAGTACGGGCGCTGGACGCGACAGAACAAGAAGAACCGCCGGGGCCGCTACCGCTTCGTCCTCGCCTCCGCCTGGGAGACCCGTTCGGTGGCCGACGGACGCTACGTCGTCCAGGTCTGCGCCTCCGACGTCAGCGGCAACCGGGGCACGGCCCGATTCCCCATCCGCATCGCGAACGGCCCGGCGGCACGGGCGCTGTTAGTCGCGCGTTAGCCGTTGCTGAGACACGTCGGTGACCGTCCGAACACGAACAAACGGAAGGAGACGACATGAAGCGCATGCTGGTGCTGGTCGTGAGCGCCGCCCTCGGCGTCATGGCCGCCATGGCCCAGGCGGGCGAGAAGGCGTTCGTCGACGCAACGGGAGACTCGGGCACCGCGCCCGACCTTGGCAACGTCGTCGTCACCGACTCGAACGGACTCCTGGTGTTCAAGCTGGACGGGACGCTCGTCCCGGACAGCTCGATCCAGATCTACATCGACGCCGACCGGAACCAGTCGACGGGTGACGACGGCGACGAGTTGTTCCTCGCCGTCTTCATGGAGGCCGACGGCAAGACGTACTACGCCGCCGAGCGGTGGAGCGGGTCGAAATGGGACCGGGTCACGTTCGACGTCGACGCACAGAGCTTCGGCGGACGCGAGGAGATCGGGTTCAAGGCCGCCGACGCCGGCCTTACGGGCACGTTCGACTTCGTCCTCCGCTCCGTGAAGATGGTCGCAGACGCCGTCGAGGGGAGGGACCGGGCGCCCGACAGCATCGTCCCCTGGAGCTACACGCTCTCGGCGACGACGACCGTGGCGAAGGCGGTGATCGGAAAGCCGACGCTGAGCCCGCCGACGCCGGTCGCAGGACGGCCCGTGACGGTCCGGGCTGCGGTGCGGCGCGCCGGCCTGCCCCTCACGACCGGCGCCGCCGCCTGCACGGCACAGGTGAAGGGAAAGACGATCCGCGGTCGCGGCGCGGTCGCGAACGGCCTCGCGACGTGCCGGCTCCTCGTTCCGAGGGGCACCTCGAAGATGACCGCACGCGGGTCGATCACGGTCGGCTCGGGCGCCGACGCGGTCACGAAGGCGTTCTCGTTCCGGATCGCCTGACCTGATCGGGGGCGGGCGGCCGCAAGGGCCGCCCGCCCCCGACCGGGACGGGACCCGAGGGTGCCTGGCCGAGAGCCGGGCACTTCTCGCCTTCGCAGGGTGTTTGCGAGCCGTTTGGCAACCGTGAGGGGACGGTTGGTGCCTCCTTCGAGCCTCCGCCGCATGCAGTCGTGGAAGGAGGTGACAGAGATGCATGCGGCGATCACCCGCGCACGTGTGGCGCTGACGATCCTCGCGGCAGTTGCGGCGGTCTCCCTGAGCCTCGCGCTCACGACGGTCGACCCTTCGGTCATGCCGCTGCCGAGCTGTCCGCCCACCTGCTAAGCGGAGCCGAGGGGAGCCCGAACCTCGGGCTCCCCTCCTCGTAGTGCCGTGATCTGCGCCCGGGCGCGACCTGCGAGCAGCGTCGCACCCTTCGCCTCCAGCAACACGAGTGCCTCCTCGGCGACAGTGACCGCTTCCTCCAGCCGCTCCATTCGGGCGAGAACGCTCCCGAGGGCCAGCCTTGCCTCACCCCGGCCGAGAAGGTAATCGGCTCCGTCGGCGATGTCCGACATCTCTCGCGCGCAGAGCTCGGCGTCATCGAAGCGACCAAGGCCGGCGAGTGCCCGCGCTCGAGGCCCACGCCAGGACAGGGCCTGGTGGACGTCGGTTTCCGTTGCGGTCTCTCGAGCGCTCTCCGCGAGCTCGAGCGCTCGCTGGTACTCGCCTTCGAGCACCGCCGCGTCCGCGAGTACGCCGTTGAAGTGGGTTGTCCAGATGCGATCACCCCGTGCCATCGCAGCGTCGAGCCCTGCGCGTGCACTCGCGTCGACCCGCTCGACATCTCGACCGAGGAGATCGACGTGCGCCGCGCAAAGTGCGACCAGCGTCTCGATGCTCACCGTGTCCCCCACGTCGATGAATCGGGCGCGGGCTCGATCCAGGAGCTGGCGCGACTCCTCGATACGCCCCGTGTGCGCTGTCGACCACGCGAGGTGCACGAGGATTCCACCCTCGACGTCGAGGGGCACGTTCTCGCGTTCCAACACCGATTCGCAGAAGCGGATCGCGTCGCTGACGGGCGCCGAGCTGTCGGCGAGCGCGTCCGCGTGCAACGCGTCCGCAACACCACTCGCCCCATACCGGGCGAAGGAGTCGACAGCACGGCGACTCGCATCGGCCGCGGCGTCGAACCTGCCTCGCATTCGCCCCTCGGCAGTCACCAGGGCAAACCAGGTACGGGCGACGCCGAGACGGTCGCCCTCGGATTCACACACCTCGAGCGCCTCCCCCAACGTCTCCATCGTTTCCTCCGTGTCTGCGCTGCCAGCAACGAGTCTGGGCCAGACCTGCTCGGTGCGCGCCCGAAGCTCCAGACGGCGACTGCCGATCGCGACCGCGCGACGCTCGACATCCTCGAGCAGCTCAAGTGCGCGTTCCCACTGCCAGAGGCTCTTCAACGGGATACTCAGCAGGCATTCGAGCTCGAGACGCTCGGCGTCCGTCTCGGGGCGAAGGGCAATCGCACGATTCAGGAGCGCCACTGCCACGCGATTGTCCCGACGCCAGACGGCCCGCTCACCCGCCCGGCCGAGGCGCTCCGCCGCTTCACGAGCGATCGCTGGAGCCACGTTCCCGGCTTCCACGGCGCTCACGGCAGCGCGTTCGAGGTGGTGACCGACGACCTCGTCGAGCTCGCCTCGCTCGTCGAGCCAGCGCGCGAGTCGTTCGTGGAGGCGCGCGCGCTCCGACTTCGCAATGGAGGCGTAGGTCGCGTCGCGGATCAGCGCGTGGTCGAAGAGAAACGCGTCGTCACCCCCGCGCTCGGTGTCGGGCCGGACGAAGCGGCGGCGGACGAGCGCCAGGAGCGCGGACGCAGATCCGCGCTCGTCGTCGCGCGAGAGCGCGTCGACCGCCGCGCGCGTGAACTCGCGGCCCACGACCGCCGCACGTTCGAGCATCGCGCGCTCTCCCGCGGGAAGGCTGTCGAGGCGGCTCGCGAGCAGCGACTCGAGCGATGCGGGAACCTTCCCCGCCTCGAGAGGCGCGTCGAGCGCGTGCGCCGCGAGCTGCTCGAGAAACAGCGGGTTGCCTTCCGCGGCGGCGACGACCGCGGCCCGTGCATCCGTGTCGAGGGCCAACGATTCCGGGAGCGACTCGAGGAGCTCCTCGGTCTCCTCGTCGCCCAGTGGCCGCAGCGCGAGCGTGTCGGCCAACCACGCAGGACGTGCGTCGAGCAGTTCGGGGCGAGCCAGACAGACGAGGGCGATCGCGTGGCCGGTGCTCCAGCCGACCAGATACTCGAGCAGGTCGAGGAACGTCGGCTCGGCCCAATGGACGTCCTCGAGAGCGACGAGCAGGGGCTTGTCTCGCGCGACCCTCTCCAGAAGCTTCCGGGTCGCCCAGAGCACGTCGCCGCTGTCGACACCACGCGCGCCCGACAGCGCATCCGCGAGCCGGGTCGCTGCCTGCTCGCCGTCGGGCTCGTCGGCGAGCAGGGCGTGGAGCGCCGGCCCGACCTCCTCGCCGCCGGCGATCTGCTCGACGACCTCGACGAGCGGAAGGTACGTGGCGCCCTCCGCGGACGGCACGCAGCGGCCGGCGAGGACCCGGACCTCGTCCCCGAGCATCCCGACGAGCTCGGCGGCGAGACGCGTCTTGCCGATTCCCGGCTCTCCCAGCACGACGACGCGCCGGCAGGCGGATGCGGCGGAGGACTCGCGCACAGCCAGGATCAGCCGCTCGAGCTCGACCCGCCGACCCACGAGTGGCGCATCGGGACGGCGTGCGATCGCCGGGGCGCCCTCGACGAGCTCGACCAGCCGGGCGCCACCCTCCGACGGCGCCGTCCGGGCAGCACCTGCGGACTGCGCCGCCGCCGCGGGCCCGAGGAGGATCTCCCCCTCCCCCGCCGCCTCCTTCACGCGCCTCGCGGTCGTGAGCGCCCCGCCCGAGAGGACGCGACCGTCCTCGCCGACGAGCACCTCGCCCGTCTCGACCGCGACCCGGAGCGGAAGGGACGCAAGCGCGTCCCTGAGCTCGGTTGCGGACCGGAGGCCGCGGAGGATGTCGTCCTCGTGGGCGGCCGGCAGCCCGAACACCGCGAGTGCCTCCTCCCCCAGCAGCTGCTCGACCCTCCCCCCGTGTCGCAGCACGATCTCCTCCAGCGACGCGAGCCCCCGCGACACGACTCCCCGCGCAGCCTCGACGTCGAGCGCGTCGTCGGGGAGCAGCTCCACGATGCACACCGCGACGACCTTCCGCGAGAGCTGCGGCGGATGGTCGGTGACCGCCTCGGCGACGCCGTCCCGCATCAGCGTCGGGTCGTCCTGCAGGATCCGGCGCTGCAGCGCCCGCAGCTCCTCGCCCGGTTCCATCCCCGATTCCTCGACCATTGCCAGGCGGGTCTCCTGATACGCCGCCAGCGCATCGAGCCGCCGATCCGAGCGGTGCAGCGCCAGCATCTGCAGCCAGCGCAGCCGCTCGTGCGTCGGGTGCTCGTGCACGAGCGCGCCGAGCTCGCCGATCGCGTCACGATGGAGCCCGAGCTCGAGCTCCGCCTCGAGCCGCAGCTCCAACGCGTGCACCCGCTGCTCCTCGAGGTTCCGGATCGCGTCCTGGGCGAAGCTCCAGTACGCAAGGTCGGACAGCGGCGACCCGCGCCAGAGCGCGAGCGAGTCACGCAGCAGCACGACCTTTTCACGCGCCGGCAGCTCGCGCGCCTCACGCACGAGCCGCTCGAACCGCACCGCATCGATCAGCTCGGGGTCGACACGGAGCCGGTACCCGGGCGAGTGCGTCTCCAGCGTCTCCGCAGCGAGCACCTTGCGGAGGCGATGGACGCAGTTCTGGACGAACTCGGATGCGGTTCGCGGCGGGTCTCCTTCCCA
>DASUCN010000072.1:0-3643 GCA_036276015.1 Gaiellaceae bacterium | reverse complement strand
TGCCGACGTCGAGGACCTTCCCGTCCCCGACGGCGACGTCGCCGAGGAACGGCGGGCTGCCCGTCCCGTCGGCGACCCAGCCCCCGCGGATGAGGACGTCGAGCGCCACGTCCTACTTCTTGGGGGCGTCGCCGATCGCCGGGCCGAGCCGCGGGTCGAGGACGTCGCGGAGCCCGTCCCCGAGGAAGTTGAACCCGAGCACGACGAGCATGATCGCCGCGCCGGGGAACACCGACAGCCACCACGCCGGGTCGATGTACGAGCGCGCGGTGTTCAGCATCCCGCCCCAGGACGCCTCGGGCGGCTGCGTGCCGAGCCCGAGGAAGCTCAGCGCCGCCTCGGAGAGGATCGCCGTGCCGAGGTACACGGTCACGAGCACGGTCAGCGGGGCGACGATGTTCGGAAGCAGGTGGCGGACCATCACGCGGCGGCCGGAGGCGCCGAGCGCGCGTGTCGACTCGATGTACGGGAAGCCCATCACCTCGAGCACGGCGCCGCGCACGACGCGGGCGAACGCGGGGGTGATCACGATCCCGATCGCGATCATCGCGTTCCGGCGGCTCGGGCCGAGGAGGCCCGCGATCACGATCGCGAGCACGAGGCCCGGCAGCGCGAACATCAGGTCGACGAGCCGCATCAGCACTGCGTCGAGGATGCCCCGGTAGTAGCCGGCGAGCAGCCCGAGCAGCGTCCCGACGACGAGCGCGATGCCGACTGCGGTCGCCCCGACCTGCAGCGAGACCTGGGCTCCGTGGATGATGCGCGCGAGCTCGTCGCGCCCCAGCTCGTCCGTCCCCATCGGATGCGCCCAGCTGGGCGCGAGCAGGCGGTCGTCCTCCTGGCCGTCCGGGTCGACCGTCCAGATGTACGGCCCGACGAAGGCGACGAAGACGTTGAAGACGATGATCGCGAGCCCGATCAGCCCGATCGGGTTGCGCCACTTGCCGAGGAACGCGAGCCGCTGCCGCGGCATCGCCGCCCACGAGCCGACGGCGTCCGGGACCCCCTCTGCGGCGAGCACCGGTCGGCTCGTGGGACGCGGCTCGGTGGGGCTCACGACTGCGAGATCCTCGGGTCGAGCCATCCGTAGACGACGTCGACGAGCGTGTTCGCGACGACGAAGATGACGGCGATCAGCAGCGTCGCGCCCTGCACGAGCGGGTAGTCGCGGTTGAAGATCGCCTGCAGCAGCACGTAGCCGACGCCCGGCAGCCCGAAGATGATCTCGACGATCGCGGCGCCGCCCATGAGGATGCCGATCTCGAAGCCGACGATCGTGACGACCGGGATGAGCGCGTTCCGAAGCGCGTGCCGGTACACGACGAGCCGTTGCTTGACGCCCTTGGCGCGCGCGGTGCGCACGTAGTCCTGCGACAGGACCTCGAGCATCGTCGCGCGCACCATTCGCATCACGATCGCCAGCGTGAAGACCGAGATCGAGACCGCGGGGAGCGCGAACTGGCTGAGGTTCGTCAGCGGGTCGTCGAAGAACGAGGTGTAGGTGAGCGGCGGGACCCACCCGAAGACGCGCGACGTGAACAGCAGGAGCAGCGTCGCGAGCCAGAAGCTGGGGATGCTGATGCCGATCAGGCCGGCGACTCGGGAGGCGTAGTCGCTCGCCGAGTCTCGCCGGACGGCGGAGACCACGCCGAGTGGGATGCCGATCACGACGGCGATCAGGAGCGCGAGGATCATCAGCTCGAGCGTGATCGGGATCGCGCGCCAGAGGACGTCGCCGACCGGCTCGGCGTTGCGGAACGAGTCCCCGAAGTCGCCCTGCACGACGCCCGAGGCCCAGTTCAGGTACTGCTCGGGGTACGAGCCGGAGATGCCGAGGTCCTCGCGGGCCTGCTGCTTGATCTCCTCGGTCGCCGTCACGTCTCCGGCGAAGAGGACGTCGATGATGTCGCCCGGCATCAGGCGCACCATCAGGAAGATGATGATCGAGATCCCGACGATGGTCGGGATCGCGAGGAGGAAGCGGCGGGCGGCGAAGCCGAGCACGCCGCGTCAGCCCTTGGAGCGGTCGGGGTCTGGGCTCATCGGTGTCCCACGCGCGATGCGTCGCGACCGGAGGCCGGCTCCGCCGGCCGGGAGGTCAGCTTCCGTCGATCCATGCGACCAGCCGCAGGAAGAAGTGGGTGGGGGAACCACCGGTTCCCCCACCCACGTTCCTTACTCCACCCAGGCAGTCTTCAGCCCGGTGTTGAAGTCGCTGAAGGCGACGTACATGTTCTTGACGCGACGACGCACGACCTGGAACTTCGTCACCGCGACGAGCGGCACCTGGAGCGCCTCCTCGAGGAGGATCTTCTGCAGCTCCTTGTACATCGGCAGCCGCTTCTTCTCGTCGAGCTCGATGAAGCCGTTGCCGACGAGACGCCACATCCTCACGTTGCGGTAGTTCGGGTACCAGATCTTGTAGATCGCCGCCGACGGGTTGAACTCGGCCGTGTAGCCGTCGACGTCGCCCCGCATCCCGCGCGCGGTGAGGTCCCACTCGAAGCGACCCGCCCCGTTGTTGGCCGCGAACGTGCCCGGCTCCTCCGCCTTGATGTTCACCTCGATGCCGATCCGGTCGAGCTGCGCCTTGATCACGGCGGCCACCTGGCCGAAGTCGAGCGGCGTCGAGAACGTCGACATCGTCACCTCGAAGCCGTTGGCGAAGCCTGCCTGCCGCATCAGCGTCCGCGCCCTCGCCTGGTCGAACTTGAGGTACTTGTTGCGGAGCTCCGCACGCGTGAGCGGCCAGGGCCCGTACCCGGGCGGCACGTGGCCGGAGTACTCCCCGAACCCGTTGTACACCCGGTCGAGGATCTCCTGGCGGTTGATCGCGAAGTTGACCGCCTGACGCACGCGCTTGTCGTGCCAGGGCTTGTTCTCCCCGCTCTTCTGCGTCATCTGCAGCTCGCGGAACGCCGCCGTGAGGCCCCGCAGGACGACGAAGTTCCGGTCGTTCTGGAACGTCCGGGCGCCGTCGGCCGACAGCGTCGCACCGTCGATCGCGCCGGCGCGCAGGGCGGCGATCCGCGCCTGCTCGTCGGGGAGCGTCCTCAGCGACAGCTGGTTGAGATACGGGAGGCCCCGCTTGCGGTAGTTCGCATAGGCGGCGTACTCGACCCCCTGGCCCGGGACGAAGCTGACGAGCCGGAACGGCCCGGTGCCGATGCCCTCGCGGCTGGCGTTCAGCTGCTGGTACATGCCCTCGGGCGCGATCGACGAGTACCGGGTCCAGGCGAGGAAGCCGAAGAGCCGCGCGTCGGGCTTCGCGAGCTTGATCCGCACGACGTACTTGCTCCGCGCCTCGGCGGACACGATCGACGGGATCTGGCCGAGCGTCGAGATGCTCCCCGGGGCGGGAGGGTTCAGCCAGCCCTCGACCGAGTACTTCACGTCGGCCGCCGTCACTTCCTTGCCGTTGTGGAAGCGAACGCCGCGGCGGAGGGTGAAGTCGACCGTCCGCTTGTCGACGACCTTCCAGCTCTCGGCCAGGGCCGGCCGTCGGTTGAGCTTCGCGTCCCACTCGATCAGGGACTCGTACATCGGCTCCTTGCCCCAGTGGTTCGAGGTCAGGATCGCGCCGAACGGCGCGATGTGCACCGGGTCCTGCTCGAGCGCGAACGTGAGCTTCCCGCCCTTCTTC
>DASUCN010000071.1:0-3577 GCA_036276015.1 Gaiellaceae bacterium | reverse complement strand
GTCGCGAGGCGGGCGAGGAGGAGCGCGCCCAGCAGCGGGCCGATCGCGCACACGATGAACACGCCGTCGTAGCCGAGCTCCGAGGCGACGGCGCCCAGGCTGAGCGCCCCGACGAGGAAGCCGAGCTCGGTGAACGCGCTGAAGGTTCCGACCACGGCGCTCCGTTCGTTCGCCGGTGCGGCGTTCACCGCAAGCGTCATGAGTGAGGGGAACGCGAGCGCGTGGCCGAAGGCGACGACGACGGTTCCCACGAAGAGCCCGGCTGGGACGTTCCAGAATCCGATCGTGAAGAGGCCTGTCGCGATGAGCGACAGCGCGACGCGCCCGGTTCGCTTCGCGCCGAGCCGATCGGGCACCCGGCGCGCGAAGACGCGTGTCGCCACGACGACGGCGGAGAAGACGAGGAAGACGGCGCCGCCACCCTCCAGGCCCAGGTCGCGCGCGTAGAGCGCTCCGAACGTCCCGAGGCCGGCGAATCCGAGCACCGTGAACGCGAGGACGAGCCCGGGGCCGATCGCGGCCGGGTGGATCAGCCTGGCGCCTGGACCGTCCTCGGGCGAGCGGGTCGGTGCAGTCTCCGGAAGGAGCAGGCCGACGAGCCCCGACACGAGGCAGAACCCCGCCGCAAGCAACCAGACGAGGTCGTAGCGGGTATCGGACAGCACGAGCTCCCCGAGGATGGGGCCGACGGCCAAGCCGCCCCAGAGGCCGAGGCTGAAGATGCTCAGTGCCTCGCCACGACGGTGCTCGGGTGCGAGATCGGTCACCATGGTCGCGGCGCCGACGAGGACCATCGCCTCACCTGCCCCGGTGAGGAGACGAAGGAGCACGAGCGTGGGGAGCGAGTCGGCCACGACGTAGCCGGCGATCGCGAGCGCAGCCAGGGTGCCGCCGACGGCGATGAGCACTCGGCGTCCGCGGCGGTCGGCGTATCGCCCTGCCAGCGGCTGGCAGACGAGGACGACAGGGCTGACGGCAGCGACAGCGAGCGCCACGCCGAA
The DNA here is from genome assembly GCA_036276015.1 of Gaiellaceae bacterium. Classification (GTDB taxonomy): domain Bacteria; phylum Actinomycetota; class Thermoleophilia; order Gaiellales; family Gaiellaceae; genus GMQP-bins7. Next base: position 2,576 of record DASUCN010000071.1, on the reverse strand, counting down.
GCTCCCGGCCCCCAGGTCGTCGTTCGCGTAGACGGGGACGACCGCGAGCAGCATCCCAACCGACATGCAGAGGGAGAACTCGGCGAGCATCGTGAGCACGAAGGGCTTGGTGAGGAGGCGGTCCGCGGGCACGCGCTCGATCCAAGCAGATGGCGGTAGGCTCGCGCGGTGAGCGCGATCAGTCTCGAGGAGCTCCAGCTCGCGACGCGGAATCACGGCCTGCCGCTCGAGGCACTCCGCTGGGACGTCACGCCTATCGGCCTCCACTACCTGCTAACGCATTACGACATCCCCGCGATCGACGCGGATGTCTGGCGGCTCGAGATCGGCGGCCTCGTTGGGCGGCCGCTCTCGCTGTCCCTCGCCGACCTCCGAGCGCGGCCCGCGGTCGAGGTCGTGGTGACGATGGAGTGCGCTGGGAACGGTCGCGCGCACGTGGAGCCGCACGTCGTCAGCCAGCCGTGGCTGCTCGAGGCCGTCGGAACTGCGCGCTGGCGCGGCGTCCCGGTGGCCGCGCTGCTCGAGGATGCCGGCGTGCGCGACGGCGCCGTCGAGGCAGTCTTTACCGGACTCGATCGCGGCGTCGAAGGCGGGGAGGAGCAGACCTACGAGCGGAGCCTGCCGGTGGCCGCGCTGCGCGAAGGAGACGCGCTGCTCGCCTACGAGGTCAACGGCGTGCCGCTTCCTCCCCAGCACGGATTTCCGCTGCGGCTCGTCGTTCCGGGGTGGTACGGGATGACGAGCGTGAAGTGGCTCGACCGGATCACGCTCGTCGACGAGCCGTTCACGGGCTACCAGCAGCGCCACTCGTACCGCGTGCGGCAGGAGGAGAGCGAGGCGGGCGAGCCGATCACGACGATCGCCCCGCGCTCGCTCATGGTTCCGCCCGGGATCCCCGAGTTCGTGAGCCGCGCGCGGGTCGTGTCGCCCGGCCCGTGCGAGATCGTCGGGCGCGCGTGGTCCGGCGGCGCCGAGGTGGTAGCCGTCGACGTATCGACCGACGGAGGCCGGACCTGGGCGCCTGCTGTCCTCGGCCCCACAACGCTCGGCCGCTGGGCATGGCGGTCGTGGCGCTTCGTCTGGGATGCGAGTGCGGGCGAGCACGAGCTCTGCTGCCGCGCGCGGGACGCCGCCGGGAGCGAGCAACCTCTCGAGCCCTCGTGGAACCTCGGCGGCTACGTGAACAACGCGGTGCAGCGCGTTCGGGTCACGGTCGCGTAGATGCGAGAAGCCCGCCGTGAGGCGGGCTTCGCAAGGTGATGTGGGCAGTACCCACGCAACGTTGACAACGTGCGTCCAGCGTAGCGCGTAGGCGCGAAGGGCGCCGGACTCGAACCGGAACCGGCGTGCCGGTCGCAAGCGCTGTCAACGTTGCATCCCGCCTCGGGATTTCACCCTCCGGCGCCACGATCGACAGTACGGCAGCGCAGGGCAGTCGATGTGTGTGACGAGCGAGCTTGTTGCGGAGCTTGCACACATCCGTGACCTACCCTGGCGGCGTGAGCAGACTCATGACCCTCGCAGCGCTGTCTGCCGTCGTGCTCCTTTCGATGGGCAGCGCCGACGCTGCGTATAACGCGACCGCAGCGCTCCGTCTCGACGGCGTTCCCTTCCGACCCGAGCTCGCCAAGACGCCGAGCCAGCGCTCCACCGGTCTCATGCATCGAGCGGAGGCCCCGAAGGACGGGATGCTGTTCGTGTTCCCGCAGCCGACGACCGGTGGCTTCTGGATGAAGAACACGCTCGTACCGCTCACGATCGTCTTCTACGACTCGCGGGGGAAGCGCGTCCGCCGCATGACGATGACCCCGTGCGTCGAGGATCCCTGCAGGATCTACGACCCGCGGCGCTCGTACCGGTTCGCCCTGGAGCTGTCTGCGACGGATACGCGCGCCGCGCGGACGATCGGCCCCCTCGCCTCGCTGCTACGGCTCACGCGCTCGGCGCGCTGACATGGGCTGGCTCGCCGCCGCTCTCGTCGCCGCCGCTCTCGTCGCCGTCTCGGCCGCAACGGGGCAGCAGCGGCCGGTCGTCGTCATCGACCCCGGCCACGACCTCCGCGCGAACCTGCAGACCGAGCCGATCGGCCCGGGTTCGTCCACGCGGAAGATCAAGGACGGAGGCGGCACACGCGGTGTCGTCAGCGGTTGGTCCGAAGCCGAGCTCAACCTCCGCGTGGGTCTCCGGCTTCGCGCGCTACTCGAGGCGTCGGGCGTGAGGGTGGTGATGACGCGCACGACCACCACTCGCACCAGCATGGGGAACATCGCCCGTGCACGGATCGCGAACCGTTCGGGTGTTGCGCTGTTCCTCCGTATCCACGCGGACGGCGCCACCGATCCTCGCGCCCGCGGCACGCACACGCTGTACCCGGCGCTTCGTGCAGGCTGGACCGACGACGTCTATGCGGAGAGCAAGCGTGCTGCGCGGCTCGTCCAGCGCGACCTCCGCGCAGCGCTGGGGTTCCCCGACCGGGGCCTGCAGGAGCGCGCCGACTTCACGGGCTTCAACTGGTCGGACGTTCCGGTGATCCTCGTCGAGATGGGCTTCATGACGAACCCGACGGAGGATCGGCT
>DASUCN010000070.1:0-6333 GCA_036276015.1 Gaiellaceae bacterium | reverse complement strand
GACCACTGCTCGGCGGGGTGGACGATTCCGTACGTCTTCGGGAAAGCCTCGAACGTCCGCGCCTTGACGTGAGCTCGGGTCTTCTGGTGGGCGTGGAAGCGGCTGACGTCGGAGGAATGCAGGTCGATGTGCGAGTCGCCGTGCACCATCCACTCGGCCAGCGACTTCCCGACGCCGGGGCCTTCCTTCACCCAGACCGCGGCCGCCGACCAGAGTCCCTTCACCTCCGGCGTCTCGCCGAGGATCGGCATGCCGTCCGGGGTGAGCGCGATGAGGCCGTTGATCGCGTACTTCACGCCCACCGACTCGTCGCCGACGATCTCGGGCATGAGGTCGAGGGCGTCCACGAGCTGCGGATCGAAGTCGGCCTGGGTGAACGGGAACTCCGTCGGTGAGAGAGCCGCCTCGGCGAGCGAGGGGATCTCCTCCGGGTCGTGGAGGATCGAGCGATGCGCGTACGACCCGATCTCGAGGCTCGTCCCGTCCTGGCGCTCGTACATGAAGACGTCCATGTCGCGCACGATCGGGTACTCGATAGCGCGCGAGCTCTGCTCGAAGCGCGGCACCGGGCCGATGTCGATCATCTGGTGGACGGCCGGCGTCAGCGGGATATGCGCGCCGCCCATCGCCGCCAGCAGCGGGCTCCACACGCCGCAGGCGATGACGACGGTGTCGGCCTCGATCGTCCCGCGCGACGTGTGCACGCGGCGGATGCGACCGCTCTCGACGTCCAGCCCGGTCGTCTCGGTGTTGGCGAAAACCGTGAGCGCGCCGGACTCGACGGCGCGCTCCCGCATGAGCGTCCCGGCGCGCAGGGAGTCGACGACGCCCACGCCCGGCGTGTGGAAGCCGCCGAGCAGGATCGACTCGTTGATGTAGGGAACGAGCTCCTTCACCTCCGCAGGCGTCAGGAGGGAGACGGGCTCGACGCCCCACGACTTCGCCGACGCCATGCGCCTGCGCAGCTCCTCCATCCGCTCCTCGGTGCGCGCCACCTCGATCCCGCCGCATTCGGTGTACACGCCGAGCTCGCGGTACTGGCGCGCGCTCTCGAGCGTCAGCTGCGTCATCTCCTTGGAGTGGTCGACGAGGAAGATGAAGTTCGAGGCGTGTCCCGTCGAGCCCCCCGGGTTCGGCAGCGGGCCCTTGTCGAGCAGGACGACGTCGGACCAGCCCTGGTCGGCGAGGTGGTAGGCGACCGAGTTGCCGACGATGCCGCAGCCGATGATGACGGCGCGTGCAGCGCGGGGGAGAGAGCTCATGCAATCACTCCTGACGCTGATATATGAGTTAGAAGACGAGGAATATACAAAAGGTCAGAGGACTCGACGGATGGCGGCCTCGAACCCCGTGACGTGCCGGCGCATCGCCTCCTCTGCGCGGTCGCCGTCGCGCCCGCGAACGGCCTCGAGCAGCTCGCGGTGCTCCTGCACCGCGCTCTCGAGACGCGCCACGCGGTCGAGCGCGAGGAACCAGATCCGGAGCGTCAGCACGTAGTACTCGTTGAGGGTCTCCTCGAGGAACGGGTTCTGCGTCGCGTGGTACAGCTGCCGGTGGATGCGCTGGTCGAGATCGATGAGCGCCCGCTCGTCGAGCTCGTCGCCGACCTCGTCGAGCTCGGCGAGAAGCTGCTCGAACTGCGCGTGGTCGACCGCGGTCGCCCGCTCCGCGGCAAGTCGCGCCGCCCGCGGCTCGAGCATGAGCCGCACCTCCGACAGGCCGGCGAGGTCGCGGACGTCGACGCCCGAGACGAACATGCCCCGGCGCGGATAGACCTCGACGAGCCGCTCGCGTGCGAGCGCGCGGAGCGCCTCGCGAATGGGAGTTCGCCCGAGCCCCAGCCGCTCCATGAGCTCGCGTTCCGACACGACCGAGCCCGGCGCGAGCTCCAACGTCACGATCAGCTCGCGGATGCGGAAGTAGGCCTGGTCGGAGAGCGACGTCGCGTCCGCCGCTTCCGGCTGATGAATGGGGAGCGCGGGTGTGGTCATCGTGGGGGTGGGAACCGGCGGGAGCCCGGAGGCCCCCGCCGGCTCGCGGCTCACTTCAGCCAGCTGTTGACTGTCGCCTTGTTCTTGGCAACCCACATCGCGGCGGCCTTGTCCTTCGCCATCTTCTTGCCCGAGATGAGGTTCGCCACGTAGTTCTGGTCGTCGGAGGTCCACTTGAACTTCCTGACGACCTTCAACGCTGGCGATCCGCTCTTCGCGAACTCGCCGCTGACAAGCTTGTCGAGACCGTACGAGGGGTACTCGCACGCGTGCTTGCCCGACAGCTTCTCGTCGTCGAGACAGCCCTTGAAGCGCGGCGGCAGCTTGACGCGGACGAGGTCGTACACCGCGTTCAGGTACTGCGGGTCGTACCAGTAGAAGAGCACGGGCTTCTTCTGCTTGTAGAGCTGTGTCCAGCGCGCGACCTGCGCCGGCTCCGCACCCGCGACCACGTGCTTCAGGTTCAGGCCGAGCTCCTTGATGAGCGCGCGGTCCTTCTGCACGTAGGACGGATCCCCGCCGAGGAACATGCCCTGCGACCCGGACTCCGGGGACTTGAAGACGCTCTCCTTGCCCTTCAGCCCCTTCCACGTCTTGAACGACGGGTACTGCTTGAGCAGGTACGCAGGGATGTACCAGCCGATCACGCCGGTGATCCCGTTGCCGCCGACGTTGATCACCGACTTCGAGGTGATGTACTTCTTGTTCGACGGGACGAGCGTGTTGTCCCAGTCCTCGAGGACGACGTCGATCTTTCCGTCGGCCATCGCCTGGAAGCTCGGCTGGTTCTCCGTGATGTTGAGCACCTTGACCTTGCACTTGAGCTTCGTCTCGAGGACGTTCTTCAGGACGTACACGTTCGCCGTCGAGCCCACCCACGAGTTCTCGTTGAGCACGACGTCGCCGCATGCCCCTTGTCGCGTTCCTCCCGCCGCTACCGCGACGGCGATGAGCGCGGACGCGGCGACCGCGAGGACGGCGAGACCGATCCCCGCTCGCCGATGACGCTTCGACATCCGACCCTCCTTGACGTTGACAGTGGTAACCCCGCTTCCTCTCGCGCGATCGCTCACGCGACTTCCTCCTTCCTCGCCTGCCGCGCGCCCTGCGTGACGCGGTCGAGTGTGATGCCCAGAGCCAGGATCGCGATCGACGCGACCACGCCCTGTCCGAACTGGCCGCGCACGAGCCCCTGCGCGACCTCGTAGCCGAGCCCGCCCGATCCGACGAGGCCGCCGATCACGACGACGGCGAGCACCATGATGATCCCCTGGTTCACGCCGAGCATGATCGCGTCGCCGGCGAGCGGGATCTTCACCTTGCGAAGCAGCTGCCCGCGCGTCGCCCCGAACGCACCCGCCGCCTCGACGGCCTCCGGAGCGACGTCCTTGATCCCGCGCTCGACGAGACGCTCGACGATCGGGAACGCGTAGAGGACACCGGCCACGATGCCCGGGACGATCGAGACGGGCATGAGATAGATGAACGGGATGATGTAGACGAGCTGCGGCAGCGTCTGCAGCACGTCGTTGATCGGGCGGACGATGCGCGAGACGGTGCGGCTCTCCGACGCCCACACGCCGAGGCCGAACCCGATGATGACGGCCATGAGCGTCGCGACGAGCACCTGGGAGAGCGTGTCCATGGCGAGCGCCCACACTCCCATCCACCCGATCAGGGCGAGCATGAAGAACGTCGTGATCGCCGGGCGCAGGCCCGAGATGACGAGCGCGATGATCGTGAGCCCGGCGAGCGTCGTGAACCACGGGCCCTGCATGAGGAACGCCTGCAGCGGGAGGAGCAGCTTCGTGAGGATGAAGTTGCCCGTCGGCTCGGTGATCTGGAACACGAACGACGTCGGGTCTTGGACGTAGTCGAGGACCTTCTGGATCTGCGCGAGGATCCACTCCTGCGCGGTCACGGTTCGCTGCCGGATTCCCGCCGTGTCGGGGTAGTCGCCGCTGATGCCGATCGTCTTGGCCACCACGATCGTGCCGACGATCGCGACGACGACGCCGATCGACTGCAGCCGCAGCCGCCGCTTGGCGGCCGCGTCCAGGTGCCGCTTGGTGGGATCGGTCTTGTCGGCGACCGCCTCGGTGATCCGGTCGAGTGCCATCGCCATGACGACGATGACGGTTCCGGCGAGCATCGCGAGCGCCGGGTTGGAGAACAGCCCCGAGTTCACGACGGCGCCGAGCCCGCCGCCCCCGATGAGGCCCGCGATGACCACCATCGAGAGCGCGAACATCATCGTCTGGTTGAGCCCGAGCAGGAGCATCCGGCGCGACATCGGGAGCTGCACCTTGAGGAGCATCTGCGGTGTCGTCGCCCCCATGGACGCCGCGGCCTCCACGGTGTTGACCGGCACGCGCCGGATGCCGAGCGCCGTGATCCGGATGCACGGCGGAATCGCGTAGATCATCGTCGCGACGACAGCGGCGGCGTAGCCGATCGAGAAGAACAGGACGACGGGCATGAGGTACGCGAACGCGGGAACGATCTGGGCGGCGTCGAGAAACGGGGTGATGATGCGGTTGAATCGGTCGGAGCGACCGGCTGCGACGCCGAGCGGGATGCCGATCAGGAGCGAGAGTCCGACCGCTGCGAGCATGAGCGCCAGTGTCTGCATGCTCTCCTCCCACAGTCCCGTGACGGCGAACGTGGCGAACGCTGCGAGCGCCCACGCTCCGGCCGGGCGCCCGCCGAAGCGCCACGCGAGCAGCGTCCCGGCGACGGTCGTTCCGATCCACGTCATCCAGATGAGCAGGTCGTTGAACCATTCGACGAGGTTGTCCGCGAACACGCGGAACCCGTCGAAGATCGAGAAGAAGAGGCCTCCGTCCCCCGTGAGGCGCTTGTCGATGAGCCAGCTCTGGGTCTCGTCGAACTCGAACTGAAGCCGGTTCCAGACGAGCTGGTCGGGCCAGGGATACTCGGACTTCCAGCCTCGGTAGGCGAGCCACATCACAGCGACGGTCGCAGCGACCTGGACGATCTTCCCTCTCCACCAGGGAACGTGCGAGACCGTTACGACCGGGAGCGGCGTCTCCGTGATCGCGGACATCAGTCTTCTTCGGTCGCGATCGCGCGGAGCACGGCGTCGCGGTCGACGATTCCCACGACGCGTCCGTCCTCGACGCAGCTGACCGGTCGCTCGCTCTCCGCGAGGACGGGGAGCGCGTGCCGGATCGTCGTCGTCACGTCGAGCCTCGGGTTGTCCGTCGGGTCGTCCGGACTCGGCTCCCGCATGATCCAGCGGAGCGTGAGCACATGGCTTCGCGGGATGTCGCGGGTGAAGTTCTCCACGTACTCGTCCGCCGGCGACCCGACGAGCTCCTCGGGCGTCCCGATCTGCACGATCGCCCCGTCACGCATGATCGCGATCCGGTCGCCGAGCTTGAGCGCCTCGGGCAGGTCGTGCGTGATGAAGAGGGCCGTCTTGCCGGTCTCGACCTGCAGCCGGCAGATCTCGTCCTGCATGTCGCGGCGGATGAGCGGGTCGAGAGCGCTGAACGGCTCGTCGTAGAGCATCACCGCCGGGTTGATCGCAAACGCGCGCGCGACGCCGACGCGCTGCTGCATGCCGCCGGACAGCTGATCCGGGAACTGGTTTGCGACGTCCTCGAGACCGACGAGCCCGAGCACGTCGCGCGCTCGCTCGTGGCGCTCACGCTTTCCGACGCCCTGGACCTCGAGGCCGAACGCGACGTTGTCGATCACGCGGCGGTGGGCGAGCAGCCCGAAGTGCTGGAACACCATCGAGACCGAGCGGCGGCGAAGCTCGCGAAGCTCGTTGGCGCCGGCACCCATGACGTCCCGACCGGCGATCTCGATCTTCCCGGCTGTCGGCTCGATGAGCCGGATCAGTGTGCGGACGAGCGTGGACTTCCCGGACCCGGAGAGCCCCATGACGACGAAGACCTCGCCCGGCCAGACCTCGATCGAGACATCCCTCACCGCGACGACGCAGCCGGTCTTGGCCCGCTGTTCGGAACGCGGAAGGTCGGCGTCGGGCGAGCCGACAAGGCGCTCTCCACGCGGCCCGAAGACCTTCCACACCCCTTCGGCACGGATGACCGGCGGACTCGAGTAGTCGATGCGGTGCTTGGGGTCGGCCGGAGCCGTCTCGACGGTGTCCGTCATGCGCGCGTCGCTGATATATCACTCGGCGACGGCCGTGTCTACTTGCCTGGCCCGCGCCCGCGCCCGCGCCCGCGCCCTCGTCGTCGGCCGTCGGTCAGATCGTCTTGAACTGCTCGAACGGCTGGCGGCAGTCGTCGCAGTAGCGGATCGACCGGCAGGGCGTCGGGCCGAAGAGGTTCTCGAGCCGGGTCTGTGT
>DASUCN010000069.1:0-17926 GCA_036276015.1 Gaiellaceae bacterium | reverse complement strand
AGGTTCGCCATGAAGACCTGCTTGGTGGCGTCCTTCGGCTCCATCAAGTAGGCGCCGGCGCTCCGGACGAGCTGCGTGACGATGACGCGCTCGGTGCCGTTGATGATGAACGTCCCCCAGGGGGTCATCATCGGGAAGTCGCCCATGAAGACCCGCTGCTCGCGGATCTCGCCGGTGTCCTTGTTGACGAAACGGACGGTGATGGAGAGCGGAACCTGGTAGGTCAGGTCCTTCTCGCGACACTCCTGGATCGTGAACTGCGGCTCGCCGAACTCGTACTCGGCGAACTCGACTGCAAGCGTCCCCGTGTAGTCCTCGATCGGCGAGATGTCGTCGATGGTCTCGCGAAGCCCGTCCGCGAGGAACCACTCGAAGGACGCCTTCTGGATGTCGATGAGGTCGGGGAGGTCAAGAACGTGCTTCAGGCGCGAAAACGTCTTGCGCGCGCGCGGCGCGACAGCAACGCTGCTCAAGTCAGGAAGCCTCCCTTAGAAGCGTGCAGGGCGTGAATGGAAGAAGCGTGGAACGGGCAGGGTTAAACGAACGGCCTCGGCGGAACTCTGGATGGTAGCGCACGAGGGCACCGCTCCGCAACAGCCGTTTGCTGCGGCGAGGTGCGTCCGGAAGAGGATACCGGACGGCGCAAGATGTAGAGGTCGGGCTTGCCCGCCGTCGGCCCTCGTGGAGGTCGAGGGCGAGGCAAGCCTCGCCCCTACTTCAGCTCGACCGAGGCTCCCGCTTCCTCGAGCTGGGCCTTGATCGACTCGGCCTCGTCCTTGGCCGCGCCCTCCTTGACGTTCCCCGGAGCGGCGTCGACGAGATCCTTCGCCTCCTTCAGGCCGAGGCCGGTCACCGCCCGGACGACCTTGATCACCTGGATCTTCTTGTCGCCGGCGGCCGTGAGCACGACGTCGAAGGAGTCCTTCTCCTCCACGGCTGCAGCGCCGTCGCCGCCGCCTGCCGGAGCGGCAGCGACCGCGACGGGAGCGGCTGCGGTCACGCCCCACTCCTCCTCGATCGCGTTCTTCAGCTCCACGAGCTCGAGAACGGTCATCTTGCCGAGCGAGTCGAGCACGTTCTTCACATCAGTTGCCATCGTCTTACTCCTCCTCTTCCTGTTCAGTCTGTTCAGCTTGTTCGTCCGCTTCTGAGTCGTCAGATTCCGCAGCAGCGGACTCCGACGGTGTGCCGGCCTCGGCGGCAGGCTCAGCCGTCGACAGGCCCTCGTCCGCCACTGGGTCTGCCTCGGCGACAAGCTCCTCCGTCGACGGGCCCTCGGCCGAAGCGCCCTCGGACTCACCGCCCGTTGCTGGCTCGCCCGCATCACCAGCGGGTTCCTCGAGCAGGGGAGCGGCCTCGGCGGCCGGCTCGACGACCTCACCCTGCTCCTCGAGCTGCTTGATGCGAGCCTCGATGAGACCCTGCAGGTTCTGCAGCGGCGCGGACACGAGGGCGAGCAACTGCGTGAGCGGTGCGACGATGGCGCCGACCAGCTGGCCGCGGAGCACGTCGACCGGTGGAAGCTTCGCGAGCTGGTCGACGTCGTCACCCGAGAGCGCCTTGCCCTCGAGGATCCCACCGCGCAGCGTGAGTACGTTCGTCTCCTTCGCCGTCTGCGCCAGCGCCTTGGCGACGGCCGCCGGGTCGCCCGACGACTCGATGAAGGCGATCGCAGTCGGCCCCTCCAGCATGACGAGAAGCGCCTCGGCTCCGGCCTGCTCGGCAGCGCGACGCGTCAGCGTGTTCTTCACGATGCGGAACCGCGCGCCGTGCGGAATGAGCGCGTCGCGCAACGCTTCGAGCTGCTTGTTCGTCAGACCGCGGTAGTCCGCGACGATGAGGGTCTCCGCCGACCCGAGCTCGCCGGCGAGCTCCTCGACGATTCGTTCCTTGTCCTGTTTCAGCACGCCATGTCCTCCTGAAGGTGCCTCCCGAACGATGAAACCCGCGCAGAGGCGGGCTCGGTCGGAACGCGGGGACGCGCTGACGGAACCAGCCTCGGTCGGACCTCTGCCTCGCGGCTGCCGACGGTCTTCGGCGGGATTCGCTCTTGGTTAGGCCGAGACTGTAGCTGCCTCCAGCTCGTCGGCGATGTCTCGTGTGAGGGTCGAGTCGACGCGGATCCCGGGACCCATCGTCGTCGCCACGGTGATCTGGCGGATGTAGCGCCCCTTGGCGGCGGACGGCTTGGCGCGGACGATCTCCTCCACGAGCGCCGCGTAGTTCTCGAGCAGCGCGCGCTCGTCGAAGCTCCGCTTGCCGATCGGGACGTGCACGTTGCCGCCGCGGTCGGTGCGGTACTCGAGCTTGCCGGCCTTCGCGTCGGAGACTGCCTTGCCCACGTCCATGGTCACCGTGCCCGTCTTCGGATTGGGCATCAGCCCGCGAGGGCCGAGGACGCGGCCGAGCTTGCCGACGACACTCATCTGGTCGGGCGTCGCGATGGCGACGTCGAAGTCGAGGAAGCCCTCCTCGATCTTCGCCGCGAGATCCGCCGAGCCGACGACGTCGGCACCGGCGTCCTCCGCCTCGCGCGCCTTCTCGCCCTCGGCGAAGACGGCGACGCGGACGTCCTTCCCGATCCCGTGCGGGAGCATGATCGTCCCGCGCAACTGCTCGTCGGCGTGCCTCACGTTGAGCCCGAGCCGGAAGTGCACCTCGACCGTCTCGTCGAACTTCGCGGCGGGTGAGTCCTTGATGAGCCGGAGTGCCGTGAGCGGCGTGTACACCTCCTCGCGGTCGAAGCTCTCACGCGCTTCCCGGTAACGCTTGCCGTGTCCGCTCACGTCGTCTCCACTCCCATGTCCTCCGCAGAGCTCGGATCTGCAAATGCAGACCCGAGCTCGCGGCAATTCCTGAAGCGGCCGCTGACGCGGCCGATCGCTGCGAATGGCGCGAGAGTCATTGTGTCTCCACTCCCATGCTCCGCGCGGTGCCCGCGATCACCTTCATCGCCTCGTCGACGTCGCGGGCGTTGAGGTCGGGCATCTTCGCCTCGGCGATCGAGCGCAGCTGGGCATCGGTGAGCTTGCCGACCTTGTTGCGGTTCGGCTCGCCCGATCCCGACTCGATGCCGAGCGCCTCCTTGATCAGCACCGCCGCAGGCGGCGTCTTGGTGATGAACGTGAACGAGCGGTCCTCGAAGACCGTGATCTCGACCGGGATGATGCGCCCGTTCTCGTGCGCCGTCTGCGCGTTGTAGGCCTTGCAGAACTCCATGATGTTCACGCCGTGCTGGCCGAGTGCAGGGCCGACCGGCGGCGCCGGGTTGGCCTGGCCACCCGGGATCTGGAGCTTGATGATCGTGAGGACTTTCTTGGCCATTGGGATTCCTTCGCATCACGGGCGAGGCAAGCCTCGCCACTACGATCCTGGGGTCAGTCGATCTTCTTCACCTGGTCGAAGCTGAGCTCGACCGGGACCTGGCGCTCGAAGATGTCGACGAGCACCTTCAGCTTCTGCTGGTCGGCGTTGACGTCGACGATCTCGCCGTCGAAGTCGGAGAGCGGCCCGGAGGTCACCTTCACCGACTCGCCGAGGGAGAACTCGACCTGCGACTTCGGGGCCTGGCCCGGGCCAGCCGGCGCACCGTGGTGGAGGATGCGATCGACCTCGGGCTGGGACAGCGGAACGGGCTTGCTCCCCGCCCCGACGAACCCCGTTACGCCGGGCGTGCCCTTGACGACCGTCCAGGCTTCGTCCGACATGTTCATGTTCACGAGCACGTAGCCGGGGAGGACGCGCTTCTCCGTCTGCACCTTCTGCCCGTCCTTCGTCTCGATCACCTGCTCGGTCGGAACGACGACGCGGCGGAAGGCCGGCTGTTGGTTGAGCGAGACGATGCGGTGCTCGAGATTGGTCTTCACCTTGTTCTCGTGCCCCGAATAGGTGTTGATGACGTACCACTGAAACATCGGTGTCTCCCCTAGAGCAGGACGCGGTCGACGATCGGGCGGATGACCTGGTCGAGGCCCCAGAGGTAGAGGCCGACGATCGTGCACGCGATGATGACGACGACGACACCCTGGAACGTCTGGTTCCTCGTCGGCCAGTCGACCTTGCGCAGCTCCGCGTAGGACTCGCGGACGAACTGGCCGCGCTGCTTGCCCGACTTGCGACCCGTCTGCTGCTTGACGGGCTGCTGGGACGGCCGGACCTGCTGCGCACGGGCGCGGCGCGAGGTCGCTCCACCCTCACCGGCCGCCGCACGTGCGGCCCGGCGCTGCCTCCGCGTCTCGCGTGCCACCTAGCGCGTCTCCCGATGCACCGTGTGCGTGCCGCACCACCGGCAGTACTTCTTGAACTCCACGCGGTCGGGAGAGTTCCGCTTCGACTTCTGTGTCTGGTAGTTGCGCCGCTTGCAGTCGGTGCAGGCAAGCGTGATCGCGACTCGTACTCCGGTTGCCATTCGTGTGTGCTCGCTTCGAGATGGGACGAAAGAGGGTGTTCGAGTAGCGGCGGCAGGACTCGAACCTGCGACACGCGGATTATGATTCCGCTGCTCTAACCAACTGAGCTACGCCGCCGCGCGGGCGAGAGTGTAGCAGGGCTGCCGAGCCGTTTTCGAACCTTCCCATGCCCGCCGACGCCCTCACTAGGATCGCCGCCGTGATCAGGATCCCTCCGCAACGAGGCGGCTGGCTCGAGGTCATCTGCGGGCCGATGTTCTCGGGAAAGAGCGAGGAGATGATCCGCCGCTTGCGGCGTGCCGAGATCGCGGGACAGCGCGTCGTCATCCTGAAGCCACGGATCGACGACCGCTACGACGCCACCGACGTCGTGAGCCACGCAGGCGCGCGCATGCGTGCGGTGCCGATCAGCTCTGCCGCGGACGTACCCGTGCGCGCGGAGGGACACGACGTCGTCGGCATCGACGAGGTGCAGTTCCTCGAGAACACCGTCGTCGACCACGCGCTCGCGCTCGCGGACCGCGGTGTGCGCGTCGTCGCGGCCGGCCTCGACCAGGACTTCCGTCGACTGCCGTTCGGCCCGATGCCCGAGCTCCTCTCACATGCCGAGTTCGTCGACAAGCTGCAGGCGGTGTGCCATCGCTGCGGCGGCCCCGCGACGACGACGCAACGCCTTGTCGACGGCCGACCGGCGCCGTACTCGGGCGAGACTGTTGTCGTCGGCGCGGCCGAGCAGTACGAGGCTCGCTGCCGGGGGTGCCACGAGCCCGGCGTGGGCGCGGCGCTCGCCGCCGCTTAGCGTCCGCGGATCGCCGTCGCGCCGAGCGCCAGGACGTACGTCGCCGACGCGACGAGCACGATCGCGCCGCCTGCCGGCAGATCCGCGTAGTACGCGATCGTGAGACCGACGAGAGCCGAGCCGGTGCCGATAGCCATCGAGAGCACGAGCGTCGAGCGCATGCTCCAAGCGACGCGTCCGGCCGCGCTCACGGGCAACACCATGAGCGCTGCGACGAGGAGGATCCCGACGACCCGCATGGAGAGGGCCACCGTGACAGCGGTGAGCGCGGCGAGGGCGACGTTGAGTCGTCCGATCGGGACGCCTGCAACTCGTGCTCCTTCCTCGTCGATCACGACGGCGGCGAACGCGCGATAGAGCACCGCGACCGTGCCGAGTCCGACCGCACCGAGGAGCGCGATCGTCACGAGATCGCCGCGGGTCACGGTGAGGATCGAGCCGAACAGGTACTGGAAGAGGTCGACGTTCAACGCCCCGGCTCGCGCCACGAGGACCACACCGAGCGCGATTCCGGTGTAGAAGACGATGGCGAGCGCCTGGTCGCCCGCGGTTGCTCCACGAGACCGTAGGAGCTCGATGAGCAGGCCGCCGAGCACGGCGAAGGCCAGCGCCATGAGCACAGGCGAGACGTCGAGCAGGATTCCGGCCGCAACGCCCGCGAACGCGACGTGGCCGATCCCGTCACCCGTGAGCGACTGGCGGCGCTGGACGAGGAAGAAACCGACGGCCGGTGCGAGAACGCCGACGATCGCGCCCGAGGCGAGCGCGAGGCGCATGAACTCACTCTCGAGCATGAACGTGACCTGGGTCGTGCCAGACGCCCGGAAGGTCGTGCGGGGACCCGTCGAAGACGATGCTGCGGCGCACGAGGACGAGTCGCTCGACGTGGTTCTCGACGGCGCCGAACTCGTGCGAGACGTAGACGATCGTGACGCCGAGTTCACGGTGGAGCGTGGCGAGCAGCTCGGCGAGCGACTCCTGCGACTCCGCGTCGACGCCCGTCGTGGGCTCGTCGAGGACGAGCAGCGACGGCTGCCCGGCAAGCGCCTTCGCGATGAAGGCCCGTTGCTGCATACCGCCGGAAAGGGTGCGCAGCGGCCGGTCCGCGACGTCCTGCAGGCCGACGCGAGCGATCGCTCCTGCGACGAGCTGGCGATCCTCCGGCCGGAGGCGCCCGATCAGCCGACCGGCCGCGAGGCGACCGGCTGCGACGACCTCGCGCACGGTTGCGGGCGCGTCGCCGCCCAGCTGCGAACGCTGCGCGAGGTAGCCGAGCGTCCGACGGTGGGAGAAGCGGTGCGCCGGCTCCCCATAGAGGCGCGCCGACCCGGTGCTCGGCCGCTCGAGCCCGAGCACGATGCGGACGAGGGTCGTCTTTCCGCCGCCGTTCGGCCCGGCCACCGCGACGAACTCGCCCTCGCCTAGGGCAAGGTCGACGTTCTCGAGCACGACCTGACCCGCCTGGTACCCGAATCCGACGTCAGTCAGCTCGACCGCTACCGACATCCGAGCGCCTCTCGGAGGGCGCCGAGGTTGTCGCGCATGACGCTGAGGTAGTCCTCACCGGCGTCGAGGCGGTCCTGGCTCAGGCCCTCGATCGGATCGAGCGTCGCGAGACGTACGCCAGCCTCGCGGGCGACGGTCTCGGCCACGTCGTCAGAGAGGAGCGGCTCGGCGAACACGATCGTCGCCCCCGAGGCGCGTACGGCGTCGATCAGCTCCTGGAGCTCGCGAGGACTGGGCTCGACCTCGGGCGAGCGACCGGCCACGGAGAGCTCTGTCAGCCCATACCGGGCGGCGAGACGACCGAACGCCGCGTGGGTCGTCACGAACGTCCTGCGCTCACAGGTCGCCAGCCCGCGCCTGTACGCGGCGTCGAGCTCCGCCAAGCTCGCCTGCAGCTTCGCCGCAGCGCTCGGCCGATCGAGCGCACGCCCGATCTCTCCGACCGCGTTCGAGAACCGCACCGGGTCGAGCCAGATGTGCGGATCGCCGGACTCGGGCAGAAGGTCGAGCGACGGCTTCTCGCGACCGGCCACCGCTTCTTCGAGCGCGGGCTGGAAGCCACCCCCGAGATACACGACGAGATCCGCGTCGCGCACCGTCTCCACGTCTCGCGGCGAGAGCTCGACGTCGTGCGGCTCCGCGCCGGGCGTCGTGAGATCGACGACGCCGCTCGACGGGCCCGCCACCTGCACGGTCGCCCAGGCGAGCGGATAGAACGCCGCGACGACCTCTCCCTCGGAGCTCGAGCCGCCGCCACAGCCGACGAAGCCGAGGGCAACCGCGAGGAAAGCGAGGGCTCTCACCGGAAGACCGTAGCACGTCTTTGAGAACGTGTATCATTATCAACATGGCATGGACGGATCTTGCGCTCGCAGGCCTGCGTGAAGCGAGCGGCCGAAGCGGCGGCGCACGGCGTGTCGTCGTCGAGCTGGTCGGCGAGCAGACCTGCTGCCTCTCCGCCCAGGAGATCCACGAACGCGCGCGAGTCCGTGGCGAGCGCGTCGGGATCGCGAGCGTCTACCGCGCTCTCGAAGGCCTCGACGAGCTCGGGCTCGTGCAGCGGATCGATCTCGGCGACGGCGTGTCGCGCTTCGAGCCCGTGCGCCCGGGAGGGGATCACCATCACCACCTCGTGTGCGACGACTGCGGGAAGGTCGAGCCGTTCGAGGACTCCACACTCGAGTCGGCGATCGAGAGCGTCGCGACCGGTCGCGGATACGCCGTGGCCGCGCACGACGTCGTTCTCCGTGGGGCATGCGAGGATTGCCGTCACAAGAGTGACTGAGCAGACATCGCGCACGACGATCGCCGACCTCCTCGACGCGGCTCGCAGCAGGCTCGACCGGCTCGAGCCCGTGGAGGCTCTCGCGGCCCAGCGGGAGGGAGCGCTCCTGGTCGACACACGGTCGCAGGACGAGCGCCGGCGCGAAGGCGTCATCCCCGGATCGCTGCACATACCCCTCTCGGTGCTGCCGTGGCGCCTCGACCCGGACGCGGATCCTGCATTTCGCAACGCGCATGTGCGAGGTCTCGACCAGCACCTCGTCCTCGTCTGCGCCCACGGCTACTCGACCAGCCTCGCGGCGGCGCTGCTACAGGAGCTCGGATTCACGCGCGCGACCGATCTCGCCGGTGGGTTCGTCGCTTGGCGCGAGGCCGGCCTTCCCGTCGCGGAGCTCGTCGAGCGCCGTGCCGCCACCGTGCCGGGGATGGGTGACCCCGAGCCGACGTAGAGTCCGGCCATGACGGTCGAGTTGACAGGCGCGAGCCTCACGCTCGACCAGGTTCTGAGCGTCGCGCGGGACGGCGATGAGGTCGTGATCGCACCTGATGCGCTCACGCACATGGACGAGCGGCGGGCCGTCGTCGAGCGCGTGGTCGCGGAGGGAACTCCCGCGTACGGCGTGACGACGGGTGTGGGCATGCGCCGCGAGGCAGGCGTGAGCGCCGGCGACGCGCGGGCATTCAACCGCGCAGCGATCGCCGGCCATCTCGTCGGGCTCGGTCCGGCGGTCGACGAGCAGGTCGTTCGCGCCGCGCTCCTGCGGCTCGCCAACGGCCTCGTCGCTGGGTTCCAGGGCGCGCGGCCCGCGGTGGCGGAGGCGCTCGTCGGACAGCTGAACGCAGGTGCGACACCGTCGGTGCGCGCGCTCGGCACGGTCGGCCAGGCTGACCTCGCCCAGAACGCCGACCTGGCAGTCGGCGTCCTCGAGGAGGTCGCGCTCGAGGCCGGCGAGGCACTCGCACTACTCGGCGGCAACGCCTTCTCCACCGCGCAGGCCGCCCTCGCGGTGGCCGACGCGAGCTCGCTCCTCAACTGGCTCGACCTTGCGGCGGCGCTCGACTTCGAGGCATTCCGCGCCAACGTAGGCGCGCTCCATCTCGAGATCGCGACGGCGAGACCGTACCCCGGGATCGCGCAGACGCTCACCCGGATGCACGCGCTCCTCGACGGCAGTGGCCTGTGGGACGAGGGCGCCGCGCGATTCCTCCAGGATCCGCTCACCTACCGCTGCGTGCCGCAGCTTCACGGGGCCGCCCGGGATGCACTCGCGTTCGTCGAGGAGCAGCTCGCGATCGAGCTCAACGCGCACCAAGGCAACCCGCTTGTCGTCGCGTCGGAGGAGCGCCTCGTCTCGGTGGGCAACTTCGACTCGCAGCCGCTGGCCGCGGCGCTCGACTTCTTGCGGATCGCGTTCGCACCCGTGCTGACGGCGGCTGTCGAGCGGACGCTGAAGCTCCTCAGCCCGCGCTTCAGCGGGCTGGGCGAGGGACTCGTCGCCGGCGAGGGCTGGCTCGACGGCCTCTCCGAGCTCGGGGTCGCCGCCCAGGCCGTGGCGGCGGAGGCACGCCTGCTCGCACAGCCCGTGTCGTTCGAGCTCGCCTCGACCATGCAGGAGTCGGGTGTGGAGGACCGGACGGCGCTCACGTCGCTCGGAGCGCGCCGGCTCGCCGAGATGCTCGACCTCGGCGCGCGGCTGCTCGCCGTCGAGCTCACGGTCGCGGCGCAGGCGGCCGACCTGCGCGGCGTCGAGAGACTCGGGACGGGAGCTGCTGCTGCGCGCGCATGGACGCGCGCCCGCATCGCGTTCCTCGAAGGCCCCGAGCAGATGCCGCTGCCCCTCGAGGAGACGGCACGGGACATCCGTCGACAAGGAGCTCCGGCCTGACGAGGTACGACCTCCACCAGCACCTCTGGCCGGAGTCGTTCGTCGCTGCGCTGCGCACGAGACGGTCTGCGCCCATGCTCGAAGGTGCAACCCTGACGACGGTCGAGGGGCGCTTCGAGCTCCCCGCTGCATACCACGACCCCGCGGCGCGGATCGACGTGCTCGATCACGACGGGATCGACGTCGCCGTCATCTCCCTGCAGACGAGCCTCGGTCTCGAAGCCCTTCCCGCAAGCGAGCGCGCCGCGCTCGAGGACGCCTGGGCGGACGGAGCTCGTGAGCTCGTCGACGCGAGCAACGGCCGACTGCTCGCGTTCTCGCCGAGCCGGTGCCGCGTCGGATTCTCCGGCGTCTCCCTCGGATCCACCGTGCTCTCCGATCTGGACGGCGCGGGTGCAGTGCTCGACGAGGCGCAGGAGGCAGGGATCGTCGTCTTCATCCATCCGGACGCCGGGCGCCCGGCCGGCCACCAGCGGCCGACCTGGTGGGACTGGGTGACGGGCTACCCGGCGCGAATGCAGGAGGCGTACCTCGCGTGGCTCGCATTCGGACGCACGCGCTGGCCGGAGCTTCGCGTGCTCTTCGCGATGCTCGCCGGCGGCGGGCCGTTTCAGCTCGAGCGACTGGCGCGCCGAGGCGTCGACGTGCGCTCCGCCCTCGATCCGAACACGTTCTTCGACGTATCGACACACGGCCGGCGCGCGATCGAGCTCTGCGTTCAGACGTTCGGCGTCAACCAGCTTGCATATGGCAGCGACACCCCGGTCGTCGACTCCCAGCCGACACTGGATGCCGTCCGCGGTTTCGGAGATGCTGTGACGCACGTTCTCCAATCCGACACACCGTCCCGCCTGCTGACATGACCCAGCTCGCCGACGTGAGCCAGATCGCTTCGTGGTTGCGCGAGCGCGTGCCCCCGGACACCGATCTCGACCGGCCTGCGATGTCGGAGCTCGCGGCCGAGCTGGTCGCGGCGGAGCATCTCTGGAAGCCGTTCGTCCGCCACGACGCCGACGCGCGCTTCTACCAACAGCTGTATCGCGACCCGAACCTCGACGTCTGGCTCATCTGCTGGGTCGACGGGCAGAACACGGGCTATCACGACCACGACCGCTCGTCCGGTGCCGTCTGCGTGTGCGAGGGAATCCTCTTCGAGGACTGGTTCCGGATCGAGGAGGACGGCTGGGTGCGCGAGCGGACCACCGAGCACTCGGCGGGTGGCCGCTTCGACTTCGACGCGTCCGACATCCACGGCGTGCGGCACCCCGGGCCGGGCGCTCCCCCTGCGACGTCGATTCACCTCTACTCACCGGCACTCTGGCGGATGGGGCACTACGAGCCCGGCCCACGCGGCATGCGGCGCGTCGGTATGACGTATGCGGACGAGCTGCTCGGCGCAGCCTGAGCGTCCGGGACGCGCTCCCACATACAGTTCATCTCTCCCAGACGAGCCCACGAGCACCGAGGAGCACGATGACCACGATCGCCGAGCTGGACGCGCCCGAGGCGCGCGACGTCACCAGAATCGCTGCCGAGCTGGACATCCGCACGCAGGCCTGGATCGACGGTGTACACGTCGACGCGCTGAGCGGCGAGACGTTCCCCCGTGTCAACCCCGCGACCGGCACGGAGATCGCGCAGGTCTCCGCGTGCGACTCCGCCGACGTCGACGCGGCCGTACGCGGCGCGCGGGCGGCGTTCGAGTCCGGCGTCTGGTCCCATGCGGCGCCGAGCCAGCGCAAGAAGGTGCTGACCCGCTTCGCCGCGCTCATCGAGGAGCACGCCGACGAGCTCGCGCTCATCGAGACGCTCGACATGGGCAAGCCGATACGGGACTCGCGACGCGTGGACGTTCCGCTCGCCGCGCAGTGCATCGCGTACTACGGAGAAGCCGTCGACAAGGTGTACGACGAGGTCGCACCGACCGATCGCAACTCGGTCGTCATGGTCGTGCGCGAGCCGCTCGGCGTGATCGGCGCCGTCGTTCCCTGGAACTTCCCGCTGCTCATGGCATCCTGGAAGCTCGGGCCGGCGCTGGCAACGGGCAACTCGGTCGTGCTGAAGCCGGCCGAGCAGTCACCGCTCACGGCGCTCCGGCTCGGCGAGCTCGCCGCCGAAGCAGGCCTCCCGGACGGCGTCCTCCAGATCGTGCCGGGCTTCGGCGAGACGGCCGGGCAGGCGATCGGACGGCATCCGGACGTCGACATGATCACCTTCACCGGCTCGACCGAGGTCGGCAAGTACTTCCTGCGCTACAGCGGCGAGTCGAACATGAAGCGCGTCGCGCTCGAGTGCGGCGGGAAGTCGCCGCACGTCGTCCTCCCCGACGCCGACCTCGACGCCGCCGCGACGGGGATCGCGTGGGGCGTCTTCTACAACCAGGGCGAGGTCTGCAACGCGGGCTCGCGCCTCCTCGTGCACGACGACGTCCGCGAAGCACTCCTAGAGCGGGTGGTGAGCGTCGCGGAGCGGATCCAGCCCGGCGATCCGCTCGATCCGAAGACGCGGATGGGAGCGATCGTCGACCGGACGCAGCTCGAGCGCGTGCTGGGGTACATCGAGTCCGGGCGCACCGAGGGGGCGACCCTCCACCTCGGTGGAAACCGCGTGCTGGAGGAGACGGGCGGACTGTTCGTCGAGCCGACCATCTTCGACGCGGTCTCGAACGACATGACCATCGCCCGCGAGGAGATCTTCGGCCCGGTGCTCTCGACCATCGGGTTCGACGAGGACGAGGAGGCGCTCCGGATCGCGAACGACACGATCTACGGCCTCGCGGCTGCGGTGTGGACGAGGGACGTCGGCAAGGCGCACCGCTACGCCCGGGCACTGCGGGCGGGCGTCGTCTGGGTGAACACGTTCGACGCCGGTGACATCACGTCGCCGTTCGGCGGCTTCAAGCAGTCGGGCTTCGGGCGGGACAAGTCGATCCACGCGCTCGACAAGTTCACCGACCTGAAGGCGATCTGGATCGACGTCCGGTAGGGAGGGTCGCGCTCAGCCGAGGTGCGCCGGAAAACCGGGGGCGCGGAGCTCCTCGCCGACCTCGTCCTCCAGCAGCCTGACCACCGTCGGCGACCAGGCCGACCCGCCGTAGCGCGCGGCCGCCTCGACGAAGCGGGCGCGGGTCGCCGCCGCGAGCTCGAGCGGCACTCCCGTCTCCTCGCCCAGCGCGGCGGCGAACGCGAGGTCCTTGAGCGCGAGGTCGAGCGTGAAGCCGATGTCGTAGCTTCCACTGAGGATCACCTGGCCCTCCGTCTCGTGCACGAAGCTCGTCCCCGAGCTCGCGGCGATCACCTCGTACGCGTCGCGGAGGTCGATGCCGGCGCGCTTCGCGAGCATGAGCGCCTCGCCGCAGGCGACGAGGTGCACGAATGCGAGCATGTTCGTGATCACCTTCAGATCCGACGCGCGGCCGAGCGGCCCGACGTGGAACACGCGGCGGCCCATCGCCTGGAAGAGCGGCATGTGCGCCGCCACGACCTCGTCGTCCCCGCCGACGATCACGGTGAGCTCGCCCGCCGCCGCGAGGTGCACGCCGCCGGTGACCGGCGCCTCGAGCGTCGCGACCCCGTGCTCGGCCGCGCGCGCGGCGAGCCGCAGGAGCTCGTGCCGATCGTTCGTGCTCGTGTCGATCCACGTCGCTCCCGGCCGCATGCGCGACAGGATCCCGTCGTCGCCGGCGACGACGTCGGCAACTGCGTCCGGAGACGGGAGGCAGGTGAGCACGGCGTCCGCATCGGTGGCGGCAGCTGAGGGCGAATCGACGACCTGCGCACCCGACGCGGCGAGCTGCTCCACTGCCGACCGCTCGCGATCGTGGACGGTGACGGCGAAGCCGGCTCGTACGAGGCTCGAGGCGAGATGACCGCCCAAGCGTCCCACCCCGACGAAGCCGATGCGCGTCACTCGACCACGGGCGCGTCGTGCGCGCTCAGATGGAGCTCGGCGCCGTCGTACGGATACGCCGCGGCGACCGCCTCGTCGAGCTCGACACCGAGGCCCGGGGCATCCGGCACCAGCACGTACCCCTCCTCCCAACGGATGGGCGTCGTCAGGAGCTCCGCATGGAAGCCTCCCCAGTCGAGGATGCCCTCGAGGACGAGGAAGTTCGGCGAGCACGCCGCGAGCTGGATGTTCGCGGCGCCGACGACCGGCCCACAGTAGAGGTGCGGCGCGATCTGCGCGTAGTAGGCCTCGGCCATGCCCGCGATCTTCTTCGCCTCCAGCAGGCCTCCGACGCGGCCGAGGTTCGGCTGGAGGATCGCGGCCGCGCCGGTCTGGAGTAGGCGGGCGAACTCGTGCTTCGTCGTCAACCGCTCGCCGGTCGCGACCGGGATCGACGTCGCGCGGGCGACGGTCGCCATCTGCTCGGGGCTGTCCGGCGGGACGGGCTCCTCGAGCCAGAGCGGGTCGAAGCGCTCGAGCCGCTGTGCGAGCCTGATCGCGCCCGCGGGCGTGAGTTGTCCGTGCGTCCCGACGAGAAGGTCGCAGCGGTCGCCGACGGCATCGCGGATGCGGCCGACGTAATCCTGGGTGCGCACGAGCGCCTCGAGGCTCGGCTGGCGCGGGTCGAATGCGGAGTACGGCCCGAGCGGGTCGAACTTGAGAGCGGTGAACCCGCGCGCCGCGTACTCGGCGGCGCGCTCGGCCGCGAGTTCCGGATCGAGGTAGACGTCGGCCGCGTCCCCCGGCTCCGTATAGAGGTACGTGTACGTGCGGAGCCGCTCGTGCACGCGGCCGCCGAGGAGCTCGTGGACGGGCTTGCCGACTGCCTTGCCGACGATGTCCCAGCACGCCATCTCGATCCCGCTCAGAACTCCCTCGAGCGTCAGGTCTGGGCGACCGCTGTAACCGCGCATCGCCACCGTGCGATACAGGGTCTCGATCCTGAACGGGTCCGTCCCGAGGACGTGGCGCTCGAAGACGTCCTCGATCCCGCGCTCGATCACGGTCGGATGGAAGGTCGCGGCGTACACCTCCCCCACGCCCGTCACTCCGGCGTCGGTCTCGAGGACGAGGAACACGAAGTAGCGGCCACCGAACGACGGCGGCGGGTTGCCGACGACGAAGGTGCGGAGGCCCGTCAGCCTCACGCGGCGTCGTGCGAGGCGTTCACGGCCGCCTCGAGGAGAACGACGGAAGCCAGCCGACGAGCTCGGAGAGCTTCGCCCCGAGCTCGACGAGATCCTCGACGATGCGCTCCCGCCGCTCCGGCGAGATCCGCGCCGTCGGAACGAGTGTCGTGAGCGCCGCCAGGGTGACGCCCTCGCTGTTGACGACGGGAACGGAGGCCGCGTACAGGCCCTCCGCGGTCTCCTCGACGTTCTCGGCGTATCCGCGCTCGCGCACCCGATCGAGGATCGCCTGGAGCTCGGCGACGCCGTTCAACCGACGCCCTGTCGGTGTCACGAGCAGGCGCCCACCGAACGACGCCGCCACCGAGGCGGGCGGGAACGAAGCGAGCACGACCCGTCCGCTCGCCGATGCGAAAGCCGGTGTCTTCGAGCCGACATGGGTCACGAGCCGCATGGGCTGGGACGTCTCTTCGAGCGCGATGTAGAGAGACTCGACCCCGTCGAGGACCGCGAGTGCGATCGTCTCGTCGTGCCGGGTGAGGAACTCCGCGGCGACGGTTCGAAAGGCGATGACGATCGGGAGCTCCGCGGACGCCGAGCCCATGCGCAGCGCGCGGATTCCGAGGTCGAAGCGTCCCTCGCGGTCGCGTACCGCCCAGCCGCGCTCGACGAGGACGGAGCAGATGCGGTGCAGCGTGCTCTTCGCAATCCCGAGCTCGCGCGAGATCTCCGAGAGCCCCAGCGGGCTGCGCGCTGCGAGCAGGTCGAGCACTGCGAGGGTCGCCTGCACGCCGGCAGACGTTGCCGGCTTGCCGTTTCCGGCCCTGCGAACGGTCTCCCCGCCGCTACGGTGAGCCTCGGGCATGGCTCGCAGCGTACAACGATCCGGAACCGCGATCCACATGCAGAACGCGCCTTGACGAGACCTTGCCAACCATGCGATAAACCCCGCATCAGGGTGGAACGCAACTCCACGAGAAGGACGCTCTCCGGCGCGGCCCTCCGCTTCTGCGAGGACGTCGGCGCCCCGCCCGCTGCTGCCGCGCACCGCGCAGGCCTGACTCGATAGGAGGGACGGATGGACCGACACACGCGGAGGATGGTCGACGAGTACCGGCGAGAGGCCGCCGGGCCGCTCGAGAACAACCTCATCGACGAGCTCGTCAACGGCGACCTCGACCGACAGGAATTCCTCCAGCGCGCGACGATGTTCGGACTCGGCGCCGGGACGATCGGCCTGCTCCTCCGCTACATGGGTGAGGCAACGCCCGCGTTCGGGGCTACGCTCGACCCGGTCCAGCAGGGCGGAACGATCCGCGTCGGCATTCCGGTCTTCGGCGCGTCCCTCGAGCCGTACCTGCTCAACGAGGGCGGCTCCCTGGCGTTCGCCGGGATTCCGGGTGAGTACCTCACGTTCACGAACCCGAAGGGACAGGTCGTCCCGTGGCTCGCGCAGAGCTGGCGCCCCAACGCCGATGCCACGGTGTGGACGTTCCAGCTCCGACGCGGGGTGCGGTTCCACAACGGACAGGAGATGACGTCGAGGGACGTCGTCGCGTGCCTGAAGCACTACGTCAGCAAGGGCTCGAACGCCGGTCTCGGGCCGTCGTACGACGCCTCGGGTGTCTCGGCACGTGGCCGCTACACAGTCGTCGTCCGCCTCAAGTCCCCAACGGGCGTGTTCCCGTACCTGCTCAGCCAGACGACGTACCAGGCGATCATCCAGCCGGCCTCGATCGTGGCGAAGCCGGGTACGTGGGTCGAGAGCGGCATGATCGGGACCGGCGCCTTCAAGCTGAGGCGCTACGTCGACAAGCGGAGTGCCGAGCTCGTCCGTCACGACCGCTACTGGGGCGGACGCCCACCGCTCGACGGAGTGAGGATCACCTTCTTCCAGAGCTCCGCCGCGCTCGTCCTCGCGCTCCGCGCGGGCCAGATCGACCTCGCCATGCAGCTCTCGCCCCAGGAGGCGCAGCCCTTCAAGAACAACTCGAGATACAAGTACTACTCGCTTCCGACCGCGGCCCACCGGCAGGTCTGCATGCGGACGGACATCGCGCCGTTCCGCGACCCGCGCGTCCGTCGCGCAGTTGCGCTCGTGATCAACCGGCCGCAGCAGATCGCCCGCGTCATGCTCGGCGCGGCGACGGTCGGAAACGACAACCCCTTCTGGAAGGGGTTCGCCTCGACCGACCAGTCGACGAAACAGCGGACCCAGAATCTCGCGCTCGCCCGTGCCCTACTGCAGGCGGCGAACGCCGAGGACCTGAAGTTCAACATCACCACGTGGAACTTCCTCGACCACACCGACCACGCCGCGTCGATCCAGGCGTACGCGCGGCAGGCCGGTATCGACGTGGGACTCGAGGTGATGGACGTCGGCAAGTACTACGACTCGGAGCCGGCGGGGGCGGACTACTTCACGACGACGCCTTGGCTCAATCGCCCGTGCACGCTCACGGAGTACGGCGCGCGCGGCGTGCCGAACATCTATCTCACCCGGTGCTACATGTCCGCGGGCGACTGGAACGCGTCGCACTACAAGAACGATCAGTTCGACTCGCTCGCGAGGACGTACCTCGGGGCGGCGGAGGTCGGCGCCCAGCGCGCCGCGACCAAGAAGATGGCCGGAATCCTCCTCCGTGACACACCCGTCATCACGGACTACTTCATCAACTACATCACCGCGAGCTCCTCGAAGGTCAGGAACTACGTCCCCGAGGGGATCTCGCACATCCGGCTGGCAAAGGTCGGACTCGGCTAGGCGCATGCTCGGAGACGGGCGGCGAGGTCACGTGCCTCGCCGCCTCCTCCCCGAGCGCCGAGAGCTCGGCTCGTGACCCGCTTCGTCCTCAAGCGCATCGGGCTCGCGCTGGTCACGCTCGTGCTCCTGAGCATGATCGTGTTCGCGGTGTCGACGATCCTGCCGGGGAACGTGGGCCGCGCCGTGCTCGGGCCCTTCGC
>DASUCN010000068.1:0-3022 GCA_036276015.1 Gaiellaceae bacterium | reverse complement strand
CTGCACGGTCACGGCCAACCTGGCGGCCGGCGTGACCGCGATCCGGCATGCCTACGTCGTGCGCGACGCGAACGGCGAGGAGCACTACGGCGAGGTGGTCGTCACCGGCCCGGCAGCGCGGGAATCGGTCACGACCTGATCCCTTCGGAACGACCGATTAGCGCGGTATCGCGGAGGGCTCCAGGAGCCCCATCCGGGTCGCCGTCGCGGCGGCCTCATACCGACTCAGCGCGCCCAACTTGTCCATCGCGTGCGTGACGTGCACAGACGCGGTCTTCTCGCTGATGAAGAGGCGCTCGCCGATCTCGCGATTTGTGTGCCCGGCGGCAACGAGCGTCAGGACCTCGAGTTCGCGTTCGGTCAGTCCGTTGGCCGAGTCGCTCGCGCGTGACCTGGTCTCGCCCGAGTCAGGCCCGAGCTGGATCCTGGCGCGAGAAGCCAGACCCTCCAGTGCGATTCGGAGCGGCATCGCCCCCAGGTTCCTAGCCACGTCATACGCATCGCGCAGCGGTGTTTCGGCGTCGACTGTGCGACCCGTCGCGAGCATTGCCTCCGCCAGTCGATACCGGGCATACGCGAGCTCCCACGGCTGTTCGAACTCTCGCCGAGCATCGACCGCGGCCGACCAGAGCGCCGGGTCCGATCGACCTTCGAGACGGCTCAGCTCGGCGTCCGCGCTTTGCAGCAATGCACGAACCATCGGGCCAGCTCCATCTGCTCTGATGGCGGCGTTGGCGCTCCTGCGGAGGATGTCCGCGAACCTGTGGCCGGCTGCGACAGCCTCACTCGCTTCGACCGTTCTCCGGCGGCGACGAGCCGCGTGGGCGTGATCCGCCTCACCCGCGATCGCCTTGAGAATCGACCACCACAGCGTCGCGTCGTGATCGGGCTCGGGCGATGTGGAGACAGCGGCTTCAATCAAGCGCCGACCATCCGCGTAGCGGCCGCTCGCGTACGCGAGGAAGATGGCGTCCTCGAACTGGAAGATGCGATTGTGACCAAGCACCGTGATGTCTGCGGCCAGCGCGCTCTCGCGTTCGGCATCTGCGGTGCGACCAAGGAGCGTGTACATCCGCGCGAGTGTGGCGTGGGTATAGATGATCTCGAACGAAATGGTCAGCCGGGCCAGTATCTGCTCGCCGATCCCCCGAGCCTCCGACCAACGACCGAGCTCGACAAGGTTCTCAAGGACCAGTTCGAGGAGGCTCACGCCGTAACGTGCATCGGACCCTTCGCGTCTGGCACCTTCGAGGCCCAGCTGGCCGACATTCAAGCTCTCTTCGAAGCGGCCATGGAGGAACCGCCCCCACGACCGCCACCAGGTCGATCGCGCCCGGAGGTCTGGGTCGCCAAATCCTTCGAGAATCGCCGCCGCTTCCGCGAACGACTCTTCCGCGTGGTTCGTCTCCCCCAGATGCGTGTAGACCTGCCCAACGATCGTCAACGCGAGAGCCAGCTCCCCACGCGCCCCGCAGGCGCGCGAGATGACGATCGCCTGGAGCGCGGCCTCCCGCGCGCTCGTATATCGCCCCAGATACCAAGCGAGCAGTCCCGCGTCCGCGAATGCATGAGCACCCCTGGCCGATCGCTCGTCACGCAACATCGGCATCACCTCGAGTACGACGCGCTCCGCGTTCTCGATGTCAGCGGCTTCCCATGCGTAGTCGAAGAGATCGAGGAGCGTCGCGACTCGTCGATCCGTTTCGCTCGGGTCGAGCTCTGCCAAGGAGTCGCGAGCGAGCGCAACTGCCCGGGCCTGATGGCCTGCTGCCGCAGCGGCGCGGGCGGTTCGCGCCAACAGCTCCGGGTGATCCATGCCGACCCGCGAAGCGACGTCGGCAAGCTGCGACCAGATGTCGAGGACCCGATCCAGATGCATCTCGGCTTCGGCGTGGGCCGACGCCTGCTCGGCAGCTGTGACGGCTGCGAGCGATGCCGCCAGCGCCCGCGACAGGTCGTTGGCCGCCAGGGCGTGGTGGGCGACTTCGCCCGCCCGAGCCAGGGGCCCCGAAGGCGACGCCGCCGCGTCGAGTTCGAGCGCGTCCGCGATCGACCGATGGATCTCAATCCGCTCTGCCGACAGGAGCTCGTCGTATGCCGCTTCACGGACGAGGGCGTGTCGGAACGCGTATCCGGGCGCGGGCTCGGCAACGTGCACGAGCACGCGATGGTCGACGGCCTCTCGGAGGGCCGCGATCAGCACCGGCGGCGGCACCCCCGCAACGCGCTCCAGCAGTTCGTGGCTGGCCACTCGCCCGGCGACGGCCACCACCCGCACGATCTGCTGGGTCACCTCGTCGAGCGCCGCCAGGCGCGTGGCGAGCACCTCGTGTAGCGATGCCGGCAACGGTGCGCCCGGAACTGCACCCGTCGCGACGAGCTCCTCGGCGAAGAACGCATTGCCGTCCGAGCGCTCGAACACTTCGTGCGCCATTGATGGTTCCGGGACCCGGCCAAGGATTCCGGTGAGCTGCTGGACCAGTTCGGCTTCATCGAAGCGCTCAAGGTCGATCCGCTCGAACGTCGGCAGGCGCGCGAGCTCGGCGACGAAACCCAGCAGGGGATGACTTCGAGGGAGTGTGTCGAGCCGTGCGGTCGCAACGAGCACATAGCGTTCCGCTTGCATGGACCGCGCGAGATAGGTGACGAGATCGAGCGTCGACGTGTCGGCCCAGTGCAGGTCTTCGATCGTCGCCACGATCGGCGTCGACGTCGACGCGACCGCCAGCAGGTCGCGAACGGCCGCGAAGAGCCGACCCTGGCCACGCTGACCGGCATCTGATCGATCGCCGGCTCGCGCGGCGATCTCGGGAACGAGCCGCCCGAGTTCGGCGCGTGTCGACGTGGGCAGCGATGCTGTGGATCCGGCGCGATGCAGGTCGCGCACGATATCGACGAAGGGTCCGTAGGGGAGCGATCCCGCGGCCACGTCCACGCACATGCCACCGACCGCCGTGGCTCCCAACGTGGTCGACGAGGTTGTCACCTCGGCGAGGAGCCGGCTCTTGCCGACGCCTGCCTC
>DASUCN010000067.1:0-10290 GCA_036276015.1 Gaiellaceae bacterium | reverse complement strand
GGGATCAACGGGATCCTGCTCGAGCTCGGGTTCCTCAAGCGCCTCGCAGAGACGGCCCTCTGGCCCCGCGTCGGCTGGGTCTACGGAACGTCGGCCGGCGCCCTGGCCGGGACGATGGCGGCGCTCGATCGCCTGGAC
This sequence comes from Gaiellaceae bacterium, assembly GCA_036276015.1. GTDB lineage: Bacteria > Actinomycetota > Thermoleophilia > Gaiellales > Gaiellaceae > GMQP-bins7. The sequence continues at coordinate 10,152 of DASUCN010000067.1, read as the reverse complement.
GAGCTCGAGGACTTCCTCCTCGCGCTGCAACCCGCCGACGCGTTCCGGCCGCGCGCGCTCTGGCAGCTCTCGGGCGGCCTGCACGACTACACGCTCCCCGACACGGTCTCGGAGCGCATCGGCGACCCGGCGGAGCTCGGCGCGCGCCTCGCCGCCGCCGAGGTCGAGCTGGTCGTCTATGCGACGGACGTCGGCGACCACGCCGAGGGGGACGAGGAGCGGGACTTCGAGCTCGAATTCTCGTCGCGCACCGCCGACCCGGAGGTGATGGGGCGGGCGATCCTCGCTTCGGCTGCGATCAGCGGCCTCGTCCTGCCGATCGCGATCGACGGACGCATCGCCACCGACGGCGGCTGGGTCCGGAACTTCCCCTACGAGCACGCGTACCGGAACCCCGGCGTCGCCGCGATCGCCGCCTTCCGGTACGTCGCGAGCTATCCGCCGACCGACGCCGCCTTCCTCGAGCGCACACGCGAGCGGCTCGAGCGCTTCCGCGCCGTGCCGCCGGTGCGCGCGCTGCTGGCGGAGGTGCAGCTGGCGCAGGAGCGTGCGGCGCGCGGAGAGCCGGCTCACTACGCGGAGCTGATCGTGCGCCTCATGCGCGTCGCGTTCGCGCGGAACGCCGTCGTCGAGGAGCGGATCGCGAGCGAGCGCGAGACGTCGGTCGAGGAGCTACGGCTTCTGCGCGAGGACGTGATCGAGGCGGCCGTCGCCGCTGCTCCGCGCCGCCGACAGGCTCACCTGCGCACGCAGCTCGAGGAGCGGTTCGCCGCCGCCCGCTTCCCGTTCCGGCACGACCGCCGGGTCCCGGCCCTGATCGTCCGCGGCGGTACTGCGGGCGAGGCCAGCCTCGATCCGACCTTCCGCAGCGACGCGCCCTGGCCGGAGGAGCTCAAGCGCGCATTGATCGAGCGCGGCTACGCGCTCACCGACGAGGCGCTCGAGAAGTTCGACGAGGAGGAAGGTCGGCAGGGGTCCGGGCAGGCGGTCGGACCCCTTGCCGATGGGAGATGAGCAGGCCCCGGCGCGCCGGGGCCTGCTCGCGGCTAGCCCTGGGGGGAGGGGGGCTGCCGACCGAGCGTGACCGTCACGCTCGACTTGTTCGCGTCGCGGTAGATCACGAGCGTGACCTTGTCTCCGGGCTTCTTCTCGGAGATCGCGTCGCGGAGCTCTTCGATGGAGGAGATCTTCTCGCCGTCGAAGGCGACGATGATGTCGCCGCCGAGGACGAACGTCTCGCCGGCGACGACCACCTCGGTCTCGCCGCCCTGCAGTCCCGCCCTGGCCGCGCCCGAGCCGCTCGTCACCGATCCGACGAGGACGCCGGCGTCGACGGGCAGGTTGTACTCGTCGGCGACCTCCTCGGTGAGCGCCTGTCCGCTGATCCCGAGGTAGGCGTGCTCGACGCGGCCGGTGCGAAGGATCTGGGCGACGACGTCCTTGACCGTGTTCGCCGGCACCGCGAACCCGATGCCGACGTTGCCGGAGGCGCTCGTACCCGTGCCGGTCTCGATCTGCGTGTTCACGCCGATCACCTGTCCGCGCACGTTGAGCAGGGGGCCGCCCGAGTTGCCGGGATTGATCGGGGCGTCGGTCTGGATGACGTGGTCGATCGTGAAGCGGTTGGGCGCCGTGATCAGGCGCTGCAGCGCGCTGACGATGCCCGCGGTCACGGTGCGATCGAGCCCGAAGGGGTTGCCGATGGCCACCACCGGATCGCCGACGCGGACGGCGTCCGAGTTGCCGAGCCGGAGCGGGGTGAGCGCGCTCGCCGACGTCTCCACCCGGAGGACGGCGAGATCCGTGGAGGGATCCGTGCCGACGACCTCCGCGCGCACGGTGTCGCGGTTCGAGAAGCTGACGGTGACCTGGCCCGCGTCGCGGACGACGTGGTAGTTCGTGACGATGTGGCCGGTCTTGTCGATGACGAAGCCGGAGCCGAGAGCCGACGAGTCCGGCACCGAGGGGAGTGGTGAGCCACCCGGAACGAGCGTCGGGTCGACCGACGTCTGACTCGAGGTCGCGTTGACGCGGACGACGCCGGGGGCCGCGCGCTCGTAGATCTCGTTCACGCTCATGCCATCGCCGTTGGGCGAGAGGCGCGGCGCGGGCGCCGCCGCCGTGGAGGTAACGACCGTCGTGTCGCCCTCGAGCCCTCCCAGAACGGCGACCGCTGCGACCGCCGCGAGGCCGCCGAGGACCGCAGAGGCAGCGAGCGCAGCGAGCATCCGGGGCCACGACATGACCCGTCGGTTATAGCCCGGTCGCCGTGAACCTCGGGTTAGCCGCCGTTAAGTCGCGGTTGTGGGCCTGGGCGCGCCCAGTACTCAGTCGCCCGACAGTCGGAGCTCGACGATGCCGTCGGCGCGCAGCGAGGGGACGAAGTCGTGGAAATCGACGTCGAGGACGATCGTTCGCCGGTCGGGGCGGACTGCCTCGATACGCCGCGCGGGCACGACGTAGAGCAGCGCGGACGAGACGCCGCCCCGGACCACGAGCGCGGAAGAAGCGTCAGGGACATCGTTCGGCTCGACGACGACACCGAGCTCCCCATGCCTTCCCAGGACACGGAAACCAACGACGTTCGCGGTCGAATCCAGCACGGCGATCAGAAGGCGATGGGCGCGGACTCGGGAAGTTGGCGAAGCCGGCTGCGACGTCCCCTGATGTGCACCCGCCGGTTGGCACGGTCGACGGCTCGGACGAGGCAGCAGGAAACGACCGGATGACGACGGCGGACGAAGCTTCCGGTCTCGATGATCAGGTACAGCGGAACCCTGCTTTCGGACCGCACGACGGTCTCGACGCGGCCGAGCTCGCCGTCGTCCGCCACGACGGCATCTCCGACGCGAGCCTCGGCGAGCCCTCCGCGGTCATGTGCGCCCGAGTCCATTCACGCAGGCTCGCGCAGCGAGTCGCGGTCGGGTCCCGGCGCTACGCGGAAGACCTGGAGATCGTGTTCGGATCTCCTCACAATCCGAGTCGGTCTCGCGCCGCTGCTCATACTCTCGACGTGCACGTCCGAGCGCTCAGCATGCGCTGGTGGCTTGCGCTGGCCTTCGCAGGCATCGCTGCGCTGACGGCCGTCGCGGTCGCACAGGTGTTCACGGCACGCAGCGAGGCTGCGATCCGGGAGCGATCGCAGGAGATCGTTGCGGGCGCGGCCGTGGCGGCCGCGTCCGCGATCCCGGCCGACGCGACGCGCGAGCAGATTCACACGAGGGTCGAGCAGTTCGGCACGCGGCGCCAGATCGCACTGTTCGTGTTCGCACCCGACGGCACCCTCGTAACGAGCGAACGCGCTCGCGGCGTGTCGGTCGAGACCCTCCCCAACCTTGGATCCCTCCTCGAGACGGCGCTTGCCGGTCGCAGGGAGGTGGAGACGATCGACGACGGACGGCTGGTCACGGTCGCACTTCCGATGCAGCGCGAGCAGACCGGGGCGCTCATCGCCGTCGCGTCGCGGTCGGATCTCGAAGACGCACTCGGGATCGTGCGGGACGAGATCGTCTCTGCAGCCGCGTGGGCAACGGCAATCGGGGCTCTGGTCGGGCTGGTCGTCGCGTTACTCATCACCCGTCGCCTTCGCCGCATCGCCGCTGCTGCCGCAGAGATCGAGCAGGGTCGCTTCGACCGCTCGCTGGCGCCCCGGTTCCACGACGAGCTCGGGACCCTCGCCGAGACCATCGACCGCATGCGCGAGCACCTGCGCGTCTCGTTCGAGCGACTCGAGGCGGATCGCGACCGTCTCGAGCGCCTCCTCGAGCAGCTTCAGGAGGGCGTGATCGCCGTCGACCGGGAGCTGAAGGTGGAGTTCGCGAACTCGCGTGCGCGGGCGCTTCTCGGATCCGTGGTCGCGCCGGGTCGCCGTCTGCCGATACCTTGGGCCGACCACGAGCTCGAGTCGGCGCTCCACGCCCTCTTTGAACCGGGCGCGGAGCCGGTGGTGCTCCGCATGGAGCCCGAACCGGGCCAGACGTACGTTGTCGCGCTCCTGCCACCCGCCAGCGGCTCGCGCACAGGTGTCGTCGTCGTCACGGATGTGAGCGAGAAGGAGCGCCGCGAGCGAGCGGAGCGCGAGTTCGTGACGAACGCGGCACACGAGCTTCGGACGCCGCTCGCTGCGATCGCAAGCGCGGTCGAGGTTCTCCAGGCCGGTGCCAAGGAGGAAGCAGCCGATCGTGACCGTTTCCTCGAGGTCGTCGAGCGGCAGACGAGTCGACTGACGCGACTCGCTCACGCCCTGCTTACGCTGGCGCGGGCCCAAACACGCAGCGAGAGCCTCGCACTCGAACCGGTGCAGCTCGACTCTCTCGTTCGAAACGCCGTCGGCCGGTCGCGGGGCGTCCGGGTCGACATCGACGCGGCGGGCACCGAGATCGAGGCGCTTGCGCATCCAGAGCTGCTGCACCAGGCGCTCGAGAGCCTCGTCGCGAACGCACACAAGCACGCCCCTGCTGCGGAGGTACTCGTCGGCGTACGCCGGCTCGGCCGGAACGCTCGTATCGAGGTATCGGACAGCGGGCCAGGAATGACGGCGACCGAAGCGCGCAGGGCGACGGAGAGGTTCTATCGCGGAAGTCCCGGCGAGCGGGACGGATTCGGGCTCGGGCTTCCCATCGTCCGAGAGTCCGTCGTCGCAATGGGAGGGGAGCTCGAGATCGAGAGCCGACCTGGCGAAGGGACTACCGTGTCCATCGTGCTTCCGATCGCGGCCGCTGCAGGAGTGCACACTTGAGCCCGCGGGTTCTCCTGGTCGACGACGAGCCCGACATCGTGGAGCCCGTCCGCTACGCGCTCGAGCGGGAGGGCTTCCAGGTCCGCGCGCTCGGGGACGGCGTCGCAGCAGTGGAGGCCGCCCGAACCGAACCGTTCGACGTCGTCGTGCTCGACGTGATGCTCCCCGGGATGTCGGGAATGGACGTCTGCCGCACGTTGCGCGCGGAGAGCGCCGTTCCGATCCTGATGCTGACCGCGCGCGACGGCGAGGTCGACCGTGTCCTCGGACTGGAACTCGGAGCGGACGACTACGTGACGAAGCCGTTCTCGACGGCCGAGTTGGTGAGCCGAGTCCGTGCGATTCTGCGTCGCCGCGAGCTCGATCGCGAGTCTCAGGCGGGAAGCGAGCTACACGTCGGGGGTATCGTCGTGGATCTCGCTCGCCACGTAGTGACCGTCGACGGCCGCGCGACGAGCCTGACACCGTCCGAGTTTCGTCTCCTCCTCCTCCTTGCGGAGGAGCCGGAGCGGGTGTTCACGCGCCAGCAGATCATGGAGCACCTGTGGCAGACGCCCTTCGTCGGCGACACACGCGCCTGCGACGCTCACATCTCGACGCTACGGCGAAAGATCGAGCGCGATCCCACGCATCCTCGCCGCATTGTCACCGTTCGCGAAGTGGGATACAAGCTCGTCCCCGCCTGACCGTTGTGAGGAAACCCTGACGGCACCGCAACACCATGCGGACTGCTCGGACCACGCTCCCGAAAACGCCGTCCTACGTTGAAACCCACGGTCGGCTCCGAAAGCGAGCGGGGCCGACCGTCGACGAGCTCGAACAGCGTGCCCGTCGTCGATCGCGTCGGAACGTCAGCGCCGGAACCGTCGCGACCTCGGAACGCAAGCGATCACCCTCCTCCCGGGGGGTGCTGAACGGAGGTAGCCATGACACGAAGCACGCCTGAGATGAAACGGCGCCCAACGACTTGGGGCGGGGTGGTCGTCCTCACCGCGGTGGTCGCAGCCGCGGCGACGGCGCTCGTTCTCCCCCTGAGCGGCTCTGCACTCCCCCAGGCCGCGCCTGAGAACACTGCGCCCCCCGAGATCAGCGGAACGGCCGCGGTCGGCGAAACGCTCGTCGCCGGCACCGGAGCATGGACGGGGACGCAGCCGATCAGCTTCGCGTTTCAGTGGCACCGCTGCGACAGTGCCGGATCGAGCTGCTCTGCGATCTCCGGATCGACGAACACGACCTATGTCGTCGTCGACGCCGACACAGGCCATCGACTCCGCGTCGCGGTCACGGCATCGAACACGGACGGCGTCGCAAGCGCGCTGTCGGATGCCACGGCAGTCATCACACCGGGTGGAGCTCCAGCGAACACAGCCGAGCCCGCGATCAGCGGGTCACCGGTGGAGGGCCAGCGGCTGTCGACGACCGCCGGCACCTGGACCGGAACACAGCCTCTCTCGTTTGCCTACCAGTGGGTGCGCTGTCCGTCGAACGGCGGAGCGCCCGACGGGAGCAACTGCACGATCATCACGGGCGCGACTGCTACGACCTACACCCTTGTCGCGGCTGACGTCGGAGCACGCATGCGCGTTCGCGTGACGGCGACGAACGCAGCCGGCTCGGCGACGGCAGCGTCGAACGCCACGGGAGTCGTGCAGTCGGGTCGCGCCCCCGTGAACACGCGGCGACCAAGCGTCTCGGGCACGTGGGTCGAGGGTGCCCTCGCGACCCTCGACCGGGGCGCCTGGACCGGCGCGACGTCCTTCAGCCAGCAGTGGCTGCGCTGTAACAGCGCCGGTGGCTCGTGCGGCGCGATCTCCGGGGCGACGGGCACGCAGTACCGGCTCACTGCCAGCGATGTCGGCGGCAAGGTCCGCGCGAACGTGACGGCGAGGAACAACCGCGGCTCGACGACGGTGCTCTCGACCGAGTCGGGCACGGTCGCCGCGGCCGGCCCCGCCGGCGTCATCGTGCTCCCGTCCGGCGAGCGTTCGATTCCGGTCACGAGCGTCCCGGCGACGGCGCGTCTCGTCGTCGACCAGGTCCGCTTCACTCCGAACCCGGTCCGGTCGAGGACCGCTCCGTTCTCAATTCAGGTCCGGATCAAGGACACACGCGGATACGTCGTCCGCGACGCGCTCGTGTTCGTCCGCTCGACTCCACTCGTCACAACAGCGGGCCAGCCCCGTCGCCCGACTCTCGCGGACGGATGGGCGGTGTTCCAGATGACCCCGCGATCGACCTTCCCGGTGCCGAGGAGCGGATTCAACGTGCAGTTCTTCGTGAAGGCATACCGCAACGGCGACCCGCCGCTCGCCGGCGTCGCGGGCTATCGGCTAGTGCAGGTTCGACTGGCGGGCTGAGGGGAGGGCGAGGCCGAGACGGAGGGGCGGCGCGCAAGCGCGCGTCCCCTCCGTCTCATCCGACGATCAACCCGGTCAGGTACATCGTCGCGACGCCGACGATGAAGCCTGCGATCGCGTGCCCGGAGCGCAGGCCACCGGGAGCGTTGCGGGCGACGTAGCGCCCGACCTCGACCACGACCTGGAACGCCGCCCCGGCGGCGATGGCGAAGAAGAGAGCGGCGAGGACCTCGTTCGTCGTGTAGCCGCCGATCCACGCTCCGAGAATCGTCGGCGCGCCGGCGACGAGCACGAGCCCCACCAGGACGAGCAGCGCCGTCCTCGTCTTCGCGATGGGCGTGGCGATTCCGAGCCCTTCGGTCACGTTGTGGATCATGAAGCCGACGATGAGAAAGCTCCCGAGCTGGATCTCGCCGATCGCGAACGAGGCGCCGATGGCGAGACCCTCGCCCATGTTGTGGAGCCCGATCCCCAGTGCCACGAGAAACGCGAGCACGAGCCCGGTCGCCGCCGACCCCTTCGTGAGCTTCGTCGCGATCGCGGTCATGCCCAGGTAGCTGAGCGCGACGCCGAGGAGCACGAGCCCCGCGCCTCCGAGCGCCGCCGGCAGCAGGGCCTGGAGCTCGAACGCCTCCGAGAGCGCCTCGACCCCGAGGAACGAGAGCAGCCCCGCCGTGAAGGCCATGAAAGCGGACAGCCAAACCGGGCTCGCCTGCCGCAGCGCCGGGAGCCAGAGGAGCCCCAGGGCGACGGGAAGGACGCCGACGAGGAACCCGATGAGCGCGTAGCCGAGGAAGCCCTCGACCGACGGCTGCGGGGTCTCGATGGCCGCCGGGATCTCCGTCACCGTCTCGATGCCGGTCGAGCTCGTCACGCCGACCGTGATCGGGTCCGACTCGACCCAGTCGAACGGCACGACGATGGTGCTCGACCGCAAGCGTCCGAGCGTCGTCGGCCCGTCGACCGTGAAGTGGACGATCGCGTCGTCGACGTTCACGTTCGCGATCGTGAGGTCGTCGGGCTGCGGGTTGCGCACGACGATGCGGATCTCGCCGGGCGAGAACTCGACACGGCGGATGTCGAACTCGTCGGCGGGCGGCGGGTTCGTGCCCACCAGGTCGACGAGCGACGAGCCGCTCGAGACGACGGCTCCCACGGCGAGTGCGAGCAGCAGGACGGGCACGACGGCCCAGATCCGCCAGTCGAAGCGGCTGCGCTCTCCGGTGGCCGAGCCGGCCTCCACTAGTCCACGACCTCGAAGAAGCCCATCCAGCCGAGCTCCGCGAACTCCGACTGGTGCGCGTGGAACATGAACGTGCCGGTGTTGGCGAACTCGATCTCGAGGACGCCGCGCTGCCCCTGGCACTGCATCACCGTGTCGGTGTACTCCCAGTTCTCGCCCGTCCCGGTCGGCTGGTAGCGGAAGAAGTCGGCGTGCAGGTGGAAGGAGTTGACGAGGTCGAACTCCGTGAGGTTCGCGAGGTAGATCCGGACGAGCTCCGAGCGCCTCACCCGGATCGGATACTTGGCGTAGTAGAACGAGCGCCCGTTGACGGTGTAGAAGTTGTTCCCCCCGTCACCGTCGGTGTCGAAGCCGTTCATCACCATGACGAGCTCCTGCGCGGGAGGGCGCGGCTCGGCCGGATCGATGATGAAGGCGCCGTACAGACCCTTGTGGATGTGCTTCTTGAGGGGCGTGGCGTGGCAGTGGTAGAGGTGGAACCCGGCGGGCCGCGCCTCGAACTCGTACGTGAACCGACCGCCCGTCTCGACCACCTCGAAGACGCCGTCCATGTTGGTCGGGTGGATGCCGTGGAAGTGGATCGTGTGCGGGTGCGAGCCGGCGTTGACGAAGCTCACGCGCAGCAGATCGCCCTCGGTCGCCCTGATCACCGGCCCCGGAGCCGTACCGTTGTAGACCCACGCCGGAAAGAAGACGCCCGGTGCCACCTCGAGCTCGACGTCGGACGCGGTCAGCTTGTACTCGCGCACGCGCCCGGGCCGGTGAGGCAGCGGGCGCGGTGGATAGAGGAGCGCGTCGAGGTCGCTCGGGCCGCCGACCGCGGGCACCTCGTCGCCGATCATGGCCGCATGGCCGATGGCGCCGCGCTCGTGAGAGGCGAACGACCGCGTGTGGTCGTGACGCGAGTGGTCGTGCGGGCTCGCGGACGCGTCGCCGTCGAGCGCGAGCTTGCCCACGATCGGAGCGGCCGCGAGCGGTGCGGCGGCCGCGAGGAGCTTTCCTCTCGTGAGTCGTCGATTAGACATGGCTAAATCCGCATCGGAGTGTAACCTAAGGCGCGCCCCATGCCAACGCAGCCCTCGGATCTCACCGTCGCCGTCCAGGACTACCTGAAGGCGATCTACGTCCTCGAGTCGTCCGGGGAGCGCGTGACGACGTCGGCGCTCGCACGGCGCATGGGCGTGAGCGCGCCGTCCGCGACGGCGATGACGAAGCGCCTCGACGAGCTCGGGCTCGTCGAGCGCGTGCCTCACCGCGGGGTCGCGCTGACGGAGCCCGGCCGGCTCGGCGCTCTGGAGGTGCTCCGCCACCACCGGCTGCTCGAGCGCTACCTCGTCGATCGCCTCGGCCTCGCGCTCGATCAGGTGCACGCCGAGGCCGAGCTCCTCGAGCACGCGCTCTCCGAGGAGCTGGAGGCGAAGATCGACGAGGAGCTCGGATTCCCGACTCACGATCCCCACGGCGACCCGATTCCGGACCGCGAGCTGCGGCTCGTGGATGACGAGCCTCGGACGCTCCTCGACCTCGAACCCGGCGCGCGCAGTGCGATCGCCCGCGTCCCGGACGGCGATTCCGAGCTCCTGCGCTACCTCGGCGAGCTCGGGCTCGTCCCCGACGCGAGCGTGGAGATGGTCGCGCACGCGCCGTTCGGCGGGCCCGTCACCGTGCGCACGTCCTCGGGCGACCACGCGATCTCGCGCGAGCTCGCCGATCGGATCGCCGCGGCGTAGTTCCTACGCGAGCTCGAGCGCGACGACCTTGACGTCCCGGGAGCGGTCGGCGCCGAGGGCGTCCTCGAGCTTCCGCTGGAGCTC
>DASUCN010000066.1:0-10818 GCA_036276015.1 Gaiellaceae bacterium | reverse complement strand
GCTCGCCGACGTGTCCTCCATCGTCCAGGAGTCGCTCTCGGTCTCCGGGATCCTCCTCGGCAAGACGATGGGGCGGACCGACGACCTCGCGGAGCGCTTCGCGGGGGAGTCGAAGCGCCTGGCGGAGCTCGAGGTGCGGAGTCGGATGACGGGCCGCTGGATGATGGCCTCGATCCAGATGACCTTCGCGATCATGCCCGCGCTCGTCTACTGGTTCGCAGGCTGGAGCATCGCCAACGGGTCGGAGACGATCACGATCGGAACGCTGGTCGCGTTCACGACGCTGCAGACGCGGCTCTTCTTCCCCATCGGCGGCCTCTTGAACGTCCAGCTGGAGGTGCAGTCCTCGCTGGCGCTCTTCGACCGGATCTTCGAGTACCTCGACCACGAGATCGACATCGTCGAGGGCGACCGGAAGCTCTCCGCGCCACGCGGTGAGGTCTCCCTCGACGCCATCTGGTTCCGCTACGACGACGCGGCGTGGACGCTCCAGGACGTGTCCTTCACCGTTCCGCCGGGGACGAAGACGGCGCTCGTCGGCGAGACGGGATCGGGCAAGACGACGTGCGCGTATCTCGTCGCGCGCCTGTACGACGCGACCCAGGGCTCGGTCTCGATCGACGGTGTGAACGTCCGCGACCTCACGTTCGACTCTCTGGCGGACACCGTCGGAGTCGTCTCCCAGGAGACCTACCTCTTCCACGCCTCGGTTCGCGAGAACCTGCGGTTCGCGCGTCCCGGCGCGACGGACGCGGAGATCGAGGACGCGGCTCGCGCGGCGCAGATCCACGAGCTCATCGCGACGCTTCCCGACGGGTACGACACGATGGTGGGGGAGCGCGGCTACCGGTTCTCGGGCGGTGAGAAGCAGCGGATGGCGATCGCGCGCACGATCCTCCGCAATCCGCCCGTCCTCGTGCTGGACGAGGCGACGTCCTCGCTCGACACGCAGACCGAGCGACTCGTGCAGGAGGCGCTCGAGCGGCTCTCACAGGGGCGCACGACGCTCGCGATCGCGCACCGGCTGTCCACCGTGCGCGATGCCGACCAGATCGTCGTGCTCGACAAGGGCCGCGTCGTGGAGGTCGGAACGTACGAGGAGCTGCTCTCGCGCGGAGGTCACTTTGCCGCCCTCGTCGCCGGCGATCGTCCGCTCGAGCCCGAGCTCGTTATCTAGTGGAGGACGCCGAGATCGCGCCTGCCGACGAGGGCGCGGAGCAGGATCGGCGTCCCATCACGAGGCCTCGAGTGAGACCTCGGCGGGAAGCTCGGCGACGCGCACCGGCGGCTCGAGCTCGAGTCTCGTCCGCGCGTCGAAGTAGACGTAGGCGGTCACGAGCCCGACGAACGGGAGCGACGCGGCGTACACGATCCCGGCCACGACGTTCAGCCAGGCGAGGGGAACGTCGGCGACGAAGATCAGGAGGGCCCCGAGCAGCGGGCCGCCGATCAGGGCGATGGCCGCGCTGAGGCCGACGAGCGAGCCCGTGCGGAACCAGCGCCCGGACACGAGCGCGCCGCTCCTACGCAGCGCAGCGAAGCCCGCCAGAGGCTCCAGCTCGACGACCGGCGCCGCGAGACACCAGCGTATGGCCACGAAGATCGCGACCGGAATGAGGATCGGCACCGTGGTCAGCACGACCCATACGAGCACGAAGACCGCGACCGCACGAAGGAGCGGGCGCAACCGTCGGGCCGCGATCCGATACGCCGAAGTGGCGGTCACGTGGCGGCCCGCGTCGATCTCGGCCAGCGCGCACGTCGTGGCCGCCTGGACGAGCCCGAGTCCCAGAAGCGCGGCCGCAGTCCCGATGACGACGGCGAGGAATGCCGAGCCGCCGGCGCTCTCTCCGGTCGTGACGATCCCGACGCTCGTGAGCCCTTCGAGCGCGAGCCATTGCAGGAGCGTGACGGCGACGAGGATAGGAATGAGGAGCAACCCGAGACCGAGGAACACCCGCGGCCGGCGGATGTACATCCGCGCGGACGCGGACAGGATCTGTCCCCACGTGCGGCGGCGTGCGAGGTGAAGCGGCGCCGACGGCGTCCACGTCGCCTTCACGACGACGAAGGCGACGAGGGCGACGAGGAGCCCGAGGAGGAGCGCGACCAAGGTGGGAGAGCGCAGGAGGAGGACCAGTCCTCGCGACCCACGTGCGACTCCGGTGCAGAACAGATCGGTCGCGCTCGTTCCGAGGAGGCCGCCCGTCGGCACCGCGTAGCTGACGTCCCGCCAGCCCTCTGCCCAGTCGAGCGGGCGCGTCCACTGTGTCTTGAGGTTGGGGCCGGTCGGACCGTTGAAGAAGGCCGGCTGGAGCTCGCCCCAGCGACCCTCGAACGCGAGCCACGGGAAGGCGGCGAGCGCCGCCTCGGGATCGCTCGGGATCGTCGTCACGACGGGCCGGACCTCGCGGTGAGGCCCGCGCGTGTCGTCGCAGCCGACTCCGGCCTCGGCCGAGCTGCCGAGGTAGAGGGCGCTCGTGTACTTGTTCGCATGCGATCCCGCGGCGGGGTACACGACCGGGTGGGTCTCGTCGACGACCTCGAGCTTCTCGTCGTCCCAGTCGGACCGCTCGGCACCCTCGTGCGAGCTGTACCCGACCTCGACCGGCGTCTGCGTCAGCGCCTCGGCGGCGTCAGCTGCGTCGAAGACGAGCTGGATCATCTCCCAGTCGCCCTCGTGCGTGTTGTTGAAGTCGTTGAACGCGTAGAAGAACCAGTACTGGAGGGCGAGTCGTCCAGGCTCGTCCTCTTGGGTCACGACGTGGGCGTAGACGGTCGGCTCCGTATCGCTCGCCAGTCGGCGCGACCAGAGCTCGTAGTCGCAGCCCGCGTCGAGCGCGTCACCCGGGAAGTCGAGGTGGTACTCGAAGCGGTTCGTGAGATCCGTCGCCTCGGGTCCGATCTCGATGAGATCGGTGGTGTTCCACGGACCCCGAAGGGCGACGGTCGGCTCGTTCGCGAGTAGCACGTCGACGTCGAGCGGGTCGTAGGGCTCGCCTGGCCCGCACTCTTCCTCCTGCTCGACGAGCCTGACTGCCGGTGCGAAGCGCTCCGCGAGCGCCTGCTCGTCGGTGACGTCGGCCGCGGCCGTGGGAGTCACGGCGAGCCCGATCAGAACGACGACAGCAAGCGCCCGACCCATCCGCGCATTCTCGGCTGTTCGAGACGTCGCTGCGGCGGTCAACCGACTCGCAAGGGCCGGTGGCCACGTACGATGCTCATTCGTGATCGCGATCGTTCCCGATCGGGACGAGCTCGCCCGGCACGGAATCTCCGTTCGCGGGCACGTCTTCTGGCACCCGACGACATCCCAGCTCTACGAGCACGCCCTGGCGCGCGGCGAGGCCGGACTCGCCGAGGGTGGGGCGCTCGTCGTCGACACCGGGAAGCACACGGGCCGCTCGCCGAAGGACAAGTTCGTCGTACGGGAGCCCGGATCCGAGGGCCGGATCTGGTGGGGCGAGGTCAACGCAGAGATCTCCGAGGAGGCGTTCGAGCGTCTTCGCGACAAGGTGACCGACCGGCTCGGGGAGGGCGACGTCTACGTGATCGACGCGTTCGCGGGCGCGGACCCGAGTCACAGGATCGCCGTCCGCGTGGTCACCGAGAGCCCGTGGCACGCACTCTTCGCGAAGACGCTCTTCATCGACCCGACCGACGACGAGCTCGACGAGATGGAGCCGCAGGCACTCGTCCTGCATGCGCCCTCCGTCTCCGCCAATCCCGCGGAGGACGGCACGCGCAGCGAGACGTTCATTTGCCTTCATCCGACGCGCACCGAGGTGGTGATCGGCGGAACGTTCTACGCGGGAGAGATCAAGAAGTCGATCTTCACGGTGATGAACGACCGCCTAGCGCTCGGGGGCGTGTTCCCGATGCACTGCTCGGCGAACGTGGACGACGCCGGCCGCGTCGCCGTGTTCTTCGGGCTCTCCGGTACCGGCAAGACGACGCTCTCCGCCGATCCCGAGCGGCACCTCGTCGGCGACGACGAGCACGGGTGGTCGGACGACGGGATCTTCAACATCGAGGGGGGCTGCTACGCGAAGGTCATCAGGCTCTCCGCGGAGGCGGAGCCGCAGATCTACGCGACGACGCGGGCGTTCGGCACGGTGCTCGAGAACGTCGTTCGCGACGAGCGGGGGGTGCTCGACCTCGACGACGACTCGAAGACCGAGAACACGCGCGCCGCATACAAGCTCGAGCGGATCGCGAACGCGCTGCCCGCGAAGCGCGCCGGCCATCCGAGCTCGGTCGTCTTCCTCACGGCGGATGCGTTCGGAATCCTCCCGCCCATCGCACGGCTCACCCGCGACCAGGCGATGTACTGGTTCCTCTCGGGGTTCACCGCGAAGCTCGCCGGAACCGAGATCGGCGTCACGGAGCCGCAGCCGACGTTCTCTGCGTGCTTCGGCGCTCCCTTCCTTCCGCAGCCGCCGTCCGTGTATGCGCGCATGCTCGGCGAGAAGCTCGACACGCATCCCCACGTCGCCGTGTGGCTCGTGAACACCGGCTGGACGGGCGGGCCGTTCGGCACCGGGAAGCGCATGCCGATCGCAGCGACGCGGACGCTGCTCGACGCGGCACTCTCCGGCGAGCTCGACGGCGCGGAGTACCGGGTGGACCCGACGTTCGGCGTCGAGGTTCCCATCCAGGTGCGTGGCGTCGACTCCGCGCTCCTCGACCCGCGCTCGACGTGGGACGATCCGGCTGCCTACGACGAGAAGGCGGCCGAGCTGGCCGAGCTGTTCCGGAAGAACTTCACGCGCTTCGACGACGTCGCTCCGAGCGTCGCCGCCGCCGGCCCGCGCACTTAGCTCAGCGGATCCACCGTTCGATCGCAACATGACGACGCTCCCAGATCAAGCATCGCGAGCGCCTGCTCTCGGGCGCGGAGCGAACGTCGTAGGGTGATCCGGACATCTGGCATCACCGGCGGGCAGAGGAGGTAGCGAGATGGAACGGAGGACGATGAAGCGGCCGAGCGCTGCGCTCGTGGTCGCGATGATCGCGCTGTTCGTTGCGCTCGGAGGGACCGCGGGAGCCGTCGTCACGGCTGCCGTACCGCTCGCGAAGCGTGCGCTCGTGGCGGACAACGCGAAGAAGCTCAACGGGGTCACCGCGAACCAGCTCGGGGGCGCCGCGGTCGCCGTCGCGCTGAAGGAGTCCCCGCCGGGTGCGCGGCCGGCCAGCACCGCAGGCGCGCTCCTGAGTCTGAAGACAGCGACCGTCACCCTGGCGGCGAACGGCGAAGGCGAGTTCACGGTGACCTGCGACGGCTCGCAACGCGTCGCCGGAGGTGGATTCTCGTCCGACGGCGCCGTGTTCAACTTCGACTCGTATCCGGCGAGCCCGAGTGCCTGGCGGCTCTATCTGGCGAATGCGTCCGAGACGGCGAGCGCGAACGTCACGCTGTACGCGACCTGCGTACGGTAGGCAGTCGAGCGGAGAGCGGGCCGGCTCCTCCGGCCCGTTCTCCGCCTCTTACGCAGCCTTCATACGCGCGTGGCTATAAGGGCCGGGTGGCGAACACGCTGACCGGGCGCATCGCCGTCCTCCTCGCGGGAGTGCTGTTTCTCATCTCGCTCGGATTCGCCTCCGGCGACGATGCCGCTACCTCCGTGCGCGCACCTTCCGCGCGCTTCCTCGAGCACGCCGCCCCGCTCGATGCGACGAGGGTCGCGCAGGCCGCTCCGAGCTTCCGCGGCGGTCCGATCACCACGCCGAGCGGTGAGGTCGTCGACGTTCGGGTCTCCGACAGCCTTCCGCCCGAGACCGCGACACCCGAAGGCTGGGCGCAGTTCATCGGAGGACTCACCCACGGTGCCGAGATCACCGCTCTGACGACCTTCGTCGTCTCGTTTGCCGAAGTGCAGGAGATCTGCGGCTCGCGGGCGCTCGGTTGCTACGGCGGGAATCGAATGGTCGTCCCGGGTGAGGTCGTCTCGGGCATCTCGCCGGAGGAAGTCGTCCGGCACGAGTACGGCCATCACATCGCGTTCCACCGGACGAATGCGCCGTGGGCGGCGATCGACTGGGGGCCCAAGCGGTGGGCGAGTGCGGCGAGCATCTGCGCGAAGGTCTCTCGTCGCGAGGCCTATCCGGGCGACCAGGGCTCCAACTACGCGCGGAACCCCGGCGAGGCGTGGGCCGAGACGTACCGCCTGATGGACGAGCGAAAGGCCGGGATCTCGACCGCGTCGTGGCCGATCATCGCACCCAGCTTCTTCCCGGACGATGCGAGGCTGGCGGCCGCCGAGCAGGACGTCGTCGCGCCCTGGACGGCCCAGCGGACGACGACGTCGACCCGTGTCTTCGGCAAGCGGACGCCGAAGGCCTGGCTGCTGCCGGTGACCGCCACGCTCGACGGCGACTACCGGATCAGCGCGACTCTGCCCAACGGCGGCACGTACGACGTGACGCTCGTCGGCTCGGACCGGCATACGGTCCTGAAGCGCGCGCAGTGGGTCGGGCAGCGCGTCAAGCGTGTGGAGGGCTCGATCTGCGGGCAGCGCGGCCTGTTCGTCCGCGTGACGCAGAAGACCGGGCTCGGCCGCGTCAGGATCTCGGTGACGACGCCGTGACCCGGCTGGTCGCGCTGGTCGTTGCAGCTGCGGCCCTCGCTGCCGCCGGAGCCGGGACGGCACGGACCGGGACGCCCGTGCTCGACGTCACGGCCGCCGATCTCCCGGCGCCCGCCGCAACCGGTCGAACGTCGGCGCTCACGGCCTGGTGCGGCTCCGCGGCGACCGCGGACCGCGTCCCGAACGTGGTCGCCGGAAATCCCATCCACTGGGTGTATGCCATCCCCTCCGACGGACCCGACAACCTGTCGACGCTTGCTGCCGTCATGCAGTCGGACGCGGAGCAGATCGATGCGTGGTGGCGTGGCCAGGATCCGACGCGCACTCCGCGAAACGACGTCGCGGCCTTCCCGTGCGGTCAGCAGCTGGACATCACGACCGTGCGCGTCTCGCGCTCGAGCGCGCAACTCGGGTCGCTCCAGGGACGGTTCGCCGCCATCGCCGACGCGCTCGGAGCCGCGGGTCTCGACTCGTCCTTCACGAAGGTCGTCGTCTACTACGACGGCCCGACCACCGATGCCAACGTCTGCGGCCAGGGTGGGAGCGACGGGTCGGGCTTCGGCGTCGCGGCGGTCTACTACCGCTCGTGCGTCGGTGTCTCGACGGCGGCAGTCGCGGTGCACGAGATCCTGCACACGCTCGGGGCGGTGTCCCGCGCGGCGCCGAACGACTGCGGTGGCGAGGACAGCGGGCACACGTGCGACGACGAAGCTGACCTCATGTTCCCGTCCATCGGCGGCGAGTCGCTCGCGCAGAAGTTTCTCGATCCCGGACGGGACGATTATTACGGCCACTCGGGTGGCTGGACCGATACGCAGGACTCTGCCTGGCTCGTCCGCCTCGACAGCCAGTCGCCGCTCGCCGTGACGGTCACGGGGCCGGGCAGCGTGTCCGCCGACGTCCCCGGGCTCCAGTGCGCCGCGAGCTGCACGACGACGTGGAACACCGGTCAGCGCTTGTCCTTGACGGCGACGCCGAGCGCCGGCGCGAAGCTCGTGCGCTGGAGCGGGGGGTGCACGGGCGCTGCGGGCTGCGCGCTCACCGTCGCGCCAGGTGCTGCCGTAGCGGCGAGCTTCGCGCCGGCCTCGTTCCGCCTCACCGTCTCGGTCGCGGGGAAGGGCGCGGTTCGCAGCTCTCGTGCGGGCATCACGTGCCGCCCGCGCTGCTCGGCGGCGTTCCCGTCGTTCACACCGGTGCGCCTCACGGCGACACCTGCGAAGGGCTGGAGGCTTCGCTCGTGGAGCGGCGCGTGTCGCGGATCGAGTCGAGCCTGCACGGTGCCGATGAGCGAGGCTACGAGCGCGCGCGCCACGTTCGTTCGACGGTAGGCGCCGGGAACCATCAGGTAGCGTCCGCTTCATGCACGACGTCGTCGTCGTCGGGGCCGGATGTGCTGGCATGCGTGCCGCCATCGAGGCTTTCGACACGGGCGCGAGCGTCGGTGTCGTCTCGAAGCTCCACCCGACGCGCAGCCATTCCGGCGCCGCCGAGGGAGGTATCAATGCGGCGCTCGGCAACACCGCCGAGGACAGCCCGGAGACGCACGCCTTCGACACGGTGAAGGGCTCCGACTACCTCGGAGACCAGGACGCGATCGAGATCCTCGCCAACGAGGCGCCCGGCGACATCTACCAGCTCGAGCACTGGGGCTGCGTCTTCTCGCGCAACGCCGAGGGCAAGCTCGCCCAGCGGCCCTTCGGGGCAGCCGGTTCGCCGCGCACCGTCTACTCCGCGGACATCACGGGCCACGTCCTGATCCACGTGCTCTACGAGCAGCTGATGAGGCGGCAGGCCCAGGGGCCGATGCACGTGTACGAGGAGTACTTCGCCTGGCGGCTCGTCATGGACGGCGAGCGCTGCGTCGGCGTCGTCTGCTGGGATCTCGTCCGCGGCGGCCTGAAGCTCGTCACCGGGCGATCGATCGTCCTCGCGACCGGTGGCATGGGCCGCATCTACCGCGCGACGACGAACGCGTATGCGTGCAACGGCGACGGGATGGCGATGGCACTCCATGCAGGACTCCCGCTCAAGGACATGGAGTTCATGCAGTTCCACCCGACGACGCTGTACCCGAGCGGCGTCCTCATCACCGAGGGCTGTCGCGGGGAGGGGGGCTTCCTCATCAACAAGGACGGCGAGCGCTTCATGGCCCGCTACGCCCCGAACGCCCTCGAGCTCGCGTCGCGGGACGTCGTCTCCCGCTCGGAGACGACCGAGATCGAAGCGGGCCGCGGCATCAACGGCTCCGTCCTTCTCGATCTCCGCCACCTCGGCGCCGAGCGGATCACCACGCGTCTGCCCGGCTCGCGCGAGCTCGCGATGACATTCGCGGGCGTCGACCCGATCTACGACCCGATTCCCGTCCGGCCCGGTGCGCACTACCACATGGGCGGCGTCGCCACGGACAACTGGGGCGCCACCGAGGTTCCCGGGCTCTACGCGGCGGGCGAGGTCGCCTGTGTCTCCGTCCACGGTGCGAACCGCCTCGGCGGCAACTCGCTCATGGAGACGATCACCTTCGGCCGGCGCGCGGGCAAGGCCGCGGCAGAGGCGGCGCTCGTGTCGCTGAACGGCGGCTCGGTGTCGGACGCGCCGCTCGAGGACGCCGAGCGCGATCTCAAGACGTTGCTCGACCGCTCCGAGGGCGAGCGCCCGTGGAAGATCCGCGACGAGCTCGGGGCGTCGATGCTCGAGAACTTCGGCGTCTTCCGGTACCCCGACCGCATGGAGAGGCAGCTCGACACGATCCAGGGCCTGCGCGAGCGCTACGAGCGCGTCGTCGTCGAGGACAAGGGCGACGTCTTCAACACCGATCTCACGCAGGCGCTCGAGCTCGGCTCCATGCTTGACCTCGCCTGGGTCATGGTGCAGGCGGGGCTCGCGCGCGAGGAGAGCCGCGGCGCGCACTCGCGACCGTCGGACTTCCCGGAACGTGACGACGAGCGGTTCCTCCGCCACTCGATCACGCGCTGGGAGGATGATGCGCCGGTGCTCTCGACCGAGGAGGTTCGCATGACGAAGTGGCAGCCCGAGGTGCGCTCGTACTGATGGACCGGCACGGTGTGTGCTTCGGACGAGCGGGCCGGACATGTCCGGCCCCTACGGTGCTCGAGGTCGACGGCACGGACGGGAAGGGCTGATGCAGGTCGCACTCAAGATCTGGCGCTACGACGCGGTGAAGGGCGAGCGCGCGCTCAGGGAGTACGAGATCGATGCGCCCGAGGAGGCGACGCTCCTCGACTGCCTCGACATCGTCAAGGATCGCGTCGACGGCTCGCTCGCGTACCGCAAGAGCTGCCGGATGATGATCTGCGGCTCCTGTGGGATGCGGATGGACGGCGCGGCCGTCCTGGCGTGCAAGACGCGCATGTACGAGATCGCGCAGGCGGGCCAGGTCCCGGTGATCTCGGCGATGGGGAACCTCCCGATCGTGAAGGACCTCGTCGTCGACATGGAGCCGTTCTGGGGGAAGATCCGCGCGGTCCAGCCATGGCTCGAGCCCGGCTACGTCGATCCGGGCGAGACGGAGCACGTCGTCGCGCAGGAGCGCGCCGACGCGATCCACAAGGAGTCGCTCTGCATCATGTGCGGCTGCTGCGTCTCCGAGTGCAACTCGATGGAGTCCGACCCGGACTTCCTCGGTCCAGCGGCACTCGCGAAGGGGTTCCGTTTCGTCGGCGACGTGCGTGACCAGGCGACGGTCGAGCGTCTTCAGTCGTACTCGGAGGAGCACGGCATCTGGGACTGCACGCGCTGCTACTTCTGCAACGAGCGTTGCCCGAAGGGCGTCGACCCGCGCGACGCGATCGCGAAGCTCGGCGCCGAGGCGATGAAGCACGGCATCGACTCCGACATGGGCGCGAAGCACGCCAAATGGTTCGTCACCTCCGCGAAGACGACCGGCTGGCTCCGCGAGACCGAGCTCGTGCCGAAGACGCAGGGCGTCGCGAAGTCGCTGAAGGAAGTGAAGTTCGCGATGGGCCTCCTCAAGCACGGCAAGGTGCCGCCCCCGTTCCCGCCGCACGTCGCGAAGCACGTCGGCGAGGCGCGGGCGCTCTTCGACCTCGTGAAGGAGCAGGAGCGCGCGGGGGCCGACGGCATCGTCCAGACGGAGAAGGCACTCGGCCATCTCGAGCACGCGCACGGAGGGAGCGAGGCGGCTGCGCGCGGGCCGTACGGTGACGGCTCGTTCGCGAAGCCGTTCCTGCCAGGAGAGGAGCCCACCGTATGA
>DASUCN010000065.1:0-20447 GCA_036276015.1 Gaiellaceae bacterium | reverse complement strand
AGGGCGACCTACTGACGCGACGTGTCGGCATCGCTACGCCCGACGCCCTCTACCGACCGCCAGCCGCGAGGACGATCGCGACCACCCTCGTAGACGTCTGCCGCGACCTGCGCCGCGACGCGACCGCACGGTTCTCGAGTGCGCGCCGGCGACGAGTCGCCGCATGATGGCGCGCTTGTGGCGTGGCTGGGCCGACCCGAGCGGCGCCCTGGACTACGAGCGCCATCTGCGCGACGAGACGTTGTCGGCGCTCACCGACATCGCCGGCTACCGCGGTGCCTACGTCCTACGTCGCGACACCGGCGGAGAGCTCGAGTTCGTGGTCATCACTTTCAGTCCGCGGGTGCCGACGTCCACGTCCCGTTCAGGACGCTCCCCTTGGCTGAGCGCACGCTCGTCACCGAGTTGACGTGAACGATCCCGCCGCCGATCTCCTCGGTGAAGCGTTGCACCGTCCCGAGGTCGCGGGTGACGAGGCCGCTGTTTCTCTCCCGACCCGCGACGTCACGGGCTGTGCATTCGGCGGCTCGGCACTGCATGACCTGTATGTCACGACCGTACGCGACTTCCTGGGCCCCAGACGAACAGGCAGCGCAACCGACCGCGGATGACCTCTTCGGAATCCCCTCGCCAGTCGCAGGGCTTCCCACTACGCGCTTGGGCGGGTGAGCCCAGCGGCGGCGCCCCGACTCGACGCTCGCTGACGACATCCCACCGGCGCGTCTAGGCGGTGCCGAACGGGTTGTCGATAACGAACTTCCAGCCGTCCGCGCCGCGGCGGGCGACGTCGGCCGTCGTCCCGGCGAGGTCGACCTCGGAACCGTCGGCGCCGGTTCCGGTGATCGTCCAGTCGACGATCACGAGCCCGATGTCGCCGTTCTGGAAGGCGTGGCGGACTGTCATCGAGATCGGCAGCCCCATCGCGAGGAACTGCTGCAACGCGTCCTTCGCCGCTTCGCCCTGCGTGGGCGTACCCGGCTGCGGGACGAAGACCTGGTCGGGCTCGCCGAGCGCCAGCATCGCGTCGAGGTTCGAGGCGTTGAACGCGGCTGCCCACGCCGAGTGCAAGTCGGTCAGTTCGATGACGGTGGTCATTTCGATCCTCCTGTTTCTGGGTCCCAGTCCGTTCGGCGGGGCTGGAACGTAACAGAGCTCGATTGTCTCGACTTCAACACTAGGCGCGGAATCTGAGGGGAAGGAGCACGTGACCGAAGCGGCGGTGGGGGCCGAGCCGCCGAGGGGATACAGCTTTCCGCCCTGCGTCGTTGCTACTCCAGTCAACACGAACGCGAACGTGGTGCGAACATCAGCCTGACCACCCGCGTCCATGCGCGGGTCACTCGTCGGCGCCTGATTCATTAGGCTTGCGGCGCTTTTGGGGCCGCGGTGACCCGCCCGTGCCCGCCCTTCCCGGCTCGGCCCCGAGCTCGCTCTCGCGGATACATGACGCTGCTCCGACCGGCAGCGTCGACTGCACGTGATCGACTTCGACTGGTCGAGCCGGCGCGCGCGGCTCGCACGAGATCTACTTGTCTGCAGAGAGGAGGGAGGCCGAGCCGAGCTTCTTCGCCGCGCGCTTCTCGCTCCGTCGCTCCTTGAGCGTCTTCTGTGGCTTCTGCTTCTGTTGCTTCTTCGGCTTGTCGGAGCTCTTGCTCATGAGACCTCCTCGCGGCGCGCGGGTCCTCGCGGCAGCTCAGCCATCCTACTCCTCCTGACGTCCGCGCCGGTCATCTCGGCGCGGGACGGGATCGGCGGCGCGGCGCCACGTCTGACGCCTACACCGAGCGCGCCAGCTCGACCATGAGCCGAGTCGCCTCGTCACGCGTGCAGCCCTGACGGCGGACGAGCGACTGCCAGGTCGAGAACTCGAGCGCGTGCCCCACGGCCGGGCGCACGTGCTCACGCTCCTTCCCACGTGCCGGCCACGCTCCGACGATGACGTCCCGAGCTTCCTCGAGGTAGCGGAGGCGAGAGGCGTTCACCTCCGCCACGACGGGCATCACCGCGACGTCGCGCTCGACGTTCTCGAACAGCTGCTCGAGGCGTTCGTAGTAGGCGTACAGCTCGGACAGCGCAGTCGTGAGGCGCTCCCCCGGATCGGAGATCGAGCGCCAGCCGCTCGGATCGGGCCGCGGCACTGTCTGCCGCACGTGTCCCGAACAGGCCTGGAAGAGCGAGCGAGCATCGGGGAAGTGGGCGTACACCGTCGGGCGCGTCACGCCTGCCCGCTCGGCGATCGCCGCCACGGTCGTGCGCGAGGGGCCGAGGGTCGTGTGAAGGTCAACGGCCGCTTCCACGATCCGTCGACGCGTCTCCTCCTGGCGCTCGGCGCGCCGCTTCAGCTCGTATGTCCGCGGTCTGGACATTTCACTTGACACTAGTGTAGATGATTAGTACGCTGACTCCAATCGATTGACAGCTTCGTATATCGAAAGGAGTGGACAGATGCTCGCAACCCAGCTGTCGGAACGCGACCTCCTCGAGGTCTGGTCGGAGACGGACGAGACACGTCGGATCCGGTTCGACTTCCCCATCTCGAGCCGCACGGGCGCCGCCAGCAGCGCGGTCGTCTACTTCGAGCTCGAGCCCGGCGAGCACACTGGCATGCACACGGACAGCGCCGAGGAGGTCGTCCTGATTCTCTCGGGGACGGTCGAGGCGACCGTCGGCGACGAGCGTGGAGAGCTCTCCACGGGCGGGCTCGGCCTCGTGCCTGCGCTCGTGCCGCATGACATCCGCAACATTGGTGACGAGACCGTGCGCGTGGTCGGGTTCTTCTCGAGCAACACCGTCGTCAGCGTCTTCGACGATCCGATGCTGCCTGCCGGAAAGCGTGTCGTCGGCACACCGATCCCGGACGAATCGGAAGTCCTGCCGGCAGCGCTAGCGGCCTGAACGACCAGTGCGCCGCGAAGAGGCCCGGCAAGCGGGCCTCTTCGGCTGCCGCTCGCCCTCGCCGAGGGCTCCGCGCAGGTCTATCCGGCTTGCGGCCGGTAGCGAAGATAGACCACCCCGTTCGCGTACGACTCGCAGGCCGCGAGCGAAAGCCTCACGGGCGCGTCCTCGTCGAAGAGCCTCGTGCCGGCACCGAGGGTGAGCGGGTAGACGAACAGGTGGAGCTCGTCCACGAGGCCGTCCGCGAGCAGCGCGCGGACGAGCGTGACGCTCCCGGAGACGTAGAGACCGCCGACCTCGTCCTTGAGGTGGCGGATGGCGTCGGCGTCGTAGGCGCCCAGGATCTCCGAGTTCCGCCACGATGCCGTCGTGAGCGTCCCGGAGACGACGTACTTCGTCGTGTCGTTGAAGAACGGCGCGCCCGGATCGTCCTCGACCGTCCGCGTCGACCAGGCCGGCTCGAACATCTCGTACGTCGTGCGGCCGAGCAGGATGCCCGAGCTCTGACCGGTGACCGCGCCGATGGCCTCTCCCATCTCGGGGAGGAAGCCGTACTCGAACGTCCAGGTCGGCGCGTCGACGACGCCGTCGAGGCTCGTGAACTCGTGAACGTGGATGGCGCCCATTTCTGACCTCCCGTGTCGGTGGAGCGTAGACGTCCGCCACGCTGCGAACTCATCGCTCGCCGGAGGACATCCGGCAGTCCAGGCGAAGGAAATCCGTCCATGGGCTGGCGTCAGGGGGAGATCTGGTTCGACGCAGACGTGCTCTGGTTCCGCGAGACGGCGGACGGGGCAGGGCTGCTCGCGGCCAACGCGCCGTCGTTCCTCGAGCTCGGCGCCGAGGCTCTCGCGGCGGCGATCCCGAACGGGCTGTCGGAGTCGAGGCGCCGCCGTGCGGAGCTCCGGCGAAGGCGGGACGTGCGGAAGACTCGCACCGCGGCGATCGTGGTCGGACCGGCAGTGGTGCTGGCGCTCGCGGCCCCACGCCTGGGCAATGCGTCACGTGCCGGCGAGGTGCCGGCGGAGGATCCGCCGAGCCGGACGCTCCGGCTCGGCCCGAAGCTCAGGCCGGCTCCGGTCGAGAAGTCGAGTTTTCCGGCGCTTCGCTGGAACGACGGGACGTCGGTGGGGCTCCCGTACAGCGGATCGCTGTCCGGCGGGACACAGCTCCCGCTCGAGGGGGCCGACTGGGT
The DNA here is from genome assembly GCA_036276015.1 of Gaiellaceae bacterium. Classification (GTDB taxonomy): domain Bacteria; phylum Actinomycetota; class Thermoleophilia; order Gaiellales; family Gaiellaceae; genus GMQP-bins7. Next base: position 16,357 of record DASUCN010000065.1, on the reverse strand, counting down.
CACGTGGAACCCGGTCACCGATCGCGTCCCGAACAGACCCGGTCGCCTGCACGGCCACGAGCGGACGATCCGGAAGCTCGTCGCGGCCCTCACCGCTTATCGCGCCGCGAATCCGGGCGCGCCCCGCGTCGTCGTCGGTGACCTCAGCTTCCGCGACGGCGGGCCGATGGAGCAGCACCGTTCGCACCAAAACGGGCTCGACGTCGACGTCTACTACCCGCGGCGCGACGGGACGCTAAGAGCGCCTACCGGACCGGGCCAGATCGACTGGATGCTGACGCAGGAGCTCCTCGACCGCTTCGTCGCCGAGGGCGCCGAGAAGGTCTTCGTCGCCTACTCGCCGCAGCTCCGCGGGCCGAACGACGTGGTCACTCCGTACCCGAACCACGGAGACCACATGCACGTCCGCTTCCCGCGACCGTCGGACCAGTCCTAGGGGAAGTCGCCGCTGGCCGAATCGAGGTCGAGCTGGCCCCCGTCGCGGCACTCCGGGCCGACGCGGTACTCGAGCGACTCGAGTCCGCGCAGCTCGTTCTCCGTGAGCTGCTGGCGCATGAGCTGCTGCGCATCTCCCTCGTCGAGGCCCAGGCGCACGCCGAGCTCGACGCCGCTCTGCAACGCATAGCACTCCGTCGTGCCCTCGTCGCGCTCCCCGCGCAGGTGCCAGGCCTCGTGTGCGAGGACGGCGACCGCGCGTCCCGTGCGAGCACCACGCACATCGTTCTCGAACGCGAGCAGGTAGAGGTCGTGACAGATCTCGGGGGTGAGGATCGCGAGCTCGCCCCCCACGACCGCGACGCCGTCGGCGTGCTGCACCGCGCCGACGTAGTCCCGCGCCTCGTCGCAGCGGACGGAGACAGGTTTCCCCGCGATCTCCGACGCCTCGCGGGAGAAGCGCGTGACGGCCTCTCCCCGGCGCTCGCCGGAGAGCGAGCTCCACCCGCTCGCGTCGTCGAGCAGCCACACGGCGGCCACGAGGGCTGCGATCACGCCGAGACCGACCGCGAACCGGCGAACGGGCGACGCTACGGGCTCGTCCCACGCCTCCTCGTCCTCCTCGTCGCCGTCCTCGAACCCGTACCGCTCGCGGTCGATCTGCTGTGGGCGACGATCCGGCGCGCGGGACGGCCCACCCCGCAGCGCGGAGACGACGAACCACACCTCGAGCCCCAGCGCGATGGCGAAGACGACGACGATGGGGACGGCGTCGCGCAGCTCGCCTGGTCCCAGGATCCACGCGGCGACGAAGGCGGCCAGACCGACGCGCAGCCACAGCCAGAGGTTCGAGCCGCCGCGATCCATCTCGCGACGCTAGACGAGCGGCTGCTCTACGGGAGGATCTTGCCGGGGTTGAAGAGGCCGTCCGGGTCGAGAGCGGCCTTGACGCGGCGCATGAGCGCCACGCCCTCCTCGCCGTGCTCGAGCGGCAGGAACTTCGCCTTTCCGTAGCCGACGCCGTGCTCGCCGGTGCAGGTCCCTCCGACGGCGATCGCACGCTCGGCGATCCGCTCGGCGAGGGCGCGCACCTCGTCCAGCTCCTCCGGCTGCTCGGGGTCGACGAGGAAGCAGACGTGGAAGTTCCCGTCGCCGACGTGGCCGACGATCGGCGCGACGAGACCGGCCGCGTCGATCTCCGCGCGCGCCTCGGTGATCGAGCGCGCGAGCTCGGAGATGGGGACGCAGACGTCGGTGATGTAGCCCTTCGAGCCGGGCCGCAGCGCAAGTGAGGCCTCGTATGCCTGGTGGCGGGCAGCCCAGAGGGCGCGACGCTCGTCCTCGCTCGTCGCCCACGAGAACTCGCCGCTCCCGTTCTCGCGCGCGAGCGTCGCAACCTCCTCCGCCTGGGCGGCCACCTCGGCGGCGCTCCCGTGGAACTCGAGGAAAAGCGTGTGCGCAGCCGGGTAGCCGAGGCCGGAGCGACGGTTCACCGCGTCCATCTGCACGTCGTCGAGCAGCTCCATCCGCGCGACCGGGATGCCCAGCTGGATCGCCTGGATGACACACTGGACCGCCGCCTCCAACGAGGGGAAGGCACACACGGCCGAGGAGATCGCCTCCGGCGTCGGGTAGATCCGCAGCGTGACCTCCGTGACGACAGCGAGCGTTCCCTCGGAGCCGACGAAGAGGTGCGTCAGGTCGTAGCCGGCCGACGACTTGCGTGCGCGGGAGCGCGTGCGCACGACGCTCCCGTCGGGCGTGACCACGGTGAGCGAGAGGACGTGGTCGCGCATCGCGCCGTAGCGCACGGTCGTCGTCCCGGAGGCGCCCGTCGCGACCATGCCGCCGATCGACGCGTCCGCGCCCGGATCGACCGGGAAGAACACGCCCTCGGGCCGCAGGCGCTCGTCCAGCTGCTTGCGCGTGACGCCCGCCTCGACGGTGACGTCGAGATCCTCGATGCTCAGCCGAAGGATCCGGTTCAGGCGCGACGTGTCGACGCAGACGCCTCCCTGCAGCGGTACGACCTGTCCCTCGAGCGACGTTCCCGCGCCGAACGGGACGAGCGCGACGCCGTTGGCGCGGCATGCTTCGACGACCGCCACGACCTCCTCCGTCGAGCCGGGGAAGACGACGGCGTCGGGCAGACCTGCGTGGTGGTACGACTCGCCCGCGGCGTGCTGCTCACGCACCGCCTCGGTCGTGACGACGTGCTCGGGGCCGAGAGCGTCGACGAGCTGGGTGAGGACCTGGTCGTGCGCCACGGCGCTCACCAGTCTCCCACGCTCCCGTCGGAGTAGAAGACGCGTTGCGGCAGCTCCTGTTCGAACGGATGACGTGCGACCTCGTCCAGGTCGACCTCCACACCGAGTCCCGGTTGGTCGCTCGCCCGCACGAGCATGCCGCCCGGGTCGACCGGGTGGGAGTCCTGCGCCACGTCCGCACGCCACGGCACGTCGTCGGTGACGGCCTCGCAGATGACGTACGACGGCGTCGCGAGTCCCAGCTCGACCGACGCCGCCGTGCTCACCGGCCCCTGCGGATTGTGTGGCGCAAGGGCGACGCGATGCACCTCTGCGAGCGCCGCGATCCGCCTCGCCTCGCTCAGGCCGCCGCAGTGCGTGAGGTCGGGCTGGACGATGCTGCAGCCCCCGCGCGAGAGGAGCTCGTGGAACGCACCGGCACCCACGAGCCGCTCACCCGTCGCGATCGGGGTGGAGACGGAGCGCTGGATCGCTGCGAGGTCGTCGACGCGCTCGGGCCAGCAGGGCTCCTCGAGCCAGTACAGCCCGTACGGCTCGAGCGCGGCGGCGAAGCGGTGGCCCATGCGCGGGCTCGGGCGGGCATGGCAGTCGACCATGAGGTCGACCTCCTCGCCGACCGCCTCGCGCATCGCGGCCACGCAGCGCTCGGCGTGGCGCACCGGGGCGAGCCCCTCGATCGGCATCGTCGGCGGTACGGCCATGGTCTTGAACGCCGTGAACCCGCGCTCGACCATCGCCTGCGCGAGCTCGGCGAAGCGCTTCGGCTCGTCGGACTCGTAGAAGTCCTCCATCTTCCCGCCCCCGAGGTGGCCATACAGGCGGACGTGGTCGCGGACGGCGCCACCCCAGAGCTTGTGGCACGGGACGCCGTGGACCTTGCCGAGGATGTCCCAGAGAGCGATGTCGATCCCCGACTGCGCGGTCGCGCGAACGATGCCGCTGGCGTGCCAGAAGTGCTGACGAAACATCATCTGCCAGAGGTGCTCGATGCGCGTCGGGTCCTCGCCGACGACGAGCTCGGCGAGATCCTCGATCGCACCGACGACTGCGCGTGTGTGCCACTCGAGCGTCGCCTCGCCCCACCCCAGGAGCCCGGGCTCGTCGGTCCGGACGCACACGATGATCCAGTTGCGCATGCGCGCGTTGCAGACGTGCGCCTCGACGGCGGTGATCTTCATGCGTGCACGCGCTCCAGCAGCGCAACGGAGGCGTCGATCACGCGCTCGACCTCTCCACGGTCCACGTTGGAGCTCGTGATTCCGTACGCCCAGCGGTAGCGGTCCTGGTCGAGGACGTCCTCGAGCGGGACGTGGGCTACGAGGTCGAGATCCTCACTCGCGGGCAGGTAGCCCGCGTAGTCGTTGCAGTAGCCGAGGACGTGGGTCGTCGCGAACGGGCTGCGCTCGCGGATGTGGACGCCGCACTCGTTGAACAGCTCGAATGGGTTCCCCGCGACCGCACCGTCGCCGATTGCGAGCACCTGGAGCTCGGCTTCGATCGGAACGTCGGCCCGACGCGCCATGTCCTGGTACATCGTCAGCGCCGAGCGCTGGTAGAGCACCGGGAACTGCTGGGCCGACGTCGCCGTGTGCACCTCCGCGGGCCACACCTCCGGGAATGCGGGATCCGGAACCGCCGCGAGCTCGGCCATCTTCGCCTCGATCTCGTCGAGCGCGTACGGGATCCGACGTCGGCGGAGTGAGAGCGTCTCCGACGCGTCTGCCAGACGTGCGGTGTGGTGCGTCTCGATCCCGGCGTGGGTCTCCAGCACCGCAGCCGCGATTGCCTGCCCGAGCTCGTCGCGCTCCTCGAACGAATGGCGTCGCGCCTCCCAGTTGCCAAACCAGAAGTCCCAGGCGGCGACGTCGCCTCCGCAGCCGGAGACGAACATCGGCTCGGCGCCAGGCAACGCGTCGCGGACGGCATCGCGGAGCGGCCCGGGGAAGTCCGCGTTCCAGAGGAGCGTCTCGCCGCCGATCGAGGTCGCGTGGCACGCGAAGCTCGCAACCACGGTGAGCGGGCTTCCGTCCAGGCGGTCGACACGCAGGACCGGGACGGAGACGTCCACCTCGCGCGCGCGGTCGACCCTGTTCACCGTCACGCCCGGAGCTGCGCCCTGCCCCCATCCCACCCGCACGGGCTCGCGCTTCCGCCACGCCGAGTACACGGCGCCCGCGAGCAGAACGGGCAGCTGCGCCGCGTACTCCGCGAACGCCGGTGCGTCGCGCAGGCCTGCCACCGTCGAGCCGCGAGAGAGGCTCGGAGCGCTGTGGTTGTGGGCAGCGTTGACGAGCACCGCCTCGGGCGGGATGCCGGTGAGCTCCTCAACACGACGTCGAATCTCGAGCGTCATGTCGCGGCCGGCGAAGACGAGGTCGACACCGACCAGAGCAAGCGTCGTCGCTCCGTCGGAGAGGACGAGCGCGTGGCCGAGCATGGGATCGTGCACCCCGTCCGCGAGCCCGGTTCGGGCCGCCCAGCAGCCGTGCGGAAGCCCGCACGGCGGCGTGACGTCGACCCGCGCGATGCCCGCGGTCAACGTCATACGGGCGCGGTCAGCTCCGCGTACGCCTCTGGCCGCCGCTTGCGAAGCGCGTACCACGGGTTCTCGCGCGCATGCTCGAGGAGCGCGGGATCGAGGTCCGCGACGACGAGCGCTGCATCCGGGCCGGGCGCCGTCCGCGCGAGAAGAGAGCCGTCCGGCGCGAGGACGTACCCGCCCCCGACGTGCGTCGAGTGGCCGTCGAACCCGACCTGCCCCGAGTGCACCGCGAACACCGCGTTGTCACGCGCGAGCACGTCATGGCGCCGCGGGGGATGCGGACGCTCGTCGAGGAGCTCCTCCTGCGCGCGGCGGATCTCCTCCGCCAACGCCTCACGGGCGCGCCCGTCGAAGGTGAGGTCACCCCCACCGGCCGGCAGCGTCCGACTCGCGTGCGGGAGCAGGATCACCTCGGCGCCCTTCAGCGCGAGCACGCGCCAGCTCTCGAAGAAGTCGCTGTCGTGGCAAATCGCGATGCCGACGCAAGCGAAGCCGAGGTCGACGACCGTCCACTCGTAGGCCTGCCGGAAGTGGAAGAACTCGTCGTAGGAGGCGTGCACCTTGCGTTGGAGGCCGAGCAAGCCGTCCGGCCCGACGAGCGCATAGGTGTTGTAGTGCGTCCCCCGGTACGCCTCGCAGAACCCGTAGCCGAGGACGATCCGCTGCGCGCGAGCGACTTCCTGGATCTCGCTGAAGATCGGGCCGTCGTGAGGCTCAGCCGTGCGCGTGACCTCGGGATCCCCGCTGTGGCCCGTGGCGGAGAGCTCGGGGAAGACCACCAGCGCGCATCCGGCCGCGGCAGCCTCCTCCGCGAGCCGGCGATGCCCGTCGAGGTTGTGCTCGATCTCACCGAGCCGGGTGTCGAGCTGGGTCGCGGCAACGCGGAAGGCGTCCATCACTCGAGCTCCGAGCGGTCGACTTCGTGGCCGATCACGACGACGTTGTCGCCCTCGTCGGTGGTCGCGATCGCGCGGATCACGCACACGGTCCCGGACGACCTGGCCACGACGGGCTCCGGCCGACGGTCGGGAGCGTCGAGGAAGTGGATCCGCCCCACGATCTCGCCTGCCTCGACGTGCTGGCCGAGCTCGACCAGCGTCTCGAACAGCCCCGTCGCCGGCGAGAGCAGGTAGTCGTCGAGGTCGGTCGCGCGCAGGATCGTCGGCTCCGACTCGCGCGTCGTCGGCTCGCCGCCGAGCACGCCGAAATGCCGAAGCACGTTCGTGAGGCCGCTCAGCGCGAGCCGGTGAATCGGGGCGGTGACATGCCCGCCACCACCGAGCTCGGTGGACACGACCGTCTTTCCCTGCCGCTCCGCCTCGCCGACGAGGAGCCCGCCACCCGCGATGTCGATGTAGACCACGCACCAGTCCGTGTTCCACGCGAGCATCCCTTCGACCATGCGCCTGCGCTGGGCGGCGTCGTCGACCCAGTGCATCTCCGACCACGGCAAGCAGAGTCCCGACCTTCCGCCCGAGTGGATGTCGACGACGATGTCGACGCGCGGGAAGAGCTCGGTCGACAGGAAGTGCGCGAGTTGCTCGTCCGGCGTCCCGTCCGGGTCGCCAGGAAACGAGCGGTTCATGTTGGCGCCCGAAGGCCACAGGCGCGTGTACGCGCGAGACGCCTCGAGCGACAGACACGGGATGACGTACAAGCGCCCCGGCACGTCGTTGGGCGACAGGTCGCGCACGAGATTCAGCGCCGCGACCTGCCCCTCGGGCTCGTCGCCGTGACAGCCGCCGATGACCAGCGCGCTCGGGCCGTCGCCCCCGGCGACGGAGACGACCGGGATGCGCAGAGCCGACCAACCGCTCGTGTTCGTCGAGCGCGGGAGGTCGAGCGTGCCCGCCCGCCGCCCGTCGGCGTCGAGGTCGAGCGTGCAGCGGACCGGCGATCCGGTCATCGCAGCCGATCCTAGGCGATTGTTGACAATCGCGCTATAGTCAACAATCCGTGAGCTTCCGGCGACGCGCACTTCTGCCCCGCTCGTGAGGATCACAGACGTCGAGGCGATCGTCCTCCGGCAGCCGTCGGTGGACGAGGGCATCGCCGACGGAAGCCAGGACGACCTCGTCGTCCTCGTCCACACGGACGAGGGGATCACCGGTATCGGCGAGGTCGACTCGGCGCCCGAGGTCGTCGCCGCGCTGATCCACGGCGACAGCTCGCATGCGGTTGCCGTCGGCCTGCGCGCGTTGCTGATCGGCGAGGATCCGCTCGACGTCGAGCGGCTGTGGCAGAAGATGTACCGCGGAACGATCTACGTCGGTCGGCGCGGGATCACGATCCACGCGCTCAGCGGCATCGACATCGCCCTCTGGGACATCAAGGGCAAGGTCGAGGGCAAGCCGGTCTCCGAGCTGATCGGCGAGCCGCGGCGCGACCGCGTGCGCGCCTACGCGTCCAGGCTCATGCCGGACACGCCCGAGGAGACGCATGCGGCGGTCGCGGAGCTGCGCGACCAGGGCTTCACCGCGGTGAAGCTCGGCTGGGGGCCGCTCGGGCGCGACGAGGGATTCGACGTGGAGCTGGCTGCAGCCGCACGCGACGCGGGAGGTGATGGTGTCGACATCCTCATCGATGCCGGGCTCGGGTACGTCGGTGACGTCTCGCGCGCGACGAAGGCAGCGCGGGGCTTCGAGGAGCTCGGAATCGGTTGGCTCGAGGAGCCGTTCGAGCCCGACGAGTACGAGGCCTACGCGGAGCTGGCCGACACCGTCGACATCCCGGTCGCAGCAGGCGAGCAGGACGCCACGCGCTGGGGCTTCCGCGAGCTCATCGAGCGCGGGCACGTCGACGTCATCCAGCCGGACGTGACGCGCTGCGGCGGCATAACCGAGCTCCTCCGCATCGCCGAGCTGGCCGAGAGCCACGGCGTGAAGACCGTGCCGCACGCCTGGAAGAGCGGGATCATCAAGGCAGCGTCGCTGCACGTGAACGCCGTGCTGCCCGACGCGCTGTACCAGGAGTACTGCGTCGCCGGCACGCCGATCAACACGGCCCTGACCGTGCAGCGTCTCCCGGTGGAGGAGGACGGCTGCATCGCGGTCCCGACAGGGCCAGGACTCGGAGTCGAGCTCGACCCCGATGTCGTCGCGGAGCTGCGGGTGAACGGGCGATGAGCTCGAAGCCGGCCGACCCGACCCGGTCGCTCGCCGAGCGCGCTGTCGCCTCCATCCCCGGCGGGGTCAACAGCGGCCAGCGACGCGTCGCCGGCCTCGAGGAGCTCGTCGTCGTCGCGACGAGCGGCGCGACCTTCACGGATGCGGACGGAAACACGTACACCGACTACCACGCCGCGTTCGGTCCACCGCTCCTCGGCCACAACGACCCCGATGTCGACGGCGCGGTCGCCGCGACCGCGGCGGAGGTGTCGAACATGGGTGTCGGCGTCACGCCCGTCGAGATCGAGCTCGCCGAGCGGCTGTGCGCGCACGTCCCGTCGCTCGAGAAGGTCTTGCTCACGGCGACCGGCAGCGAGGCCACATTCCACGCGCTGCGGCTCGCCCGGGCGGTGACCGGGCGACGGCACGTGATCAAGTTCCAGGGCTGCTACCACGGCTGGCACGACTCGGTCGCGATGAACGTCATCTCGCCGGCCGAGCGCGTCGGCACGAAGGACCCGCTCTCGCAAGGGATCTTCCCGGAGGTGCTCGACGCGACGATCGTGCTCCCGTTCAACGACGCCGACGCGGTCGAGCGTGCGCTCGCCGAGCGCGACGTCGCCGGCGTCATCCTCGAGCCGATCCCGCACAACATCGGTGCGGTGGTGCCGAAGCCCGGCTTCCTCGAGCGCCTGCGCGAGCTGACCTCGAGGGCGGGGACGATCCTCGTCTTCGACGAGGTCATCACGGGCTTCCGGCACGGGCTCGGCGGCTATCAGGAGATCGCCGGTGTCACGCCCGACCTGACGACGCTCGGCAAGGCGATGGCGAACGGCTGGCCGGTCTCCGCGCTCGGCGGTCGCGCTGACCTCATGGAGCTCTTCTCGACGACGCCCGGGCGCCCCGCGTTCTTCGCCGGGACCTTCAACGGCCATCCCGCCACGTCGGCCGCGGCGCTCGCAACCATCGAGAAGCTCGAGCGCGAGCCCGTTCACGAGCACGTCTTCCACCTCGGGCAGCGGGCGCGGACGGAGCTGCAGGCCCTGTACGACTCGCTCGGAGTGCCTGCGGTCGTCAGCGGCTTCGGCTCGGTGTTCGTCTCGTATTTCCTCGAGGGCCCGGTCGAGAGCTACGACGACCTCCTCCGCAACGACGTCGACCTCTTCGTCGGGTACCGCCGCGAGCTCATGCGCCACGGCATCTTCGAGCTGCCGCTGAACCTGAAGCGCAGCCACTTCTCGTACGCGCACACGGATGCCGACGTCGACCGGCTGCTCGAGGCGACCGAGGCCGCCGTCACGACGTACCTCGCAACGCGCCGATGAACCAGGTCGCCTCCCCCGTCTCCTGCTCGATCAACCTGGAGGCGCCGGGCAAGCGGGTCGGCCACCTCGCGTTCCCGAAGATCACGAACACGGCGGGCTGGGCGAGCACGTTCGTCCACCTCGGTGTGATCGCGAACGGGGAAGGACCCACCGTGCTCGTGCTCGCGGGCAACCACGGCGACGAGTACGAAGGCCAGGTCGCGGCACTTCGGCTCCTGCAGGAGCTCCAGCCGGAGCACGTGCGGGGCCGCGTCGTCGTCATCCCGGTGCTCTCGCCGGCTGCGTCGAGGGCGAACACGCGCAACTGGCCGTCGGGCGCGAACTTCAACCGCTCGTTCCCGGGCCGCCCCGACGGGCCGCCGAACGAGCAGCTGGCGCACTTCCTCTCGACCGTGCTCTTCCCGATGGCCGATGTCGTCATCGACATGCACTCGGGGGGCCGGAGCGCCTGGTTCATCCCGTGCTCGCACATGCACGTCGTGGACGACCCGGTCCAGCGGCGCGCGATGCTCGAGGGGATGGAGGCCTGGCTCAGCGACTGGCACTACCTCTACATCGACGTCAACGGCCACGGCCTGCTCCCGGTCGAGGCCGAGAGCCAAGGGAAGGTCGTGATCACGACGGAGCTCGGCGGTGGCGGCCGCGTTCCCGCCCCCGTGCACCGGCTCGCGTGGAGCGGGCTGCAGAATGTCCTGCGACACGTCGGCGTCCTCGAGGGCGAGGCGCAGACGCGCGCCTCGCTCGGAATGCCACCCGCCGTCATCCTCGACGGCCGCGATCCGGCGAACATCGTCGTCTCGCCCGAGGACGGGCTGTTCGAGGCGCTGCTCGAGCCCGGAGACCCCGTCGAGGAGGGCCAGACGGTCGGCCGGCTCTGGTTCCTCGATCGACCGACGCAGCCGCCGATCGAGCTGACGGCGCCGCTCGGTGGGTACGTGGCCGTCACGAAGGCGATCCCCGTGACCGAGCAGGGCGACTGCGTGTTCGTGCTCGGCCAGCCGATCGACCGCGACGCGCTGCTCTGACGTGAGGATCGCGCGGCTCGGCGGACGGACGTTCGCGAGCCTGCGCTTCCCCAACTTCCGCCTCTACTACGCGAGCCACGCGATCGCGTTCGCCGGACGGTGGATGCAGCAGATCGCTGCGTACTGGCTCGTCCTCGAGCTCACCGGCTCGCCGGTCGCGGTCGGTGCGCTCGCCCTCGTGCAGCTCCTCCCGGTCACGGTCTTCGGGCTCGCCGCCGGGTCGATCGTCGACCGGTTCGACGTGCGGCGGCTCATCGTGGTCTGCGAGTCGGTGATGGCCGGGCTCGCCGGTGTGCTCGCGGCACTCACGCTCGCGGGCGTCGTCGAGGCCTGGATGGTCTACGTGCTCATGGGCGCCCAGGGGCTCTTTCTCGTCGTCGACAATCCCGCGCGACATACCCTCGTCTACCGAATCGTCGGGCGCGGCGACCTCGCGAACGCCGTGGCGCTGAGCTCGGGGCTGGGAACGATGGCACGCGTGGCAGGGCCTGCGCTGGGCGGACTCGTCGTCGCGGTCGCGGGAGCGGGCGTGGCCTTCGCGATCAACGCCGTCTCATACCTCGCAGTCGTCGTCGCCGTCCTCGCCATGCGCGAGTCCGAGCTGCTCGCCCGCGGCGCAACGCACGTCCAGGTCGGGCTCGTGTCGGGGATGCGCGAGGCGCTGGCGTTCGCACTCGGGTCACGGAGGGTTGCCGTCGCGTTCTTCGGAGTCCTCGTCGTGAGCACCGTCTCGTTCAACTTCGACGTCCTCTTCCCCCTCCTCGCCGCAGAGACGCTCGACGCGGGCGCGGGGACGTTCGGGCTGATCGCCGCGATGTTCGGTGCGGGCGCGCTGGTGGGTGCCTTGATGCTCGCGACGATCGGGAGGGCGCGGCTGAAGCTCATGCTCGCCGGCGCCGGAGGGTTCGGGCTGCTCGAGCTGGTACTCGCGCCCCAGACGACCCTCGCAGTGGTCTGCGCGATCCTCGTCCCGCTCGGAGTCTTCTACGTCCTCTGGGGTTCGAGCGCCCTCGCGACGCTGCAGCTCGCCGCGCCGCCTGAGCTGCGCGGGCGCGCGGTGAGCCTCTACTTCTTCGCGTTCCAGGGGGGCGCTCCGCTCGGCGGCCTCCTCGCCGGCTGGCTGGTCACCGTTGGGGGAACGGCCCTCGCCTTCGCGATCGGTGGCACCGTTGCGGTCGGAGTAGCCGTGGTGGGGGCACTCGCCCTGCGCGCTCAACCCGCGGAGGCGACGACGTCTGCCACTGCTGCAGCAGCTACCTCGATGTCGTCGTCGACGACGAGCCGGTGAGTCACGAGGCGGATACGTGAGCCGTCGCGCTCCAGGGCGCGGACACCACGCCCGGCGAGCTCCGTCACGAAGGCCGCCGGCTCGTAGCCGGTGCCGGTGACGTCGACGAGGACGATGTTCGTCTCGACGCGCTCCGGCTCGAGATGTAGGCCTTCGATGCGGCTCAGGCGCTCCGCCAGCTCTCGCGCACGCCGGTGGTCGTCGGCGACCCGTTCGCGCATCCGCTCGAGCGCGACCAGCCCGGCCGCCGCGAGCAGGCCCGCGCGGTGCACCGTGCCGCCGCCCAGGCGGAGAAGCTGCGTTCGCGCCTTCTCAACGAACGCGCCACGTCCGGCGAGAACGCAGCCGTAGGGCGCGCTCAGGCCCTTGTTGAGACTCAGCGCGACGGAGTCGACGTCGTGCGCGAGCTCGGACAGCTCGACGCCCAGGGCGACCGCCGCGTTGACGAGGCGCGCGCCGTCGAGGTGCACACGAGCGCCGTGGCGGCGCGCGACCTCGACGAGCTCACGGGTGCGCTCCGCCCCGACGACGGTGCCGCCCGCCCGGGTGTGTGTGTTCTCGAGGGCGAGCACCGTCGCGCGCGTATCCGCGAAGGTCTCGTCGACACGCGCCGGATCGAGGCGCCCGTCGGGCGCCCACACGGCGAACGGCTCGAGGCCGGCGATCTCGGTGATCGCCATGCCCTCCGAGGTGAGGATGTGGGCCGCCGACTCGAGCACGACGCCGACGCCACGCTCGGCATGGACGAGGAGCGCGGCGAGGTTCGCCATCCCGCACGTCGGGACGAAGACGGACGCCTCGTGGCCGAGGAGCCCGGCCGCGGTCTCCTCGAGCCGCCGTACCGAGCCGTCCTCGCGGGCCGTCGCCCACCCGAGCTCGGCGTCGCGCATCGCCTGCCACATCTCCTCCGTCGGAAGCGAGCAGAGGTCGGAGCGGAGATCGACGACCACGGGTCAGCGACGAAGGAGCTGACGGCCAGGCCGGGCGCCCGTGTGGTCGCCGTCCGCGATCACGACCTCGCCGTTCACGAGCACGTGCTCGACGCCGTGGACGTACGCGAGCGGGTTCTCGTCGGTGGAGACGTCGTCGAGCTCGTCGAAGTCGAAGACGACGACGTCCGCGGCGAAGCCTTCGAGGAGCAGCCCGCGGTCGGAGAGACCGAAGTGCGCGGCCGGCATCCGCGTCATCTTCCGAATCGCGTCCTCGAGCCGCAGCGTTCCGAGCTCGCGGACGTGATGCGTCAGGTAGTGGACGTGGCCCGAGTACGCGAGCGGGTGCTTCGAGACCTGTGCGAGCGGGCCCTCGACCGTGCTCGTGAACGTGTCCACGCCGAGGCAGAAGAGGGGGTGCGAGATCATCTCGGCGAGGTGCTCGTCGGTGAAGAGGCGCCCCACCATCAGCACGCTGTCGAGCGCCTCGCCCTCGGCGGCGAGGATGTCGAAGAAGGCGTCCCACTCGTCCTTCCCGAGCGCCCGGGCGATCTCCGGGAACGACTTGCCTTCGAGGCCTGGATACTCGTTGCTCGTCTGCAAGCGGACGCGATCCCACTCGCCGGCATGGATGAAGCGCCAGTACCGGTCGCACTCCCCGCGTAGCCGCTTGCGCACGGCGGGTGAGCGCAGGCGCTCGGCGGCCTCGCGGGCACCGCCCTCCATCACCCATGGCGGGAGGATGGCCGCCATCTGTCCGAGCCCGTCGCGCAGGGGGGTTGTGTCGGCGAGGACGTCCAGCCCCTCGTCCCGGCTCGCGGCCATCCGCTCGACAGCTTTCTCCCAGCCGCGATCGGGGGCGCCCGTGTTGTGGCGCACGTTGAGGTGCGAGATCTCGGCCTTCGTGCCACCGGCCCGGGCGATCGCGAGGAACTCGTCGATCGACTCGAGCAGGGTCGCGTCGCGGTTGCGGATGTGGCTCGTGTACATCGCGCCCTCGTACTCGCCGGCAGCCGCGTTGAGGCGGATCAGCTCCTCCGTCGGAGCAGCGCGGCCGGGCTCGAACTCGAGACCTGTCGACATCCCCAACGCTCCGGCGTCCATCGCCTCGCGCACGTGGCGCTCCATCGCGCGCAGCTCCTCCTCCGACGGCTCCGGGCCGGAGACTCCCGCGGCGAGGCGGATGGCATTGTGGCCGACGAACCAGGCGAGGTTCTGCGAGTGCCCGATCCGCTCGACGCGCTCGAGCAGCTCGCCCGTCGTCGACCACTCGATGCGCCCCTGGTAGGCGAACGTCCGTAGCCGGCCGAGCATCATCGACTCCGAGTACGCCGTCACGGGCGCGTAGCTCCAACCGCAGTTGCCGACGATCTCCGTCGTGACGCCCTGCCGGATCGTGCTCTCCGCGGTCGGGTTCGTCAGGACGGTGAAGTCGCTGTGACTGTGGGGATCCACGAAGCCGGGGCATACGGTCTTCCCCGTTGCGTCGATGACCCGCTCGGCCGTCGCGCCCTCCTCGAGGCGACCCACCTCGACGATGCGACCGCGCTCGATCGCGACGTCGGCCGGGAACGCCGGGTTCCCGGTGCCGTCGACGACCCAGCCGCCGCGAATCAGGACGTCGAGCACGGCCTGCGAACGGTCATTTCTTCTCGATGGGGAGCGTGCCGACGACCGCGCCGAGCCGCGGATCGAGGATGTCGCGGAGTCCGTCCCCGAGGAAGTTGAAGCCGAGGACGACCACCGCGATCGCGGCGCCGGGGAAGATCGAGTACCACGGCGCGAAGTCGAGGTACGAGCGGGACGTGCTCAGCATCGATCCCCACGACGCCTCGGGCGGCTGCGTTCCGAGGCCCAGGAAGCTCAGCGCCGCCTCGGCCAGGATCGCGACGGACAGGTAGACAGTCACGAGCACGATGAGGGGCGCGACCACGTTCGGCAGGACGTGCTGGCGCATGATCCGACTACCCGGCGCCCCGAGGGCGCGCGCGGACTCGATGTACGGGTAGCCCATGACCTCGAGCACCGCCCCGCGGATGACCCGCGCGAAGACGGGGATGATGATGATCCCGATCGCGATCATCGCGTTCCGCCGCGACGGGCCGAGCAGGCCTGCGATGAGGATCGCGAGGACGAGCCCGGGGATCGAGAACATGATGTCCACGATCCGCATGAGCAGGCCGTCGGTGACGCCCTTGTAGTAGCCGGCGATCAGCCCGAGCGTCGTGCCGAACACCATCGCGATCCCGACCGAGATGAACCCGACCTGGAGCGACACGCGCGCGCCATGGATGATCCGCGCCATGATGTCGCGTCCGAGCTCGTCCGTCCCCATCGGGTTCGTCCAGTTCGGCGAGAGCAAGCGGTCGTAGTTCTGCGCGTCGGGGTCGATCGTCCACACGTACTGGCCGACGAGCGCCACGAGGATCATGAAGGCGACGATGACCGCGCCGACGATGCCGATCGGGTTGCCCCAGCGGCCGAGCCGCCGCTTCTTCATCCGAGGCACGACCGGCGCGACGATGCTGCGCGGGTCGGGGCCTTCCGGGACGAGCTGACCGCTCACGGGCCGATCTCCGGCGCGGGAGCGGCGATGAAGGGGAGCCGAACGCGGGCGGTGCTCACGTCTGCGAGATCCGTGGGTCGAGGATGCCGTACAGGACGTCGACGAACAGGTTGGCGAGGATGAAGGTGACGGCGATGAGCATCGTCGCCGCCTGAATGAGGGGGTAGTCGCGGTTGAACACGGCTTGCAGGAGGGTGTTCCCGACCCCGGGCAGCCCGAAGATGATCTCGATGATCGCAGCGCCGCCGAGCAGGACGCCGACCTCGAAGCCGATGATCGTCACGACCGGGATGAGCGCGTTGCGCAGAGCGTGCTTGGAGATCACCTTGCGCCGGCCCACACCCTTCGCTCGTGCCGTCCTGACGTAGTCCTGGCTGAGCACCTCGAGCATCGTGGTGCGCACCATCCGCATGATGATCGCGAGGGGGAAGACCGACAGCGCGATCGCCGGGAGGATGAACTGGCTGAGGTTCGTCAACGGGTCGTCGAAGAACGAGACGTACGTGAGCGGGGGCACCCAGCCGAAGACGCGCGACGTGAAGAGAAGCAGGAGTGTCGCGAGCCAGAAGCTGGGGATCGAGACGCCGATCAAGCCGGTCACGCGGGCCGCGTAGTCGTGGGTGCTGTCGCGCTTGACGGCCGACAGGACACCGAGCGGGACGCCGATCACGGTGGCGATGAGGAGCCCGAGGAAGACGAGCTCGAGCGTGATCGGCAGCGCGTGGGCCAGGATCTCCGAGACCGGCTGGGTGTTGCGGTACGAGAACCCGAAGTCGCCCTGCACGAAGTTGCTCGCCCAGCGCCAGTACTGCTCCGCGTACGAGCCCGTGAGACCGAGCTGCTCGCGCGCCTGCTGCCTCTGCTCCTCGGTCG